>CAZOYV010000032.1:0-42495 GCA_964584075.1 uncultured Rickettsiales bacterium | reverse complement strand
TAGTTCGTGGCGCGACTGGCGTTCAGGCGGGAGTATGTTCGTGGCGCGCGACAATCACCGGAGCCCTCCATGATGTCCAACACGGCATCGTTGGTACGCCAGGCAGGAATCGAACCTGCGACCAGCGGCTTAGAAGGCCGCTGCTCTATCCACTGAGCTACTGGCGCACCGACGATCGGGGTATAGCGCCGGAGCCGGCGCGGGGGCAAGGTCTACTCGGCCATCGGCGGGATCGCCAGGCCCTTGCGGTCGTTGGGGGCGTCGTCGCTCCACAGGCTGTCGTTGTCCGGGCCGGACAGCACGCGGGTGATGATCAGGAACTCGTCGAGCGGGATCGCGTCGCGGGGCACCGTGACGGTCATCGTGGCGCCGTCGCGGGCGTAGGTCGCGGGGCCGATGCGGTCCTCGAAGATGTTGCGCTTGCTCGCCGCGAACAGGCCCCACTCGTCGGGGGTGCCGTCCTCGGCGGGCTCGGGCAGGTACGCGGCGTACAGGAACTTCTTGGTCCCCGCCCTGGTGAACAGCAGCACCAGCCCGCCCGGGTCGGGCTCGATCGGCTCGTAGGTCGTGACCACGACCTTGAGCGGGTCCTCGTCGAAGACCTCGACGCGGGCGATGTCCAGGTAGCCGTCGCGCTTGTAGGCCTGCTTGTCCTCGGCGACGGTGCCGGGCACGGCCTCGTAGGGCGTCTTGCGCTTCTTTCGGAGCATGTCCGAGGCGCTGGAGGTGTCCTCGGGGACCGGCGGGGTGTGGGCCGCGGCCGGGGCGGCCAGCGCGGTGGCGAGCAGCAGCGCGGGCAGCAGGGGTCTCACGGGCTCGCCTCTCCGGGTGTCAGCGTCGCGGTCAGGTCACGCAGCGCGGCGTCCTTGGACCACGCCTCCTCCACGTTCGAGACGTCCTCGGCCTGGGCGGCGGTGCCCAGCGCCTGCAGGTTGGTCTCGGTCACGGTCCAGCCGCCCGACGGCTTGATCCACCCCGAGTAGTAGGCCTCCTCGTCGGGGAACACGCGGTTGGCGATCTGCAGCTTGCAGGCGCGCCCCGGCAGCGCCCCGGCGGCCTCGAAGCTCAGGATGTAGAAGAAGAACTGCTCGTCGGCGCGGCCGTTGATCGGGCTGTCGGCGGCGACCCACTCGCCCGCGACGGGCTTGCCGTCCAGCGTCACGGTCAGCCCGTCGCCGATCTCCTTCAGCATCGACTCGAAGAACTCGCGGTCCTCCTTCTCGCCGATCTCGTCCAGGTGGCCGTAGCGGCGGCTGTACTCCTCGAGCACGGCCAGCGTGGGCGCCTCGACGGTGGTGGTCAGCTTCAGCGCGGAGCCGTCGAGTTCGACAATGGTACGGAAGGAGTAGTATTCCGGACCAAACGGGTGGGCCGCGGCCGGCAACGCGAGCGCCAGCGCGAGCAGCGAGGTGACGAAGATGGCCGGTCGTCTCATGCACATGGTCCTAGGCTACAACCCCGTAGACGGTTGGATGTCAGGAAACCTTCGTCCCGATCCAGAGAGCCGCCAGCGAGGCTCAGGAGTGTACCGCCGTGTGGCGGTGCTCGTCTGCCTCTCCGCGCTGGCGTCGCGGGGATCGGGGTGCCCGGCCCACACGCCGCCGGTCGCCGACGACGAGATCGTCGCCCAGTTCGAGGACCTCCACACCCAGATCTACGACGTCTACGCGCTGCCCCCCGACCGCGACGAGGTCTACGACCTGCTGCGCGCCAGCTTCGACGGCGAGGCGCTGACCAGGGAGTACGTCGAGCACTACTCGACGCTGCACCGGATGCGCCGCGACGACACCAAGATCACGATCCTGCGGGTCGACTACAGCGACGCCGAGGTGGTCCAATGGCGCGGCGACGCCGCCGTGGTCGAGGCCGACTGGAACGTGGGCGGGGTGGTCTACCACCAGGGCCACAGCCACGCGCGGATCAACCGCTACCAGGCGATCTACACGGTGGCGCCGACCGACCGCGGCTACCGCATCGTCGGCACGAGGATGAAGAACATGGAGCGGGTCCAGATGGACATGATGTCCACCGGCTTCGGGCTCGACGAGCCGCTGCCGACCACCGGCCAGGGGATGCTCAGCCCGTCCGATCTGCTGCGGGCCGGGCTGGTGCCCACCGCGGACGACGACAGCGCCGAGACCACGCCCGCCGAGCTGCCGCCCCGGGAGGAGACGCGGTGAGCGCCGTCGAGATCGCCGTCCGCGACCTGCGCTTCCGCTACCGCGGCGAGGGCGGGTTCGAGCTGCGGCTGCCCGAGCTGACGATCGCCGGCGGGACCCGCGCGGCGCTGTACGGGCCCAGCGGCTGCGGCAAGACCACGCTGCTGAACCTGATCGCGGGGATCCTGGTCCCCGACGCCGGCACCGTGCAGATCGGCCCCACCGAGCTGACCGCGCTGGACGAGGGCGCGCGGCGGGCGTTCCGCATCTCCGAGATCGGCTTCGTGTTCCAGGACTACGCGCTGATCGACTACCTCGACGTGGTGCACAACGTGCTCTACCCGTACTACCTCAACCCCGCGCTGCACCTCGACGACGCCGCCCGGCAGCGGGCCCACGCGCTGCTCGGCGAGCTGGACCTCGGCGACAAGGCGGCGCGGATGCCGGATCAGCTGTCCCAGGGCGAGCGCCAGCGGGTCGCGATCTGCCGCGCGCTGGTGACCCGGCCCCAGGTGCTGATGGCCGACGAGCCCACCGGCGGCCTGGACCCCGAGCGCACCGCGGCGGTGATGGACCTGATCGACGGCCTGGTCCAGGAGCGGGGCATCACGCTGGTGATGGTGACCCACGACCACTCGCTGTTCCCGCGCTTCGATCGGACCGTCGACGCGCGGGCGCTGGCCGGCGGCGGCGGCGAGGGGGCGTGATGCGGGGCCTGCGCAACGCGTTCTTCCTGGCCCATCGCTACCTGTGGACCCACCGGGTGCGCACCGGCACGCTGATCTTCGCCACCTCGGTGTGCTTCTTCCTGCCGGCGTTCACGTTCCAGGCGGCGTCGCTGATCGACGCGCAGCTGTCGTCCCGCGGCGACAGCTCGCCGGTGCTGATCGGCTACAAGGGCAACGAGTTCGACCTGACGATGAGCTCGCTGTACTTCCAGGGCTCGGTGGACGACCCGGTGCCGTACCGGCTGGTCGGCGAGATCCACGACGCGGGCTACGGCGTGGCGGTGCCGCTGTACACCGGCTACTCGGCCGCCGGGATCCCGCTGGTCGGCACCTCGCTGGACTACTTCGAGCAGCGCGGGCTGGCGGTCGCCGACGGGCGGTTGCCGGCGATGCTCGGCGAGGTCCTGGTCGGCGCCGAGATCGCCGCCGAGGCCCACATCGCCCCCGGCGACAAGCTGATGACCGACCACAGCAACCTGTACAACATCGCCGAGGCCTACCCGCTGGTGTGCCACGTGGTCGGCGTGCTGGCCCCCGCCGGCACGGTCGACGACCACGCGCTGTTCGCCGACGTCAAGACGACCTGGGTGCTGGACGGGCGGATCCACGGCCACGGCCAGGTGACCGAGGACCTGGCGCTCAACCCCGACGACGAGTCGGCCAACCTCGAGGCCAGCGCGGCGCTGTTCATCTTCAACGAGATCACCGCCGACAACGTCGGCAGCTACCACTTCCACGGCGAGATCGACGACGCCCCGCTGTCGGCGGTGCTGGTGTTCCCCACCGACCACCGGGCGATGACCCAGCTGCTCGGCGACTACGAGCTGAGCGAGAGCTACCAGGCGCTGCGGCCCAGCGAGGTGATCGACACGATCCTGGGGATCGTGCTGCAGGTGCGCGACGCGCTGCAGGCCTACTTCGCGCTGATCCTGGCCAGCACGCTGGCGTTCTTCGTGCTCGTGATCGCGCTATCGCTGCGCCTGCGGGCTGCGGAGATCGCGCTGATGGAGCGGATCGGGTGTTCGCGCTCCGCGATCGCCACGATTGTCTCCACCGAGGTGGTGCTGATCCTGCTAGCGTCGGCGCTCGTCGCGGCGGCACTGACGGCCGGGAGCCTGGCCGTGCTGTCGTCGATCGTCGCACTGTGACACCCAAGGGAGGAATCGATGCGGACCCTGATCTCGATCGTGCTGACCGGCGCGCTGATGCTCGGCGCGACCCTGCTGCTGCCCGCCTGTGGCGGCGGCGACGACGGAGGCGAGGAGACCCCCGAGGCCGTGCGCCTGTCGGTGTACACCAGCTGCTACCCGGTCGACT
The DNA here is from genome assembly GCA_964584075.1 of uncultured Rickettsiales bacterium. Lineage (GTDB taxonomy): Bacteria > Myxococcota_A > UBA796 > UBA9615 > CAYRNR01 > CAZOYV01. The sequence goes on along the minus strand of CAZOYV010000032.1, from coordinate 38,291 downwards.
GGATGACCCGCCGCGTGGCCGGCGAGCACGCCGACGTGACCAACATCCTGCCCGTCGGCGAGGACCCGCCGGAGTGGACCCCGCCCGCCGAGGTGGTCACCGCGATGCAGGGCGCCGACCTGGTGGTGATCAACGGCGCCACCTTCGAGGGCTGGGTCGCGACCACCACGCTGCCCCAGGACAAGCTGGTGGACACCACCGCGGCGCTGAAGGGCCAGCTGATCGAGATCCAGGGCGAGACCCACTCGCACGGCAAGGGCGGCGAGCACACCCACGCCGGCACCGATCCGCACACCTGGAGCGACCCGCTGATCGCCATCGAGCAGGCCGTCGCGATCAAGAATGCGCTGGCCGCCGCCGACCCGGGCCACGCCGAGGCGTTCGAGGCCAACCTCGCCGCGCTGAAGGCCGAGCTCGAGGCCCTCGACGGCGAGTACAAGGCGGCGCTGGCGGGCTACGACGGCCAGGTCCTGGCCACCAGCCACCCGGCGTTCAACTACCTGGGCCAGCGGTACGGCCTGAAGCTGGACAACTACGGCTTCGAGCCCGGCGAGGAGCCGGAGGAGGAGCAGTTCCACCACTTCGAGCACCACGTCGAGGAGCACGGCACCAAGCTGATGCTGTGGGAGTCGATGCCCGGCGACGAGCTGAAGCAGAAGTTCGAGGCCACCGGCGTCACCGTCGTGTTCCTCGACCCGCTGGAGCAGCCGCCGGAGGGCGCCTCGTACGACTACCTGGCGCAGGCCCGGGCCAACGTCGCGACGCTGCAGGGGCTGTTCGGGGAGAAGGCCGCGGAGCCGGAGGACACCGCCGCCGACGGGGGCTGATCCGGCCCGGCCCGGCAGGCCCTAGTGTGGACCCTTGGTACAGGGCTGGGGGTACGGGGCGTCCTCGCTGACCTCGCCGGGGGGGTTGAGCTCGCGCAGGTGCTCGAGCAGCCCCGGGCACTGCTTGACGTAGCCCACCATCCGCCGCATCCGGACCATCGTGTCCTTGTTGACCACGTGCTCGATGGAGCACGCCTCCTGGTCCGCGGTCTCGTCGTCGACGCCGAGCACCTCGACGAAGAACTTGGTCAGGAACTCGTGCCGCGACACGACCTTCTTGGCCAGGTCCTCGCCGGCCTCGGTGAGCTCGACGTACTCCCGCGCGCGGTAGTGGATCAGCTCCTCCGCGCTCAGCCGCCGCAGCGCGCCGACGACGCTGGACATCTTGACGCCCTTGCGCGCGGCGATGTCCCGCACGCGGGCGACCTTCTTCTCCTGGACCAGGTGGTAGATCGCCTCGAGGTAGTCCTCCAGGCTCTCGGAAAGTCCGCCGATCTCCGCCATTGCGATTCCCTTCGCCAGCTTCGCGGCCAGCCAACCGTATACAGCCCATCGAGCCAGCGGCCGCGTGAGGGCAGTTAGCTTAATCGAATTCGGCTTTCTACGCCAATTACTGTGAGTCCGGAACGGACCAGATGCCAGGAATCCTCTGGCCGCAGTGCTGACAGGCCCCCTCGGAGAGGCCCACGACCTCGGTCTGGTACCCCACCCGGCGGATCAGCAGCTCCTTGCAGCCGGGGCAGTAGGTGTTCTCGCCGTCGTTGCCCGGGACGTTGCCCAGGTAGGGGTAGTGCAGCCCGGCGTCGAGGGCGATCGCCCGGGCCCGCTCCAGCGTCTCCACGGGGGTCGGCGGCAGGTTGGTCAGCTTGTACATCGGGCTGAACCGGCTGAAGTGCATCGGGGTCTCGGGCCCCAGCTCGCCCGCGACCCACTCGCACAGCGCCCTCAGGTCGTCGTCGCCGTCGTTGTGGGTCGGCACGACCAGGTTGACCAGCTCGACGTGGACCCCGCCCTTTCGCAGTCGTCGCAGTGTTTCCTGCACCGGCCCCAGCCGGCCCCCGGTCATCGACGCGTAGTACTCCTCGGTGATGCCCTTGAGATCGATGCACGCCGCTGCCAGGTACGGGATCAGCTTCTCGAGCGGCTCCCGGGCGATGTACCCGTTGCTGTGCGAGACCTTGAGGATCCCGACCTTCTTCGCCGCCACGGCGATGTCGAGCATGTACTCGTAGAAGATCGTCGGCTCCACGTAGGTCGACGCGATCGTCGCGCTGCCGTACTCCCGGGCCATCGCCACGACCTCGTCCGGGGGCAGGTCGTAGTTGAACGTCAGCTCCGGCACCGTCTGCGAGATCTCCCAGTTCTGGCAGAACTTGCAGTCCAGGTTGCACCCCGCCGTGGCGATCGAGAACGACACGGTCCCGGGCAACACGTGGAAGAACGGCTTCTTCTCCACCGGGTCGTTGTGCACCGCGCACGGGTTGCCGTAGACCAGCGAGTAGTACTCCCCGCCGCGGTTCTCGCGCACCTCGCAGTGCCCCCGCTTGCCGTCCGGCACCACGCAGCTGCGCGGGCACAGCGTGCACTGCACCAGCCCGTCGTCCATCGCCGTGAACCACTCGGAGCGGTGCGCCACGACGTGCCCCCGCGCCACCGCCGCCCGCGCCCGCCGCGGCACCGCCACCGAGGTCGCCCCCCCCGCCCCCACCACCGCCGCGCACGCCGCACACCCGGCCAGGAACCCCCGCCGGCTCGGCCTGCGGCTCGGCCAGCTGCTCGGTGGGATGCGGTCGTGGGTCATCGCTGCGGCCTCCTCGCGCTCCCTCCGGGATAGCAGGCCTGACGACAGCCTGCCAGCTGGGAGGGCAACAGGAACAGACCGGAGTGAGGGAAGGTGGTTAACCGGCGATGATCACGGCTGGCAGCTGACCTGGAAGTACTCCGCACCTGCGATCAGCTGATCCACGGTGAAGACCACGAAGAGACCGTGCTCGCCCTCGATGAGCTTCATCGGTCCCTCTGTCCACGGCGCGATCTGGTCCGGCTCGTCCTGCGGATCCTCTTCGTCCTCGTCATCGTCCTCACCCGAATCAGGCGTGTCCTTGTCTTCTTCCTTCTTCTCGTCCTTGGTGAAGAGATCTTCGAGGGCCTCGAGGAAGTCTTCCCATGCCTGCTTCTTCTGCTCCTTCCAGTCGTCGAAGAAATCCTGTGTGTCCTGCTTGGTCTGCTGATCGAAGGACTCCTTCTCGTCCTCTGCGCATCCGTACGGATCGTCGAGGCACTCCGCGACCTTGTCGATGTTGGACACGCCGGTATGCGGGTTCTCCACGAAGAGGTCATCCCATCCCGCGAAGACGGGCAGGAACTGCATGATGAAGTCGAGGATCGACGCGACATCGCCCTGGACATCGATGGGATCGACCACCACCTGGATGTCGACGAGGCCATCGTCGACGAAAACATCCGACAGTGCCACGACGTTCAGGCCGACCAGCGCCTCGATGTCCCGCATCACCCCCGACCCATCGTCGAGCCGGGCCTCTCCGGCCTGCCCGAGTCCGAGATCCTCGACCATCACGATCACGTCGAGTTCCTGACTCTCGGTCAGGCCGGCGCTCTCCCACTCGACCGCCATCCCGGTCTGGTCGAGAGTCACAGAGAGAAACGACGCAGGCGAGAACACCAGCGTCGCGGTTCGAGGCCCTGCGTCGATGGAACGGAGGGCTTGACTCAGCCCGATACCCGCCATCGTCGTGTGTGCCCGGTCCGGTGCCTGGACCGGGAACTCCTCACTCCTGGCGAAACCCGTGATCGCGATAGAACACAGAATCGCGCTCAGGCTCAACGAGACCAAGCGTGCGAGGGAAAGATCGTGACCCATCGTCTACTCCTGGCGGCTCTGCGGTTTGGTGGAGCCCCGTTCGTCGGTGAGGCGTTGCCGCTTCGCTCACCGGGCCGTTGCCAGGCTCCGCACGCTGGATATTTCGATTTCCGTGCCAGAGAAGACGCGGCGCGCACTTCTTCGTAAGCCGATAAAATAACGACACTTTTCCAAAGAAATCTGTGGCAGAGCGATGGAAACCGGAGTCAAGTAGACCGATTTTCGGTCGGCGGCGACCGGATTTCGGACGGTGGCCGGACGGTCGATCGACGCAGTGGCCTGATCAACGACGAGATGGCGACCACACAGAGAGTGACCTTCGACCAGAGCACCACCATGAGCGTCCAGCCAGCGACTCTCGTGCTCGGGAACACGCTCCAGTCGAACAGGGACAGGCCATTGTGGAAGGCGTGGAGCGCGACGGCCAAGGCGACACCGATGAGACCCCAGGCCACGACGCGTGGACCCGTCGTGCCGCGGAAGCGAACGATGAACGCGGCGATGAGTGCGGTCGTGAGTGCGTGATCGGCGATCGAGGTATGTCTGGCGATCAGTGTCCCGGTCTCCAAGGCGACCCCTGCCTGCCACCCGTGGTACCCCAGCTGCTGCAGGTTCTCGTAGCCGGCGAATGCTGCTCCGGTTGCCAACGCGACGACGACCAGGCGCCACCGGCTGCGAAAGACCGGACCGACCAGCCACGCGAGGAAGATCGCGATCGCGATCTTCACGATCTCCTCCTTCATCGGCACAGCGACGCAGCGGTTCAGGACCACGCCAGTACCGAGGTGGAACGGGATGAGGGGCAAGGTCACGCCCATCACCAGTCCCGAGAACGTGGCGGTCAGCCCCACCACGAGCCGGCGCCAGACTCCGAATTGGCGATACGGGGGCAAGGCCATGATCAGCGCGAGGGACACCCCGGGGCCGAGGAGTGCCGCCACGAGACGGTACGCAGGTCGCCCCTCGGATACGTGATGGAACCCGACCAGCAACTCCCGCCCCAGCCAGCCGAGGGCGATCAGGCAAGCGACTGCCAGAGCCGCGTAACGCAACCGTTCGAGCCAACGCATCGCCTTGCTCCTCGGGGTTGGCATGTCGGTATCAGACTGGTGGACTGGGGTTCGCATGGTCGTTGAGTGCAACCACTAGCAAGGTTCGCGCCATACCGCGAATTCGCTCGCTCGAGCGCGGCCGAGGGATCCGGCCGAGGCCGAGTCTGCGTCCGGGTCGGGGGCCGCTGCCCGCTGCGATCACCCACCGGCAGTTCCCCCTCCCCTCCCCCATGTGAGAGACTCCCTGCATGCCAGCTGGGAGACGGATCATGCAGGGGCGGCGCGGGCTCGCGGGCGTGGCGCTGGTGGCGGCGGCGGGGATCGCCGCGGTGGTGTCCGGGCAGGCGCGGGCGCTCGAGTGGGACTGGGCCGGGGTGGCGTCGTTCCAGGCGTTCACCGGCGAGGGGTATCCCGAGGGGTACGTCGAGAACGACATCCAGCTGGACGTGATCCACCTCAAGATCAACGCGGACCTGACGGACCACTTCTACGTCAGCGTGCAGCCGTGCTTCACGCACGAGGGCAGCAGCTTCAGCATCATCCAGGGGTTCCTCGGGATCAGCCTGTTCCCGATGCTCAACTTCGAGGTCGGGCGGGTGCTGGTGCCGTTCGGGCGGGTCAACTACATGGCCGAGCCGAACAACCAGCCGACGCTGACGCGGCCGTACCTGTACCAGAGCCACTGCATCCCGGACCTGCCGGTGCGGGCCAGCTTCGCCAAGCCGATGGCGGGCACGTTCTGGAGCGACCTGGGGGCGGTGTGGTACGGCAGCGCGTGGCCCGGGGACTACACCCAGTTCTGGTTCTCGGTGTGGGCCGCCAACGGGCAGTTCGGGCGCAACGACGTGGAGTGGCAGCAGGCGTTCCGCCCGTTCTCGGACAACAACGACTCCAAGAGCTACGGGGCGCGGATCGTGTTCAGCCAGGAGATCGTCCCGCCCAAGGGCCCCGACGGGATGATCTCGCTGGGGGGCTCGTTCACCGGCGGCAAGTACGACGACTACGACGAGCTGTACGACTGGGCCGCGGGGGCCGACCTGCAGTTCGACGTCGGCGCGCTGACGATCCAGGCCGAGTACCTGCACCGCTCGACCAACTTCTGGGGCACCAGCGCCCGCAACCCCGGCGAGACGGTGTTCGACAACTACCGCACCGACGGGTTCTACGCGTTCGCCAAGTGGACGCTGCCCAAGAAGATGCGCTTCCTGTCCGTGGTCGGCCGGATCGAGGGGATGTGGCGCACCGGGCCGGACTGGGTCGGGGCCCAGGAGGCCAACCTCGATCCCGACGATCTCGCGGACCGCGTCAACCGCATCATGCGCTACACCGTGGGGCTGCCAGTGCAGCTCAACGCGTGGGTCGCGGTCAAGCCGGAGTTCTGGTACGCGGACTTCGAGCACGACCTGAAGGGCGAGTTCGTCGACCTGAAGATCCTCGAGGACGCCGACCGCGACATCTACCGCTTCGGCGTCGGCGTGGACGTGACGTTCTGAGCGGGCGGACTTACGCTACCCATCGACTCCTGGAGGGACGAACCATGAAGTGGGCACTGCAAGCCATGGTCGCATCGATGGCCCTGGGGGGCCTGATCCTGGTCGGCACGGGGTGCGACGAGTGCGTCGACTACTGCACGACGGTCGCCGACTGCTACGACGAGCACATGGACGGCGACTGGGAGGACTACGGCTTCGAAGACTACGAGGACTTCCTCGACGACTGCGACGACATCTACTCCGGTCCGGGGCGGATCCAGCAGGCCGCGTGTCGCGCCGCCAAGCTGCAGTACGAGTGCGACGAGGACAGCTTCACCAGCTGGTAGCGGTCCGGCTCAGCGAGCGCTGTCGTCGTCTCCCGCGCTGTCGTCGTCGTCGCCCGCGCACCCCGCGCCGCCGGGCTCGGGGGGATCGTCGGGAAGCGGGAGCGTGATCTCGCGCGTCTCGTCCATGTCGACGACGACCGTCACGCCGAGCTCGTCGCAGCCGGCCACGCCGTCGCCGTCGGCGTCGTGCCAGGCGCGCAGCGCCACGTGGGTCCGCTGGTCCGCGCTCTCGGTGTGGACCTCGGCCTCGTGGGGCCCCTGGCCCTCGAACTCGGCCACGATGTCGCCCTCGGGCAGCGGGCCGCAGAAGAACGCCGACTGGTTGCCCTCGATGACGCCGCCCTCGTCGATCTCGAGGGCGTCCAGCGGCGCCTCGAGGGTCACGGTCAGCTCGTCCACGTAGTAGTCGTCGATCAGGCACGCGCCGACCACGAACCCGGCCAGCAGCAGCCACAGCAGGTGGGTCCGCGTCATCGGTCCCTCCCCTCGCCGGCCCGGCACGCGGCCTTGACCGGCCGGTCGTCCCAGCTCCAGCCCAGCGCCGCGTGGAACGTCGGGAACAGGGAGCTGTGGTCCCCGAAGGCCGTGATCCCGGCCAGCACCTCGACGCCCAGGTGGTTGCCCCGTCCCAGGTCGAACTCCCAGGCGGCGCCGGCCAGCGCCTGGTGCGAGCGCCACGCCAGCCGGGGGGTGGTCTCCTCGGTGCCGTCCTCGAGGTGTCCCCGGCGCAGGATGAACAGGGGCTGGGTCTCCAGCCGCAGCCGGGGCCCGATGCCCAGCACCGCGTCCACCGAGCCGAGCAGCGACGCGTCCGCGCGCAGCATCGGGTACGGCCGCACCACCTCGCCGTCGATCCAGTACGAGCCCTTGATCCACCTGCCGTGGTTGCCGGGGCCGGCCCGCAGGTCCACGTCGAGCCGCACCGCGTCGCGCAGCAGCGGCGAGAGCCGCACGCCCGCCAGGGCGTACCAGCCCTGGATCTGGAGCCTGGCGGCCAGGTAGCCCTCGGCCGCGATCGCCACGCGCGGGTGGACCCGGACCCCCACGGCGAGCCCCAGGCCCGGGTAGGGCGACGCGCTGATGAAGGTGTCCTCGATCCCGACCCACAGGCGGAAGTGCGGGCTCACCGCCGGCCCGGAGTCCCCGGCGAGGCGTCCTCGCGCGGCGACAGGGTGTCCTGCGCAGACGACGGCCGTCAGCAGCAACACCGCGGCCCCGCACCGCGACAGCCTGCTGCGGTCCTGCCAGCTCCTCGTAGATTCCATCGGATCCCCCGGCGGGATCGCCCCGCCCGCGCCACGAGCACCCGGCAGGAGACGCTGCAGGATTCGTTCCAACCGGGAGCGCGGTCCTGCTCCCTTGACGGGACCGGGCGCGCTACCTCGGCTGCAGCACCATCCGCTCCACGGCGGCGGCCTCGACGGCCTCGTCGCTGAACGGCATCGGGATCAGGCGGTTGGCCTTCCACTCCGGGATGAGGTCGTCGAAGTGGCGGCTGGAGGGGTGCCCGGACTGGCCGGTGGTGTGGACGAACCGGCTGCGGTCCCAGTCCGAGACGTCGAGGATCTGGCGGTAGCTGGGCCCGTGTACCGCGACGAACGGCCGCTTCATGTCGTACCACGAGACGTTGACCGTGAACGGCCCGCCGCCGGCCCGGATCTCGCGGTTGAAGATCGGGGCCAGCGCCTTGACCGAGCCCAGCGTGTGGTCGAACTCGGTGCGGTGCGCGTCGCCCCAGCGCCACGTGGCGGGGTCGTCGCCGAGCTCGCCCTGCAGCATCTCCACGGCCATGTCGAGGGCCACTTCCGCGGCGTGGGCGCAGTCCTCGGTGGTGCCCGCGGTGGTCACGTCGTCGCAGAACGAGCACTGCTCCTGGACGTAGCAGCGGTAGACCATCGACGACTTGAGCCCGTGGACCTCCTCGCCGACCTCGCCGAGCTCGTCGGCCATCAGCGCCTGGGGCAGCCGGTTGGCCCACGCCTGGAAGATCGCCGCCCCGGCGGAGTCCTCGCGCATCGTGCCGTCCCAGCGCTGCAGCTGGAGCAGCAGGTCCGGCTCGTCCCGGGCCGCGGCGAGCAGGGTCGGCATCAGGTCCACCGCGTACAGCGACCGCTGATCGCCCTGGATCGTCGCCATCTCGTCCAGGGTCGCGGGGAACGTCGGCTCCAGCAGCTCGATGATCCGCTCGGCGCGGTACGGCGCCGACCAGTCGTCGCCCAGGTGGTAGGGGTAGTCCGGCGGCGCCGGGCGGTTGTTGGCGGTGACGATCCAGTCCTGCGGCGGATCGTAGGAGCGCGGGTTCTCCTCGTAGGGCACGTACCCCAGCCACTCGTGCTGGCCGTCCCAGCCGGGCACCGGGTGGTTGCCGTCGTCGCCCTCGGGGCGGATCGGGATGCGGCCCATCGCGACCCAGCCGATGTGGCCGTCCACGTCGGCCATCACGATGTTCTGCGCCGGCGCGACGTAGTGCCGCATCGCGTGCTGGCCCTCCTCGACGCTGCCCGCCAGGGTCAGCTCGGCATACGCCACGGCGGTGTCGTCGACGTCCTGCAGCGCCGTCCAGCGCAGGGCGACCTCCTCGCCGACGCCGGGGAAGAACCGGGTCATCACCGGGCCGTGGCGCGTCTCGCGGACCTCCACCGTGACGGGCTCGCCGCCCTTGACCTCGATCACCTCGTTGCGCACCGTGACCGGCTCGAACTGGCCCATGTACTCGACCATGTGGGGGTCGTCGGGATCGAAGCGCTCCAGCACCAGGTCCTGCACGTCGGGGTTGACGTTGGTCAGCCCCCACGCCAGCCGCTCGTTGTGGCCGATGACCACCATCGGCAGCCCGGGGAAGGTGGCGCCGGTGACGTGGATGTCCTCGCCATGGACGTGGGCCAGGTACCACAGCGACGGCATCTGGTAGCCCAGGTGGGGGTCGTTGCACAGGATCGGCAGGCCGCTCTCGGTGTGGCCGGCGCCCACGACCCAGTTGTTGCTGCCCTTGCCGGGGTTGCCCCAGCCGAGCAGCTCGCGGAGGACCTCGGGGGGACCACCGGCGGGGAGCGGGGCCAGGGCGCCGGTCTTGGCCGGCCCGGCGGACGCGGGCGAGTCCGGCGGAGGCCCCCCGGGCGGTCCGGGCTTCGCGTCGGGATCGTCGCCGGGCCCGGCAGGTGGTGCGTCCTCGGCGGGCGGCGCGTCCTCGGCAGGGGCTTCCTCGGTCCCCTCCCCGGCCGGCACCGCCGGCGCAGCCGGCGGCTCCGGGAACGGTGGGTCGGGCATGATCACCCGCCCCGCCTCTGCGGGGAACGACCCCAGCAGCTCGGCCACCAGCGCGGGGTCCATCTGCCGCTCGAGCGCCACCCGCAGCTCCTCCTGGTGCGCGTCGGCGCCCAGGTCCTGGCTCATCAGCTTGACCCAGGTGTAGCCGTCCACCGGCGTCCACGGCTCGGGCTCGATCTTCAGCAGCTCGAACTCCGGCGGCAGCTCGTGCCCCTCGGACAGGTACTGGTTCACCCCCGCGCAGTACGAGTCGAACAGCCACCGCCACTCGTCGGGCATGTTGGCGATGGCGTCCTCGGCCCGGGCCCGGAAGCCGATGGTACGCAGGTAGGTGTCGGTCTCGATCGTGCGCTTGCCGAACACCTCCGACAGACGCCCCGCCCCGATCCGGCGGTTGAGCTCCATCTGCCACAGCCGGTCCTGGGCGTGGACGTAGCCCAGCGCGTACAGCGCGTCGTGGTCGGTGGTGGCCCGGATGTGGGGCACGCCCCACTCGTCGCGGAGGATCTGGACCGGGCCGTCGAGGCCGTCGACCAGGACCTCGCCCTCCACCTGGGGCAGCGAGCTGCGCCAGGCCTGGACACAGCCGAGGGTGGCGAGCAGCGGGAGCAGGAGCACGGGCAACAGAGCGGTACGACGCATCGCGTCCTCCCCGGGGTGTCGGTGGACCTTAAGAGCCGGCGCGCGGGGGGGTCAAGCGGCGGGCTGCACCGGTTCAAAAAAACCATTTGCAAGTCACATCTCAAGATGTTAGACACATCTAACAGGAGGACGGTGATGGGAGCCGAGGCGGTACGCCCGGCGCTGACGGGCGCCCTCGAGGACTACCTCGAGACCATCTATCAGCTGCTTCGCGAGCAGCCGTTCGCCCGCGTGCGCGACATCGCCCAGGCCCGGGACGTCAAGGCCGGCTCGGTCTCCCCGGCGTTGAAGCGCCTCGCCGACCTGGGGCTGGTCAAGTACATGCGTCGCGAATACGTGACGCTGACAGACGAGGGCGAGGTCGAGGCCCGCCGCGTCTACGCCCGACACCGTCTTCTGACCCGGTTCTTCGCCGAGGTACTCCAGATGGACCCCGCCGCCGCCGACGCCGAGGCCTGCGCCATGGAGCACAACCTCAGCGACGAGGCGATGGACCGACTGGTGCGCTTCTTCGAGTACATGAGCGCGTGTCCCAACGCGTCGCCGGACTTCCTGAACCGGTTCCACGGCTGCTCACTGGTCCACGACGACGTCGCGCCGTGTCCCCACGGCTGCACCGTCGGCACCGCAGCAGACCAGGAGGAGACGATGAGCGTGTACGAGCTCCGTCCGGGACAGAGCGCGCGCGTCACCCAGGTCCAGGCCCAGGGGGCGATCCGCCAGCGGTTGCTGGACATGGGTCTGTTGCCCCGGGCGCGGATCCAGGTGGAACGCGTCGCCCCCGCCGGCGAGCCCGTGTGGATCCGGCTGCAGGGGACCCAGCTCGCGCTGCGCCGCCGCGAGGCCGAGGCCGTGCTGGTGATGCGGACGGAGGAGCCCTGACGGGACCCGATGGGCATTTTTTTTACCCTCTATTGTAGAGGCATCTAACAATTGAAGAATCGTCTGAAAGAGCAGCACCGAGCCCCCGCCGCGGCCCGCCTGCGTGTCGCCCTGGCGGGCAACCCCAACTCGGGGAAGACGTCGCTGTTCAACGCCCTGACCGGCGCCCGTCAGCACGTGGGCAACTACCCCGGCGTGACGGTGGAGAAGCGCGGCGGAGTCGTGGACCTGGACGACCGCGCCGCGGAGCTCGTCGATCTCCCCGGGACCTACAGCCTGACCTCGTTCTCGCCCGAGGAGCGCATCGCCCAGGACGAGATCCTCGAGGGTCGCTACGACGTGATCGTGGTGGTGGTCGACGCCACCGCCCTGACGCGCAGCCTGGTGCTGCTCGCGCAGGTGATGCAGACCGGTGCCAACGCCGTGCTGTGCCTCAACATGATCGACGAGGCGCGTTCGGCCGGACAGCAGCTGGACCTGGCCCAGATGCAGCGCCTGCTGGGGCTCCCCGTGGTGGAGACGGTGGGTCATCGCGGTCGAGGCGTCGAGGAGCTGCGCGAGGCAATCCGCCACGCCGCCAGGGCTCCGAGCCGCGGCGAGCGGCTGGTGCTCGGCGAGCAGATGGACGCCGCGCTGCGCCCCGTCGCGTCCCACCTGGAGCGCTCGGCGCTGGCGCTGGGCGACCCGCGCTGGATCGCCACCAAGCTGCTGCTCGGCGAGCCTCGCTTCGTCGAACGCGTGCGGGCCTGGGGCGGCGACGCCGGCGCCGACGCGCTCGCCGAGGCGGGTCGGCAGCGGGCGCTCCTGGAGGGCGAGACCGGCCAGGACATCGACCTGTACGTCACCGAGCGCTACTTCGGGTTCGTCGACGGCCTGCTGCGCGAGGTCGTGCGCCACGCCCCGCGGGCCGACGCGCGCCGGCTCTCGGACGCCGTCGACCGGGTGCTCGTGCACCCCTGGCTTGGCCTGCCGATCTTCGCGCTGGTGATGTACGCCGTGTTCTGGGTCACGTTCACCGTCGGCGAGGCACCGATGGGCTGGATCGAGGGCGGCTTCGCGGCGCTCGGCGGGGCGATCTCCGGGCTGTGGCCAGACGGCTCGCCATCCCCGCTGCGCTCGCTGCTGGTGGACGGTGTGATCGGCGGTGTGGGTGGCGTGATCGTGTTCCTGCCCAACATCGTTCTGCTGTTCCTCGGGCTGGCCCTGCTGGAGGACACCGGCTACATGGCGCGCGCGGCGTTCCTGATGGACCGCCTGATGCACCGCTTCGGCCTGCACGGCAAGAGCTTCGTGCCGATGATGACCGGCTTCGGCTGCTCGATCCCGGGCATCCTGGCCACCCGCACGCTGGAGAACGAGCGTGACCGGCTGGCGACGATGCTCGTGCTGCCGCTGATGTCGTGCGGCGCCCGGCTGCCGATCTGGATGCTGCTGGTGCCGGCGTTCTTCGCGCCCACATGGCGCGCGCCGATGCTGTTCTTCATCTACGCCGCCGGGATCCTGCTGGCCCTGCTGCTGGCCCTGCTGCTGCGCCGCACGATCCTGCGCGGCGCGGACGCGCCGTTCGTGATGGAGCTACCTCCGTACCGGCTGCCGACCCTGCGGTCGGTGACGACCCGCATGGCAGAGCGCTCGTGGCTGTACCTGCGCAAGGCGGGCACCGTGATCCTCGGCATCTCCATCGTGATGTGGTTCATCACCGCATACCCCAAGAAGGCTGCGCACGACGTGGACCGGGCCGTGGACAGCGGCTCGGTGACGCTGTCGGAGGACGAGATCGCCAACCGCCGCGCCGCCGAGGACCTGCGGCACTCCATCGCGGGCCGTGTCGGCGCCGCGATGGAGCCGGCCCTCCGCCCACTGGGCCTGGACTGGAAGCTGGGCACGGCGATGGTCGGTGCGTTCGCCGCCAAGGAGGTCTTCGTGGCGCAGATGGGCATCGTCTACGCGATGGGCGAGGCCGACGAGCAGTCCTCCGATCTGCGCGCCGCGCTGGCCCGCGACTACAGCCCGCTATCCGGAGTGTCGCTGATGCTGTTCCTGCTGATCGCCACACCCTGCATGGCCACCATCGCGGTGACGCGGCGGGAGTCGGGGAGCTGGAAGTGGGCGGCCTTGCAGCTCGGCGGTCTCACTGCGGTGGCCTACGTCATCTCGCTGGTCGTGTACCAGACCGGCCGCCTGGTGCTGGGGGGCTGAGCGGTGGCGTGGGAGTGGATCATCATCGCGATCGCACTGGCCGTCGCCATGGGGTGGGTGACCCGCAAGGTCCTGCATGGGCTGCGACCGGTGCCGGCGCCGGAGCACGGCAACCCGTCGTGTACCGCCAGCTGTGCGGTCTGTTCACACGCCGCGCCTTGTCGAGCAACCCAGGGGGAGCTGAGAAGAGCGACCGATGCGTGAATGGTACCTGCCCTGCTGCTTCGGCGGTGTCCTGTTGTTGCTGTGCCCGCTGGCCCGAGCTGCCGACACGGTGGAGAGTTTCGACGTCGGCGTCTCCGACCTGGAGTTCTACGGCGGCTTCGACGGCATCGGCCCCGACGGCGTGGATCGCGCCCAGTACGGCAACCTGGTGCTGGGCGTCGGGATCGTCGAGGGCTTCTCGGCCTACGTCGGGACCACCCTGCAGGCCAACGAGCACTTCGCCGAGGGTGTCGCCGGGCTCGGCGTGGGTGTCTTCGGTACGCCTCTGGACAGCTCCCACGTCGACCTTGATCTGATCCTCGACGTGGGCCTCGCCGGTCCCGGGTTCGACGAGTTCGAGCTCTCTCCAGGTGCGGAGCTGAATCTCGACGTGACCCCCGACCAGGGCACCCTCGGGTTCTACCTGCGGATCGGCGTGCCGATCAGCGGCCGTCCGGTGAGCGACGAGGCAGAGGGCGAGTTCCAGCCTGCCTTCGCCGTGGCGCTCGAGCCTGGGGTCTATGTCTCACTGGGGGATCGCCACCAGCTTCTGCTGGAGTACGACATGGCCCTGCACCAGCGGATCGACCCCGAGGAACGGTCCAGCGAGATCGGTGGGCTGGCTCTGGGCTACAACGTTGCGCTGTCCGAGAGCTTCGAGTTGATCAACCAGGCCTGCCTGGACATCCCGCAGGTCGACGAGCGAGCCTCCGTGGGCGTGATGGTCGGATTCGTCGCGACCTTGCCGACCCCCACCCGCGACCGGTTCTTCGCAGACCGGCAGGACGCGGCCACCGCAGACGTGGAGGAGCAACGCTGGCCGACCCCGCCTGGCGACGACGCTCAGCCCTCGCCGCGGTAGCGCTCGAGCTCGTAGCGCGCCAGGTAGTGGCTCAGCGCCCGCGGCGTCAGCCCCAGCCGCGCCGCGGCGTCCTTCTTGACCCAGCCGCAGGCCCGCAGGGCGGTCAGGATCGCCTGGACCTTGTAGCGCTCGACCCCCTCGTGGAGCGTGGTCCCCGCGCCCTCCGCGGCGCACGCGCAGTCCGGCCGCCCGCACTGGCCGATGATCTCGGCGGGCAGGTCGAGCTGCTCGATGCGGCCGCCGTGGCACAGCACCGCCGCGCGCTCCAGCACGTTGCGCAGCTCGCGCACGTTGCCCGGCCAGGGGTAGGCGCACAGCACCGGCATCGCGGCGGGCGCGAGCGAGAGGGTCGCGCGGCCGAGGGAGGCCGCGAGCCGGGCCAGCAGCTCGTCGATCAGCCCCGGCAGGTCCTCCTCGCGCTGGCGCAGCGGCGGGACCTCGATGGGGAACACGTCCAGCCGGTAGTACAGGTCCCGGCGGAACGTGCCGGCCTCGACCATCGCCGCCAGATCGCGGTTGGTCGCCGCCAGGATCCGCACGTCGACGTCGATCTCGCGGCTGCTGCCGACGCGGTTGAACCGCCGGTTCTCCAGCACGTGCAGCAGCTTGCCCTGCTGTTCCAGCGGCAGGTCGCCGACCTCGTCGAGGAACAGCGTGCCGCCGTCGGCCAGCTCGAACTTGCCCCGGCGCGCCCCGCTGGCCCCGGTGAACGCCCCGGCGGTGTGGCCGAACAGCTCGCTCTCGACCAGGTCGCGCGGGATCGCGGGGCAGTTGACGCGCACCAGCGGGTGATCGCGGCGCGGGCTGCCGCGGTGGATCGTGTCGGCGACGAGCTCCTTGCCGACGCCGCTCTCGCCGGTGATCAGCACCGTCGTGCCGCCACCGGCGACCTTGTCGACGAGCGCCACGACCTGCTGCATCGGCGGGGAGTCGGCCACCAGCTGGTAGCCGGGGCGCCCGCCCTGGTCCCGGGAGCGCAGGTAGGCGTTCTCGCGGCGCAGCCGGCCCGCCTCCAGCGCCTTGCGCGCGATCAGCAGCAGCCCCTCCATCTCGAACGGCTTGAGCAGGTAGTCGAACGCCCCGAGCCGCATCGCCTCCACGGCGCCGCTGACCGAGCCGTAGGCGGTGATCACGATCGCCTGCAGCTCGGGCTGGAGCGTCAGCGCCTCGCGCAGCAGGTCGATCCCCGACGCCCGCGGCAGGCGCACGTCGGTGACCAGCAGCTCGAACTGCTCGCGGCGCAGCAGCTCGATGGCGTCCTCGGCGCGGGTCGCGGTCTCCACGTCCCAGCCCTGCTCCTCGAACAGGCCCGCGATCAGCCGCTGTAGCTTGACCTCGTCGTCGACCACCAGGGCTCGCGTCACGTCGTCTCCTCCCGGGGCGGGAGTTCCAGCACCGCCGCGGTGCCCTCCCCCGGCTCGCTGTGCAGCGCCAGCGTCCCCCCGTGCAGCTCGGCGAAGCGGCGGCTGAGGCACAGGCCCAGCCCGGTGCCCGCCTCCTTGCGGCTGAAGAACGGGGTGAACACCTGGGCCAGGTCCTCGGCGTCGATGCCGGGGCCGTCGTCCTCGACCCGCACCCGCGCGCCGCCGTCCCCGCGGCTCGCGGCGCGGACGTGCACCGTACCGCCCTCCCCGCCCAGCGCCTCGGCCGCGTTGGACAGCAGGTTCACCAGCACCCGCCGCAGCAGCCCCTCGTCACCCCACAGCGCGAACCCGTCGGGGATCACCTGGACGACCTCGACGCCCCCGGGCAGCGTCTGCAGCTCCGCCAGGGCCGACTCGACCAGCGGCGCCAGCGGGACCTCTTCGCAGGCCGGCTCCAGCGGCCGGGCGTAGTCCAGCAGCGCGTGGACCAGCTGGTTGAGGCGCACGACCTCGTCGACCACGTCCCCCAGCGCCTCGCGCGACTCCGGGTGCTTGCGCCGCACCATCTCGGCGGTGCCCTGGATGATCTGCAGCGGGTTGCGGATCTCGTGGGCCAGCCCGGCGGTCAGCTCGCCGATCGCCGACAGCCGCTCCTTGCGCAGCAGCTCCCCCTGGACCGCCTCCAGCTCCCGGCGGGTGGCGGCCACCTGGGCCGTCAGCTCCTCGTTGAAGCCCTCCACTCGGCCCAGCAGCGCCTCCCGCTCGGACAGCGCCTCGCGCAGCTCGTCGGTGGCCCGTTCGACCTCCGCCATCAGGGCGTCGAGGACCCGCGCGAGGGTGTCGAGCTCGTCGCGCTCGACCCGGTCCGCGGCAGGGACTGGGCGCCAGCGGGTGGCCTGCATCCGGCGGGTCAGGCGGCCGATGCGGCGGATGATCATCCGGTTCGTCGCCAGCGTGATCGTCGTGCCGGTCAGCACCATCAGCAGCAGCACGAACGTGGTGCTGCGCGTCCGGGACTGGCGGATCGCCCGCTGGACCGTGGCCTGGGGCTCGGCGATGTGGACGGCCCCCACGACGGTCGCCTCCCCCCCCGGTACCCCCATCACGACGGGGAGAGAGATCTCCAGCACCGGCAGGTCCCCGTGCTGGTCCAGCTCCCAGACGAAACCGGTCTGCCCCGCCACGACGTCCCGGAGCTCGGCCTCGCTCTCGCCGAGCACCAGCGGCTCGGCGTGGGTCGAGGCCGTCGTCCGCAGCTCCGCGTCCAGGACGTAGATCTCCAGGTGGGGCTGCTCGGCGTGGAACCGGTCCAGCTGCCGCTGCGTGGTGACGTACCCCGCGGCCGCGTCCACCGCGGCCTGCTCGACCACCAGCTGGCCGACGCTGCGCAGGACCTCGAGCCGGCTGTCGAGGATCTGCCTCCGCTCCAGCTGGATGTCCCAGATCAGGTACACCGCCATCGGCACGACGATCAGGCCGTTGACCAGCAGGGTGTACTTCAGGCGCAGGGACGCTCGCAGCATGGGCTCCCGGGGCGGTCGTGGTGCCGCCCCCCCCAATCTAGCGCGTCCGGCGGCGGTGGGGACGTTTCAGCTGCTCTGGCCGTCGATCCAGGTCCGCAAACGGGCCAGCGCCTCGAGGTTGCCGAGCGGGTCGAGGTCGGGGTCGAGGCCGAAGTCCTCGCCCGCCTCGCGCTGGAGGATCTCGACCGCCCCGCGGCGGCAGAACGGCATCGTCTCGCCGTCGGCGAGGAACAGGTACACGACCTCGAGGCCCCGGTCGCGGTCCGCAGCGACCAGCGGGTCGAGCAGCTCCATCCGGTCGAGGCAGATGTCGGCGGAGCGGTAGCGGGTCAGCAAGCCGTCGAGGTCGTCGCCGGCGGGCCGCGCCGACTCCGCCTCGGCCACGGCCGGCGCCGCAGCGCGCCTGGCTGCCGCCTCGTCCTCGGCGCCGTCGTGGCCCGGCTCCCCCTCGTCGCCGTGGGCGTCGAGCGCCGCGCGCTCCCCGGCCTCGACCGGCAGTCCGTGCTCGTGGGCGTGCGCCTCCCCGGCCAGCGGCGACCCGGCCAGCGCCATCGCCCCGAGCATCAGGAAGCCCCCGACCAGCGCAAACGCCGCCCCGCCGGCGAGGACCAGCCCCATCGCCCGGCCGCGCCGCTCGGCGCGGACGACGTAGACCGCCGTGCCGAACAGCACCAGCACCAGCCCGTAGAAGCTGACCACGGTGGGGCCGGTGGGCAGGTCCGCGACCCACGACAGGTAGATCCCGCAGGTGGAGACCACGACCCCCATGAGCCAGCCGACGGCCAGCTGGGTGCGGAACCTGTCGCTGACCAGGAACGCCATGATCGCCGGGGCGACCAGGAACACGAACACCAGCAGCACGCCGGCGACCCGCACCGAGAAGCTGATCACGAACCCGAACGTCATGTAGAAGAAGAAGTCCCACAGCCGGACGTTCATGCCCTCCTTGAACGCCTTCTCCGGGTCGTCCGAGATCTTGGCGAACTGCTTGTGGAACACCACGTGCACGGTGCCCACCGCCAGGTAGGCGACCAGGGCGGTCAGCACCTCGGACCACTGCACCCACAGGATCCGCCCGTGCATGATGTTGACCAGGTGCTCGACCCCGCGGATCTTCTCCACCAGCAGCACCGAGATCGCCGCGGTGATCGCGTAGACCAGGCCGATCACCGCCTCCTGCGGGATCCGCCGGCCGCGGACGCGGCTGATCGCGAACACCGCCGCGCCGAGGAACGTGAACGCCATCGCGATCAGCATCGACGCGGTGGAGTCGGTGTCGCGGATCCCGAACAGGATCCCGAAGGTCGTGCCCAGCGCCGCGATCTGCGCCAGCGACAGGTCGACGAAGATCACGCGGCGGCGCAGCACGTGCAGGCCCAGGTAGGCGTGGATCCCCACCAGCACCATGCACTCGGCGAACGGCGCCGCCATGATGTGCAGGAAGTTGTCCATCAGCTGCCCGCCTGCTCGAGGGCCCGCACCAGCGACGCGATCCAGATGTCGAACTGGTCGAAGAACGTGTCCATCCCCTCCTGGCCGCCCACCGCCAGGGCGGCGATCACCGGCACGGCGCCGGTCTGCTCGGAGACGGTGCGGACCTTGGCCTCGTCAAAGTAATTGGCCGCCAGGACGATGCGGACGTCCTGCTCCTTCATCGTCTGCACCACGGCGGTGACGTGGCCGGGGGACGGCGGGATCCCAGGCTTGGGCTCCATGTACTCGACCACCTGGATCCCGAACAGGTCGGTGAAGTAGCCCCAGTTCTTGTGGAACGTCACGATCTTGATCCCGCGCAGCGGCTCGGCCTGCTTCATCCACCCACCGAGGTAGGCGGTCAGCGGCTGGCCCTTGTACTCCTGGCCCTCGAGGAACTCGTACAGCGTGCCGCGCTCGGCGATCTTGGTCAGCGTCTTGCCGCCGAGGATCTCCACGAGCTGGTCGCCGAACAGGCGGCGGTCGATCTCGTCCTTGAAGCGCTGCAGGTTGGCGTCGTACTCGCCGGCGTGCTCGGGGTCGATGCGCTTGAGCCCGACGCAGATGTTCTCGGCGATCACCTTGCCGTTGAGCGGGCTGGTGTGGATGTGCGGGTTGCCGAACGCGTGGACGTCGCCCTCGGCGCGGCTCAGCGAGGTGGGCTTCTCGCCGATGCTCAGCCCGGTGGAGACCGACACGTAGCCGTCCTCGCCGCTGCGCAGCGCCGGGTTGTTGGCCTGGTCGACCAGCGCCGGGGCCCACATCTCCAGATCGAGGCCGGTGGCGACGAACAGGTCGGCCTCGGCGAGGTGCACCGCCATCGACGGCTTGGGCCGCACGATGTGCGGGTCCTGGTAGCCCTCGACGAGGTTGGTGACGGCGACGTGGTCTCCGCCGATGTACTCGGCGATCGGCGCGTACGACGAGCAGGTGACCACCACGTCGATCGTCGCCAGCGCCGGTGCGGGTAGCAGCAGGGTGGTCGCCAGCGCGGCCGCCCCGAGGATTCCGTGTACCTTCCTGGTGTCCATCCCAGTTTCCTTTCCGGGCGGCTGCCCGCTCAGTACTTCTCGTGCTTGTGCGGGCCGGCGGCCCAGCTGACCTGGAACGCGATGCGGTGGGCGTGCGGCTCGACCCAGCCGTGGGTGTAGCCGTACTCCAGCCGCAGGAACACGAACTCGCTCTGCCAGAACGTCAGGTACGGGGTGACCTGGAACGGGAACCGCTCCAGCGTGTCCTCCAGCGGGTGGCACAGGTCCCCACGGACCCCGAGGAACCAGCCGGGGCCGAGCTGCACGGTGAGGTAGCTGTACACGCCCCAGGCGCGGTCCCAGGCGTGCTCCTCGTCCTCCTTCTGGGCGTAGTAGAACTCGCTGCGCCAGGTCAGCGAGCGGTACTTGGCGCGCTTCGGCGGGCTCCAGTACAGCGTCAGGTCGGCGCCGGCGACGACGGAGCTGGCCCACGCGTCCTCGACGGGGTGGTTCCAGCCGTAGGCCCCGCTGAGCCCCAGCTCGAGGTAGGTCGCCTCGCTGAGATCCCAGTAGTTCTTGAACCGCCCCAGGAACGCCGGCAGCGAGAACCGCTCGCCGGAGAACAGGAACTCGTTGTTGCCGTCGACGACGTCGACGCGCAGCGAGTGGGCGTGGGCCCACAGCCGCGGCATGAACCACTCGAACGACAGCCCGTCGCCGCTGAGACCCTCGTCGCCGATCACGGCCCGCATCGCCAGCGGGTAGTCCACCTGGTCGAGGTCGTGCTCGTGCCAGCGGTTGACCACGCCGAACTGGTGCCGGAAGCGGCCGACGCTCAGCGAGGTCCGCGGGATCACGCCGTTCCAGGTGAGATACAGCTCCTCCAGGGCCACCGGCTCCTCGGGGTCGGGCAGCACCTCCACCGCGGCCTTCATCGACGAGTACGGGTCGAGCACCGAGCGGATGTCGATCGACATCGCCCGCAGCGGGAAGCCGGTGCCGGTGGGCTCGCCGTCGAGCAGCCCCTCGTCGATGTTCAGCGCCATCACGACATCGCCCGCGACGCTGATCTCGGGGTTGGTCATCTGCAGCGAGCGGGACGCCGCGACGAAGGTGCGGTCTTCCGGGCGGACCTCCTCGGGCGGCGCGTTGGCGGCCGACTCGGCCTTGTCGAGAAGCCGCTGCAGCTCCTGCTCCTCGAGCTCCCCGCGGAGCTGCTCGACCTCGGCCTGGAGCTCCTCGAGGCGTCGCTCGAGGCGCTCGACCGGATCGGCTGCCGGCTCGCCGGCGTCGTCCTCCGCTTTCCCCTCCTCGTCGCTCGCGGCGGGCGGCGTTCCGTCCTCGTCATCCCCCCCGGGTTCGTCGGCCCGTGCCCCGGTCCACGGCGTCATCGCCGCGAGCAGGCACGCGATCGCGGGTGCGATCCATCCTCGGATTCGACTCTCTCGCACGGCATCACCTCGCGTCCTCGACCGGGGGCAAGGCAAGGATCGTGCCGGATGCGGAATCGCGACGAGAATGAGCTACAACTAGCTGGAATCTCTACGTAATCATCGATGGACAGGGGAGGCCGCCCCAAGCAGGACGCTGGGCGGTCCGCGTAAACGAGTTCCGCCCGCCGAAATCCCGGGCGCGCGGGAGGACGCGGGGAGCGCGGGCCGTGACTGGATTTTGAATGATCAAAAATCCTCTCTTGTAGACGCTAATTTGTCTTGACTAACAAATGAAGGTATTCATACTTACCGAGAGGTGACGAGATGTGCTGCCCCACCGCTCACGTCCACGAAGAGGACACCGCCCACACCGGGTTCGACGCCGGCAACACCAGCCGCGGCGGCCTGATCGCCTGGGTGCTCTCCCTCGCCCTGCTGGTGGGGCTGCTGATCGCCGTGCCGCTGGTCAGCCGCGCCCACCCCGCCGACCTGGACTCCGGCTCGGTGCGCAGCACCTCGCAGCTGCTGGCCCGGACGCAGCGCAGTGCCCCCCTGCAGCCGCTGGGCGGCGCCGTCGCTGCCGATCCCCGCTCGGACCGCGGCGTGCCGCACCTGGACATCGCGGCGGTGCGCGTCGAGGACGGCGACGAGCTCGTCGTCACCGTGGAGCTCTACGAGGCCGCCACCCCCGGCCCCGAGGGGCTGGCGATCCACCTCGCCCGCGAGGGGGACGTGATCGCCCCCTGGATCGCCTACCAGCCCGAGGACGGCGAGTGGGGTCTGTACCAGCTCGACACCGCCAGCTTCTCCTACGTCCCGATCGGCGCCGCCCGCTTCGACCAGGACGGGGCCGCGCTGCGCGTCGCGATCTCGTGGGCGGACATCCCGGCGGACAGCTTCCTCGTCTTCGCACGCACCGTCGGCGGCCCCGACATCTGGGACCAGGTCGAGGACGTGGCCCCCAACCAGCGCCGCGCCCTGCGCGTCGCGGCACGCAACGCTGGCTCGTCGGCCCCGGGCGTCTCGGCCCAGGCCGCGCCGATGTAGCCGAGCTCGACGGACGCCCGACCAGCAGATCCTCAGCTCGCCCGCTCGACCCGAGAGTGTGCATCCACAAGCAAGTGCAGAGAGACGTTGTGGCGGACGGCCCGGTGGACGCGAGTGTCGCACGGCCTCGTCGCCGCGCGGCGGACCGCTCGCTCGGTGACGCCGAGTGCCAGGGCCAACTCGGAGTTCGGGATGCCGCACTGCACCCCGATCTGACTCGCGGCGTTGCGCGCAGCGAGGACCTCGCCACTGCGACCGGTCAAGGCTGGGTCCGCGCAGCAGGCGCTGGCCGCGGCCTCGGCCAGGAAGAAAGCGCCGAGCTGCCGAATTTCCCGGTCGTCCGCCGGACGCAGCTGCGTCGGGGGAAGCCCCACCGCTCGCCAGGCGCTCTCGATCCGGTACCGCGGCAGAGCGATGCGAACGCGCGGCTCGAACGCTGGCAGCACCCGTGCTCCGATCAGGTCCTGGAACGTGGACCCGCTCCAGGTCGCCGCGTGCGCCGGGAGGCCATGGTGGTCGACTTGCTCGAGCAGGTAGTCCACCAGCCAGATCAGGTGCCGGCGCGTCTCCACCGGCTTGCGATAGGACTCCTCGATCGGGACGGCCGTCTCGCGCTGCAGGGAGGTGTGCAGCGTGCGCAGCAGGACACCGGAGCGCTGCCGATCACAGTACGGCGCCGCGTGAACGTGATCATCGGCGATACTGAATCCGATCAGGCAATCTCCGGCGATGCGGACCAGCCTGCGAACGGCCGCCCGCCTCGACGCCTCGGTGGAGAACAGCGGGTGCCGCCCCTCCGAGGAGAACCTCAGGTGCCAGGGCTTCACGAGTACTCCTCTGTTCGCCGGGGGGCACCCATACCCTTGGCACGATCGCCGAGGTCGCAACCTCGCGGACCGATCTCGAGGTCTGGACCCTCGAGCTCGGCGATCGGTCCGATATGCGGACCGAACTCGGCACTTGAGCCTTCAAACCCGGCGAATGGTCCGGTATGCGGACCGAACTCGGGACTTGAGCCTTCAAGTCCGGCGAACGGTCCGACATACGGACCGATCTCGGGACTTGAACCATCAAAGCCAGCGAACGGTCCGGCTTGCGGTTCCGCCCGGTTGCGGCTAGGTCTGCTCCCGTGAGCACGTCCCCTCCCCTGCCCGCCACCCCCACCGAGGTCCGCGACCGCGGCTGGGACGAGCTGGACGTGGTGCTGGTCTCCGGCGACGCCCACGTCGACCACCCGGCGTTCGCGGTGGCGCTGCTGGGGCGGGTGCTCGAGGACGCGGGGTTCCGGGTCGGGGTGCTGTCCCAGCCGGACTGGCGCTCGGCGGAGCCGTTCGCCGCGCTGGGGCGGCCGCGGCTGTTCTTCGGGGTCAGCGGCGGCAACGTGGACTCGATGCTGGCGCACTACACGCCGCGGCGGCGAAAGCGCAGCGACGATCCCTACAGCCCGGGGGGCCAGGCCGGGCGGCGGCCGGACCGCGCCACGGCGGTGTACGCCCAGCGCTGCCGCGAGGCGGCCAAGGGCGTGCCGGTGGTGATCGGCGGGATCGAGGCCTCGCTGCGGCGGGTGGCCCACTGGGACCACTGGAGCCGCACGGTGCGGCCCTCGATGCTGGTGGCGAGCAAGGCCGACCTGCTGGTCTACGGGATGGGCGAGCGGGCGGTGGTCGAGATCGCGCGAACGCTCGACGGGGGCGGGACCGTCGCGGATCTGCGGGGGATGGGCTCCACCTGCCACCTGCTGGGCGGCAAGCAGAGCCCGCCCGACGACGCCCTGGAGCTGCCCAGCTTCGAGGACTGCCAGGCCGACCCGGCCCGCATCGCCGAGGTCACGCGGGCGGTGTGCCGCGACGGGGCCGGCCCCCGCGGCGTGCCCCTGGTCCAGCGCCACGGCACCCGCTGGCTGGTCCACCGCCCCCCGGCGCCGCCGGCGACGACCGAGGAGCTCGACCGCTGGTACGGGCTGCCGTTCACCCGCCGAGAGCACCCCTCGCTCGGCGCGAGGGTGCCGGCACTGGAGACGGTGCGCTGGTCGGTGACGACCCACCGCGGCTGCTTCGGCGGCTGCAGCTTCTGCTCGCTGGCCGAGCACCAGGGCCGGGCGGTGGTGTCGCGCAGCGAGGGCTCGGTGCTCGCCGAGCTCGAGGCGATCGCCCGCCAGCCGGGGTTCAAGGGCGGCATCGAGGACGTGGGCGGCCCCTCGGCCAACATGTACGGCCTGGGCTGCTCCGACCCCGAGGCCGAGGCCGCCTGCCGCCGCCGCAGCTGCCTGTACCCCGAGCCGTGCAAGCTGCTGCGCACCGACCCCGGGCCGTGGCTGTCGCTGCTCGCCGCCGCCCGCCGGGTCCGCGGGGTCGAGCGCGTCCGCGTCGCCAGCGGCGTGCGGATGGACCTGCTGCTGCGCCACCCCGAGGCGCTGCGCGCCCTGGCGCGCCACCACGTCGGCGGCCAGCTCAAGGTCGCCCCCGAGCACGGCGCCGCCGGCCCGCTGCGAGCGATGCGCAAGTACCCCCCGCGGCTGCTGCGCAAGTTCAAGCGCGCGTTCGACGCCGCCTCGGCCGAGGCCGGCAAGGACCAGTACCTGGTGCCGTACCTGATGTCGGCCCACCCGGGCACGTCGCTGCAGGACATGGCCGAGCTCGTCGCCGAGCTGCAGCAGCTCGGCCTGCGCCCCCGCCAGGTCCAGGACTTCACGCCGACCCCGATGACGGTCTCCACCGCCCAGCACGTCGCCGGCGTCGATCCCCTCGACGGCCGCCCGGTCGCCCCGGTCCGCGGCGACCGCGCCCGCGACGATCAGCGCGCCGTGCTGCAGGCGTTCCTCCCGCAGCACCGCGAGCGCGGCCAGCGGCTGCTGCGCGAGCTCGGCGCGGGTGGCGGCCGGCGCCGCGGCCCCCGCCGCCGCCGCCGCTGAGGGTCACTCCCAGGGTCCGGGCCCGGGCCCCGGGATCGGTCGCCAGTCCGGAGACACGCGATCCTGCCCGGGGCCGGGGAGCCTCGGCGAGGCCGAGCCCTGGTGGGCGATCGCCCCGACGGAGAACCCGAACACCGGGATCACCAGCGGCCCGGCGAGATCGACCTGGAAGGCGACGTAGGCACCGCCCCACAGCCCCACCACGACCCGCCGCTCCAGGTCCACGATCTCCAGCCCCAGCTCGTGGGGCGTCGCCCCGGCCAGCGGCGCCGGCGGGACCCACCCGATCCCGGTCCGGTAGCCCAGCCGGATCGGCCCCAGCTCCGGCGTGGTCAGCACGACCAGCGCGTGCAGCGCCGGGATCGGCTGCACCGGGGTCAGGTGCAGGGTGCCGACCACGCCCTCGAAGCCGATCACCGCCGGCGCCTCCAGGCGCACGAAGAACCCGTGGTGCTGGATCCCGGGCGGATTCACCGCGGCGAACGAGGCGCGCCCGCCCAGCATCACGCGCTGGGCCCACGCCGGCGCCGGGGCCAGCAGGGTCAGGGTCAACAGCAGGCCGGGAATCCAGGCACGTCGCATCCGCTTCCTCCCCGGAGTGGCAGGCGCCGTTGACGCCGTCGCCCACCTCCGTTGACGGAATCCCGGCGTGCCCGGCGGGACGGTCCGTCCACGGAGCGATCGGAGCAGGATGCGTGCCAGTCGTGGCGGACGCGGGTGTCCCGCGGGGGCCCGCGTGATATCTTCGATCCCCCGAGGGACCACACGGAGATGGCGAGGGACGAAGACCACCTCCCGACCGAGGGATGGTTCGAGGAGTCCGGCGAGCGGCCGGTCTCCGAGGAGGACCTGACCGAGGAGGAGCCCGCCGAGCTGCTCGAGGCCGGCACGATGGTCGACCACTTCCGGGTGGTGCGGCTGGTCGGCAAGGGCGGGATGGGCGAGGTCTACCTGGCCCGCGACACGCTGCTGGGGCGCAAGGTCGCGCTGAAGATCGTGCAGCCGTCGCGGATGGGGCCCCGCCACGCCGCCGATCGCTTCCTGCAGGAGGCGCGCACCACGGCCAAGTTCAGCCACCCGCACATCGTCGGGATCTACGCGGTGGGGACGTACGACGGGCGGCCGTACGTCGCGCTGGAGTACCTCGAGGGCCAGACGCTGCGGCAGCGCGCCGAGCAGGACCCGCCCAGCCCGCGCGAGGTGCTGCGCTTCGGCCACGCCATCGCCGCGGCGCTGGCCGAGGCCCACCGCGGCGGGGTGCTGCACCGCGACCTGAAGCCCGAGAACGTCGTGATCGGCAGGGACGGGCGGCTGCGGGTGGTGGACTTCGGGCTGGCCAAGCTGCTGCCCGCCAGCGACCGCGACAGCAACCCGGCGGGCCCGGGGGAGCCCGACCCGATCGCCGACGAGGCGCCGCCGCTGCAGAGCGACGGCCGGCACGTGGCCGGCACGCCGGCGTACATGGCGCCCGAGCAGTGGGACGGGAACGACGCCGACGAGTCCACCGACATCTGGGCGCTGGGCACGATCCTGTACGAGCTGGTCACCGGCCACCGGCCGTACCACGAGATCGAGCACTCGATGGTGATGCTGTCGCTGCGGGTCGCGAGCAACGACCCGGTGCCGACCGTCGTCGACCTGCGCGAGATCCCCGCCGAGCTGGCCGAGCTGATCCTGCGCTGCCTGTCCAAGCAGCCCGATCTGCGGCCCCGGGCGTCGGAGGTCGCGGCCACTCTCGAGCAGCTGCTCTATGCCGGGCGCGACCGCATCGCGGACGAGGAGAACCCGTTCCGCGGGCTGTCGCCGTTCACCGAGCGCCACGCCGGGTTCTTCTTCGGGCGCCAGGCCGAGATCGAGGCGTTCCTGGAGCGGCTGCGGGACGAGCCGGTGCTGCCGGTCGTGGGGCCCTCGGGGGCCGGCAAGAGCTCGTTCGTGCAGGCCGGGGTGATCCCGCGGCTGCGCGAGCAGGCGGCCTGGACCGTGCTGACGGTCCGCCCCGGCGACGACCCGTTCCTCGGGCTGGCGTCCCGGCTGATCGCCGGCGAGAGCACCACCCGCGGCCGCAGCACGACGTTCCGCGCGGTGGTCTCGGAGAAGCCCCAGGAGCTGAACCCCGCGCTGTCCAAGATCATCACCCGCGAGGGGCTGCGGCCCGGCGCCGCCAGCGGGCGGGCCACGGTCAGCGACGACTCCGGCCGCGGTCCGGCGCCGTCCGATCCCGACCTGCCGCCGGTGACCTCGGCCCCGCCGGACGCGCTGGAGGCCCCGCGCGACGACGTCGGGCTGGCGCGCACGCTGGCCGAGTCCCCCACCCGGCTGGGCCTGCTGCTGACCCAGCTCGCCGAGCGCGAGCGCAGCCGGGTGCTGCTGTGCGTCGACCAGCTCGAGGAGCTGTACACCTTGACCGACGACGAGGAGACGCGCCGCGGCTTCATGCGCGCGATCTGCACGGCGGCCGACGACCCGCTGGCTCCGGTGCGCGTGATCTTCACGCTGCGCGACGACTTCCTCGGCCGCCTCGCCGAGGGCCCCGCGGCCCGCGAGGCGCTGAGCCACGTCACCGTGCTGCGCAGCCCGGGCCCCGAGGACCTCGCCGAGATCCTCAGCCGCCCGCTGGAGGTCCTGGGCTACCGCTACGACGACCCGTCACTGGTCCAGGAGATGGTCGCGGCGGTGCGCGGCGAGCCGGCCAGCCTGCCGCTGCTGCAGTTCGCGCTGCGCACGCTGTGGGAGCGCCGCGACCGCAGCCGCCAGCAGCTGTCGCGCAAGACCTACGAGGCGATGGGCGGGGTCGAGGGCGCGCTGGCCGACCACGCCGACGGGGTGCTGGCCGGCATGACCCCCGCGCAGGTGCGCGTCGCCCGCGAGGTGCTGCTGCGGCTGGTCACGCCCGAGGGGACGCGGCGCGTGCTGGCCGTGGCGCGGGCCACCGAGGAGCTGGGGACGCAGGCCGACGAGGTGCTGGCGCGGCTGACCCAGTCGCGGCTCGTCTCGGTGCGCAAGGGCTACGGCAAGACCGGCCCCGAGGCGATGCTGGAGCTGGCCCACGAGTCGCTGGTCCGCAACTGGGCGCGGCTGGCGCAGTGGATCGACGAGAGCCGCGAGGAGCTGACGTTCCTCGCCCAGGTGGAGCAGGCCGCCGAGCTGTGGGAGCGGCGCGGGCGCCGCGAGGCCGAGGTGTGGCAGGGCGACGCGTTGCGCGAGGCGCGCAAGGTGCTGGACCGCTCGGCCACGCCGCTGCCCGCGTCGGTGCGGGAGTTCCTCGACGCCGGCACGGCGCTGCAGCAGCGGGTCCGCACCCGGCGGCGCCAGGCCTACACGGTGGCGTTCGGGCTGCTGGCCGGGGTGGCCGTGGTCGCCGTGCTGGTGGCCCTGGGCTTCGCCAGCAAGGAGCGGGTGGCGCGCCAGCGCTGGGCCGAGGCGCAGCGCGAGGGGGCGCGGGCCTCGCTGGTGCGCGGCGACCTGCTGGAGGCGCGGGCCAAGCTGCGCAGCTCGCTGGAGAAGGAGGACTCGCCGCTGGCGCGAGCGCTGTGGTGGGACGTGGCCCGCCGCCCGCTGGTGTGGCAGAAGGACCTCGGCGCCTACCTCTACGACGGCGCGATCTCGCCGGACGGCACCCTGATCGCGGCCGCCAGCCTGGACCGCTCGGTGTACCTGATCGACCCCGCCACGCGGCGCACGCTGCGGAAGCTGCGGGGCCACGAGGGCCAGGTCTACTCGGTGGCGTTCTCCCCCGACGGCAACGTGCTCGCGGCGGTGACCCGCGGCGGGCACCTGTCGCTGTGGGACCCCCACGGGGGGGTGCTGCTGAAGAAGCTCCCGGCCCACGAGCAGCGCGCCGGCGAGCTGGCGTTCCACCCCGAGGGCACCCTGCTCGCGGCGGGCAACGTCGACGGCGGCAGCATCCCGATCTGGGACGTGGAGTCCGGAGCCCTGACGCAGGTGCTCGAGGGGCACGAGCTGCGGGTCAACACCGTGGACTTCCACCCCGACGGCCGCCACCTCGCCAGCGCCAGCGACGACGGCACCGTGGGTCTGTGGGACCTCGAGACCGGCGCGATCGAGGCCCGGCTCGACGCCCACCCGATGGGCGCGATGACGGTGGGCTACGGCCCCGATGGCCGCTGGCTGGTCACCGGCGGGCAGGACTCGCTCGTGCGGGTGTGGGACGCGCAGACTCGCGAGCCGGTGCACTCCCTCGAGGGCCACGACGGCTCGGTGCTGGCGGTGGCCTTCAGCCCCGACGGGCGACGCTTCGCCACCGGTTCGAACGACCAGACGATCCGGGTCTGGGACACCGACTCCGGGCGGCCCGTGACCCGCTTCGAGGGCCACGGCGCGCGCGTCAACAGCGTGAGCTTCGGCCCCGACGGCACGCTGCTGGTTTCCTCCAGCGCCGACGAGACGGTCCGGCTGTGGTCGGTGGAGTACCGCCCCCAGCGGGAGCACGTCCCGGGGCACCACAAGTGGATCATGGACGCCGAGATCGCCCCCGACGGGAGGTCGTTCGCCTCGTCCAGCGCGGACCGCCAGATCCTGCTGTGGGATCTGGAGACCGGCGCGGTCCAGAAGGCCCTGCGGGGCCACACCGCGGAGGTCTCCTCGGTGGCGTTCAGCCCCGACGGCACGCGCCTCGCGTCCGGCAGCTGGGACCAGACGGTGCGCATCTGGGACGTGCGCAGCGGGACCCTGATCCGCACCATCGTCGAGCCCGTGGCGTGGGTCCGCGACGTGGACTTCAGCCCCGACGGGCGCTGGGTCGTGTCGGTGGGCCAGGAGGGGGAGATGTGGCTGTGGGATGCCGAGGACGGCGGCGCGGTCCGCGCCCTGGGACCCCACCGCACCACGCTGCTGGGCGTCGACTACCATCCCGACGGGCGCTGGATCGCCACCGCCGGCCAGGACCAGGTGGTGCGGCTGTGGGACCCCCAGACCGGGGAGCAGGTCCGTGCGCTCGAGGGCCACACCGCGCCGGTGTGGGGCGTCGCGTGGCACCCGGGCGGCCAGCTGCTGGCCTCCGGAGCGATGGACTACACCGCCCGGCTGTGGGACCTGGCCAGCGGCGACGAGCGGGTGCTCGCCGGCCACGAGGGCCCGGTCTACCACCTGGGCTTCCACCCCGGTGGCCACCTGCTCGGGACGCCCAGCGCGGACCACACCGCGCGGATCTGGAACCTGGACGACGGCACCTTCGTCGAGCTCACCGGGCACCGCGCCGAGGTCAACTGCGTGCGGTTCGGCCCCGACGGCGCGCGCGCCCTGACGGTCAGCGACGACGCCACGATCCGGCTGTGGGACGGCCACACCGGCCGGCCGGTGTGGCGCGCGCCGCTGATGCTCTCCGATCCGCCGCGGATCGTGACCCACCGCGGCTGGATCGAGCTGGACCGCGGGACCACGCTGGCCGACCCGGGCAAGGCCCGGTGGATGACCGCCGTGGAGCAGCAGGCGCGGCTGGCCTCGGCCGCCCCGGGCGACACCCACGTGTGCCTCCAGGACCACGACGGCGACCTCGAGCTGTGGGACCTCGGCACCGACGAGCTGCTGCTGTCCCAGCGCGCGCCGCGGCTGGAACAGCTGCTGGCGATCGGGGCGGGCTGCGTCAGCCTGGCCGACGGCGAGGTCCAGATCCACACCCGCGAGGGCACGCTGGTGGAGCTCCCCGCGGGCGGCCACAGCATCTCCCCCGACGGGGACGGCGTGCTGGTCGCCTCGGGTCGCCGGGTCTACGCCTTCGACGCCGCGGGCCGCGAGCGCGGCGACCACGCCGCCGACGTCGGGGTCACGGCGATGCTGCGCACCGAGCAGGGGCTGGCGCTGGGGTTCAAGGAGGGCGACGTGCAGCTGGTCCCCACCGGCGAGGCCGCCGCCCCCGCGCCGCCCCCGTTCGAGGACGTCCCCTCCAGCGCGGTGGTCCGCCTGATCGAGGGCCCGATGGACACCGTGGTGGTCGGCTACGCCAACGGGCTGGTCGGGATCTGGGACCTGCGCCGCGGGACCTCGCTGTACCGCGAGCGGCTCCACGGCCCGGTGGCCCACCTGCTGCTCCGCGACCACCGGCTGTACGCCGCGACCGAGCTCGGCGACCACCACGTGGTCGACCTCGGCGTGTTCTACGACGACTACTGCGAGGTGATGCGCGAGGTGTGGGAGTCGGTGCCGGTGGTCTGGGAGGAGGGCCTCCCGATCGCGGCCGAGCCGGACCCCGACCACCCCTGCATGCGATAACGCCCCCGGCAGTCGCCACGGCGGTTGCCATGCGGTTCATCGCGCCTATGTTGGTAGCCGGAGCTACTGACATGAGCACTCGCGTATTCCAGGCCCTCCTCCCCCTCGTCCTCGTCGCCGCCCTGGCCCTCCCCGCGCAGTCGAGCGCCGCGGACCGCCGCGCCAGCCCGGCGCTGGGCACCCTGCCCGCCACCGACCACCTCGACGAGTGGGAGCAGCTCTCCCGGGGGCTGACCATCGCCGAGACGCTCAGCGCCGGGATCATGGGCGGGATCGCGACGGGGATGACCATCGGGTTCCTCGCCGAGGGGCTCCCCACCGACTCGATGGGCTGGCTGGCGATCCCCATCGCGGCCAGCTTCGGGCTGGGCTCGGTGACGGTGGGCACGGCCCGCGGCATCAACCTGCGCAAGTACGAGCAGGCCCGGGCGAGAGCGCTCGCCGAGGGACGCACCTGGGACGGCGCCGATCTGGCCCAGATCCGCCGCTGGCAAGCCCGGGAGCAGCGCGCGGTGGGCGCCGGGATGCTGATCTACGCCGGGATCTCCGCGGCGCTGCTCACGGCGTGGAACCTCGCCGATCCCGCCGCCGCGGTGGGCGAGGACTTCGCCCGCTCGATGCAGTTCGTGTTCGTCGTGGGCCTGACCGTGGACCTCGCCGCCGGCTCCGCCAACCTGGCGCTGGCCCGCCGCGAGCTGTACTGGCTGGACCGCTGAGCGCCGCTACGGCTCCCACTCGAACGGGACGTCGCCGTGGGCCGGGCGGCGCAGCTCGTCGGGGTCCGCGTGGTCGTAGGGGCGGGTCACGACGTTGATCACCAGCGCCTCGCGAGCCGAGATCGCCTGGAACCCGTGCCACACCTCGGCGGGGATCTTCACCAGCCAGGGATCATCCTCGCCCACCTCGAACTCCTGCAGCACGCCGCGGGTCGGGCTGCCCTCGCGATCGTCGTAGAGCACGAGCCGGATCCGGCCCTCGACGCAGCAGAAGCAGTCGCTCTGGTGGCGGTGGGCGTGCCAGGCCTTGACCACGCCCGGCCGCGCGGTGGTCAGGTAGACCTGCCCGAAGCGCTCGAACAGCGCGTCGTCCTCGCGCAGGATCTCCATCAGCCGCCCCCGCTCGTCGGGGATCACCCGCAGCTGCTTGACGCCGACGCCGTCGATCACCGCTCCGCCTCCACGCCCCGCAGCACCACCACCGCGTGGGGGGCCAGATCGTAGCGCGTCGGGTCCTCCAGCGGAGCCTCGTCCCCGATCTCGCGCAGGTCCTCGGGGGGCACCCTCGCGCTGTCGACCAGGCGCCCCCAGGTCCAGCCATCCGGGGCATCGTGGAGCCGGAACGTCCGCGCGCGCGGCGCAGCGTTGCACAGCAGCAGCAATGGCGGCTCGCCGGCCTCGATGCCGTTGATCTGCAGGCCCAGTGCGTGCTCCCGCGGATCGGTCCACGCCGGCTCGCCGCCCTCGGGGGCGGACCACGCCACGTCGGCCCCCAGCTCGGGGTCCATCGAGCCCTCGTAGAAGTCGGGGCGGCGCAGCGACGGGTGGGCCCGGCGCAGCGCGATCAGGCCGCGGCAGAACCGGGTCAGGTCCGCGAACCGCTCGGCCCGCTCCCAGTCGACCCAGGTCAGGGGCCCGTCGTGGCACCAGGCGTTGCTGTTGCCACGCTGGGTGCGGCCCAGCTCGTCGCCGGCGAGCAGCATCGGCACGCCGTGGGACAGCAGCAGCGTGGTCAGCAGGTTGCGCACCTGGCGGTCTCGGCCGAGCCGCACGCGCGGGTCGTCGCTGGGGCCCTCGACGCCCCCGTTGGTCGAGTGCTCGTCGGCGGCCCCGTCGCGGTTGCCCTCGCCGTTGGCCTCGTTGTGCTTGGTCTCGTAGGACACCAGGTCGCGCAGCGTGAAGCCGTCGTGGCAGGTCACGAACGCCACCCCGTGGTGCGGGGTCTGGCCGCGGCCCTGGTACAGGTCGGCGCTGCCGGACAGGCGCGTCGCGAACCGCCCGAGCAGGCCCACGTCGCCGCGCCAGTAGCGGCGGACCTCGTCGCGGTAGACGCCGTTCCACTCGGACCAGCGCTGGCCGGGGAAGCGGCCCACCTGGACCGCGCCGAGGTCCCACGCCTCGGCGATCAGCTTGCGGTCGCGCAGCACCGGGTCCTGCTCGATGCGCTCGATCAGGGGCGGCGCCGCCTGGGTCTCCCCCGCCGAGTCGCGGGTCAGCGTGGTGGCGAGGTCGAAGCGGAACCCGTCCACGTGGTACTCGACGGCCCAGTGGCGCAGGCAGTCGACGATCAGGTCGCGGACCACCGGGTGGTGGGCGTGGACGGTGTGGCCGCAGCCGGTGTGGTTGACGTACGACCCGCCGGCGCCGAGCACGTAGTAGGTGGGGTTGTCCAGGCCCCGCAGCGACAGGGTCGGGCCCTGGGCGTCCATCTCGGCGGTGTGGTTGAACACCACGTCGAGGATCACCTCGATCCCGGCGGCGTGCAGCGCCCGGACCAGGGTCTTGAACGACCGGACCTGCTCCCCCCGCGTGCCCGCGGCGGCATAGCCCCCGTGGGGCGCGAACCACGCCATCGGGCTGTAGCCCCAGAAGTTGACCAGCCGCTCGCCGGTGGCGGGATCGCGGCGGGCGTTCTCGGCGGGGTCGAACGCGTGGACCGGCAGCAGCTCCACCGCCGTGACGCCGAGCTCGACGAGGTACGGGATCTTCTCGATCAGGCCCTCGTAGGTCCCCGGGTGGGCGACTCCGCTGGAGGGGTGGGCCGTGAAGCCCCGCACGTGCAGCTCGTAGATCACGGTGTCGCGCAGCGGGGTCCGGGGGCGCCGATCCGCGCCCCAGTCGAAGCGGTCGTCGACGACCACCGCCTTGGCCGCGGCCGACCACAGCCGGCGGCGCTCGTCGGCGGTGAGCAGCCCCGGCCGGACGCTCCCCGGCAGGCGCGCCGGATCGTCCCACACCGAGCCGTCGCAGATCGCGTGCGCGTAGGGATCGATCAGCAGCAGGTCGGGATCGAAGCGCAGGCCCCGCCCTGGCTGGAACGGGCCCTCGGCGCGGTAGGCGTACAGCTGGCCGGGGCCGACGCCCTCGACCTCGATCGACCACACGTCGCCGTCTCGGTGGGTCGCCGGGTCCAGCGGCAGCGAGGCCACCGGCTCGGCCGCACGGGGCTCGTCGAACAGCAGCAGGTGCACGCGGGTCGCGTGTCGGGAGGTGACGGCGAACTGCGCGCCGCCTTCACGGAGCGAGACGCCCAGGGGCAGCGGTCGCCCGGGACGAGAGGTGATCGACGTCATCGTGGGCCGATCCTAGCGTCCCTGCGGCCGGATGTCCCCCGCCCGCGGGTGAATCGACACGCCCGCAGGCGGACCCGATCGGGCCGGTCGGGCCACCACGTCACCCGACGAAGTCGTCGCCCTTGGACCACCCCGCGCCACACAGTCCGCCGGCCACGAACGCCTGGGCGGTGCGCAGCACCTCGGCCGGGCTGCGCCCCACCTGGGTGTCGTTGACGCCGACCGAGCGCACGATGCCCCGGTCGTCGACCAGGACGGTCGCGCGGTAGGCGATCCCCTCCTCCTCGTCGAGGACGTGGAACGCCTTGCTGACGCGGTGGTTGGTGTCGGCCAGCACCGGGTGCGTGATCTCGCGGGGGAACGTCTCCCGGTCCGCGAACCACGCCTTGTGGCTGGGGAAGCCGTCCGTGCTCGCGGCGATCACCGCGATCCCGTCGTCCGCGAAGTCCTCGAGCAGCTCCTCGAAGCCGCGGATCTCGGTGGGGCACACGAACGTGAAGTCCTCGGGGTACCAGTACAGGACGTACCACCGGCCCTCGTAGTCCTTGCTGCGGACGGTGACCTTGTCTCCCTCGACGTATGCCGCGGAGCTCCACTCGGGAGCCTTGACGCCGACCATGCTCATCTCATCCTCCTCATCCCGACACCATCGCCTCGGGGACCACAACTAGTCACCCTCGCGCACCTCGCAACCACGACCAGCACGCGGGACGAGCGGACTGCCTGGAGAGGACCACGGCCCAGATCACGGCTCGGAGGCGCCGCCGCGGACCGGGCCGCGATGGTACGTCGACAACGCCCCGTCCGGATCTCCGACCACGCGCGCGATGGGGTGGAGCCGCCAGTCCGGATCGGCGTGCTCGGTGCGGCGGTAGAAGAACTCCAGCCGCGCGCGGCCGTCCTCGCGGAACGCGTCGTCCTCGGCCAGCCGGGACTGGAACTCGAGCAGCAGCGCGGGGTCCTCGTCCAGCATCCGCTCGGCCCGCGGCTCCACCACGAACGACGAGAACCACTCCTTGCGCTCCATCGTGCGCGACAGGTACCCCCAGCTGAAGAACGAGTCGGGCGCCATCGGCTCCAGCAGGTGCACGGCGATCCTGGCGCCGGGCTGGTCCAGCGGCAGCCACGCGCTGCCCCGCGGGAAGGTCCTCGTCGAGCGCTCCACCTGCCACTCCTCGACCTCGGCGCGCTGGCGGCCCTGGTAGGGCTCGTCGGAGAACCGCACCTGCTCGAGGCGCACCATCTCGACCTCGGCGGTGACCGGGTCGGGCAGCGTCTCGAGCACGAGGCCGTGCTGGACGAGCTTGTCGATCAGCTCGGGGTACTCCGGGGGGATCAGGTAGCCCGCCGGCGCGGCCACCTCCAGCGTGGGGACCATCTGGTCGTAGAGCGGGACCTCGATGGTCACCGGCTCGTCGGAGTAGCGGATCACCGGCCCGCCGGAGATCAGCCCCTCCTCGATGGAGAACGCGTGCGTGCGATACGCGAACGGGCGGGACTCGTCGGTGCGCTCGACCCGCAGCGGGACGGTCCCGGGGGGCTCCGCCGCCGCCAGCGCCGCGGTGCCCTCCTCGGCGGCGGCCACGGCGTGGGTGAGCGCGTCCGGATCGGCCGCCACGTCGTCGAGCAGCAGGGCGAGGAACTCGTGCATCGCCGCGACGCGCACGTCGTAGGGCTTGAACGAGTGGGCCTCGGTCAGGATCGAGGCGCGGTCGCGCAGCGCGAAGTAGCTGGTGGAGAACCGCGGGGTGCCCCAGCCGGCGGCCATCCCGCTGCCGGGGTCCATCCAGTCGCGGGGGAAGATGTACGGCGCCACCGGGTGGCCCGCCCGCTCCATGCCCGCGGCGACCCGCTCGATCGTCGCGGCGGTCCAGGCCGCCAGCCCCGGGTCGACCCGCGGTCCGGTGTCGAGCCCGTAGGACAGCTCGTACTGGTGGTCGGCACCGTCGGTGGTGTGGTTGTCGACCACGAGGTGCGGCCCCCAGCGGTCGACGAGCCCCATCAGTGCCTGCATCTCCACGGTCTCGAGCTTCATGAAGTCGCGGTTGAGGTCCATCCCGGTGGCGGTGGTGCGGAAGCCCATCCCCTCGGCGGGGCCGTCCTGGTTGGCGCGGCTGTGGCGGTGGTCGGCACGCTCGTGGCCGTCGACGTTGAACACCGGCACCACGAGCAGCACGACCCGTTCGAGGACCTCGGGGTGCTGGCCCTCGACCAGCAGCTCGCGCAGCAGCAGCAGCGAGGCGTCCTTGCCGCAGATCTCGCCGGGGTGGATGCCGTTGATCAGCAGCACCACCGGCTTGCCCGTGATGCGCGCCTCGCCGGGCGTGAAGGCGCGGTCCGACGACACCACCGCCACGGTCAGCTCGCGGCCCCGCGCGGTGTACCCGAACGGCTGCAGTTGCAGCTCGTCTCGGACTTCTGCCAGCCGCTCGAGGTAGGCCAGCGTCTCGCCGTAGGACGGGGTGGAGCGGTAGCTCGAGGCCTCGGCCGGCGTGGTCCAGTCGTGCTGCACGGGCGGCGGGGCGGCGTGATCCTCCAGCAGGATCGGTACGTGCAGCGCGGCGACCAGGGCCACCAGCACCAGCACCGCGCCCAGCTCGACGCGGATCCAGTTGGCGCTCATCGCATCCTCCTCGGTGCTCCGGGGTGACGGGTAGACTACAACGTCGCTCCCGCAGCGGCGAGGGCGGTGGTATGTTGGGGTCAGGCAGCGTTCACGATTTTCAGAAAACCTGAACGCCATGAACACCGCGAGCGCCCGAGGAACCGCCGGATGATGCCAGTACGCCCCGTCCCCGACGGCGAGCCCCAGGTCGACCCGATCCTCGACGAGATGGTCGAGGCGATGGGCCGGTTCTTCGAGGGCTTCGGCTTCAAGCGCCACGTGGGGCGGCTGTGGATGACGCTGTACCTCTCGCTGGAGCCGATGACCCAGAGCCAGCTGCAGCAGCGGCTGGGGCTCTCGGCCGGGATGGTCTCGACCTTGCTGCGCGAGCTGGCCAGCTGGAACGCGGTGTACGTCCGGACCCTGCCCTCGTCGCGCCAGACCTGGTACCAGGCCGAGACCGATCTACTGGCCTACGTCGCCCGGATCCTGCGCCGACGCGATCTGACCCAGGTCGAGGAGCTGGACCGCCAGACCGGCCGCGCCATCGACGAGCTTGAGCGACGCGGCGACCCCGAGTCGATGCGCCTGGCCCGGCTGCTGGGCCGGATCCGCCTGCTCGCCTCGCTCTACGAGGCGTTGGCCTCCCTCGTGATCCGCCTCGCCGACGGCCCCGCCGAGTCCGTGCGCAAGGGCATCCGTCTGGTCAAGGGCCTGCGGCTCAGCGCGTAGCACAGGAGGGGTCAAAGGAGGGGTCAGGCACTTACAATTACATTTTTTGGGCGCGCCCAAAAAATGTAATTGTAAGTGCC
>CAZOYV010000031.1:0-43257 GCA_964584075.1 uncultured Rickettsiales bacterium | reverse complement strand
GTGCCGGTCTCAGGACCGGCCCTCCGCTACTCTACCGCCTTTGCGTGAGAACCCCTTTGCGCCTTCTCCTTTTTCCCGCCCCGGATTGACCCGCGGGCATGCCTCGATCATCCTTGGCGCGACCGGCAGGACGCCGCCCCGGGGACGACGAGGATCGATGACGACACGCATCCTGGTGACCAACGACGATGGCATCGAGGCCGCAGGGCTGGCGGCCCTCGCGACCCGGCTGGAGACGCTCGGAGAGGTATGGATCGTGGCGCCCGCGCGCGAGATGAGCGCCACCGCCCACACCGTCACGCTGGGCCAGCCGCTGCGGTACGAGCCGCGCGGCGAGCGCCGCTGGGCGGTCGAGGGCACGCCGACCGACTGCGTGTTCCTCGCCGTCGGCGAGCTGATCGACCCCCTGCCCGACCTGATCGTCAGCGGGATCAACCGCGGCGGCAACGTGGCCTCCGACGTGACCTACTCCGGCACGGTGGGAGCGGCGATGGAGGGTGCGCTGCGGGGGATCCCGTCCATCGCCGTCAGCCGCTACAGCTTCGAGGACGGCGACTACGGCCCGGCCGCCGAGATCGCGGCGCTGCTGGCGCGCCAGGCGCTGCGGCGCGGGCTGCCGCCCGACACGTTCCTCAACGTCAACGTGCCGCCGCTGGCGCGCGAGGAGATCCGCGGCCTCGTGGCGACGACGCAGGGCCGGCGCAGCTACGCGGCCGATCTGGTCCGCCGCGTCGACCCCCGCGGCAAGCCGTACCACTGGATCGGCGGCACCGAGGTGATCGACGAGCCCATCGCGGGCAGCGACAACGTCGAGGTCGCCGCCGGCTACGCCACCGTCTCGGTGCTGACCGTGGACTGGACCCACCGCGAGGGGCTCGCCGCGCTGGGCAGCTGGGACCTGGAGTCGTCTTGAGGCGCCGCCGCGACGTCGAGCGGATGATCGACGGCCAGATCCGCAGCCGCGGGCTGCGGGACGAGCGGGTCCTCGACGCGATGCTGCAGGTCCCCCGCCACCTGTTCGTCAGCGAGGCGATGCAGCACCGCGCGTACGACGACTGCCCG
The DNA here is from genome assembly GCA_964584075.1 of uncultured Rickettsiales bacterium. Classification (GTDB taxonomy): domain Bacteria; phylum Myxococcota_A; class UBA796; order UBA9615; family CAYRNR01; genus CAZOYV01. The sequence continues at coordinate 42,195 of CAZOYV010000031.1, read as the reverse complement.
CTGCCGATCGGCGAGGGCCAGACGATCAGCCAGCCCTACATCGTGGCCCGGATGCTGGAGCTGCTCGAGCTGCGGGGCGACGAGACGGTGCTGGAGATCGGCGCCGGCTCCGGCTACCAGACCGCGCTGCTGTCGCTGCTGGCCAGGCGCGTGGTCGCCATCGAGCGGATCGGCTCGCTGGCCCGCGGCGCCCGCCAGCGGCTGGACGCCCTGGAGATCCACAACGCGCTGGTGGTCACCGCCGACGGGACGCTGGGCTGGAGTGAAGAGGCGCCCTACCAGGGGATCCTGATCGCCGCCGCCACCCCGGCGGTGCCCGAGCCGCTGCTCGACCAGCTCGACGAGGGCGGCCGGGTGGTCGCCCCGGTGGGGGACCGCCACGTCCAGGACCTGCAGGTCGTGGTGCGCGAGGGCGACGGCTACCGCACCGGGATCCGCGGCGGCTGCCGGTTCGTCCCGCTGCTGGGCCGCTTCGGCTTCGAGGAGAAGTGATGGACGGCGTGCTGAGGCACCTGCTGATCATGGTGGCGCTGACGTTCCTGCCGACGCTGGAGCTGCGCGCCTCGATCCCCTACGGCGTGGCGGTGCTCGACGGCGAGCTGCACTGGGCCGTGGTGGCCCTGATCTGCATCGCCTGCAACATCCTGCTGGCCCCGCTGGTGTGGCTGTTCGTGCACTACGTGATGCACATCTTCCTCCAGATCGGGTTCATCAACCGGATCTACGAGTGGCTGGTGCGGCGTACCCAGCGCAAGGTCAAGAAGTACGTGGACCGCTGGGGCGTGATCGGCCTGGCGTTCTTCATCGGCGTGCCGCTGCCCGGCTCCGGGGTCTACTCCGGGTGCCTCGGCGCGTACCTGCTCGACTTCAAGTTCCGCGACTACCTGCTGGCCTCGGCGCTGGGGTGCCTGATCGCGGGCGCGGTGGTCACCGCCGTGATGGTCAGCGGCAGCGAGATGCTCCACTTCATGGTCAAGGACCCGACCCACCTGGGAGGCTGACGATGGACCTGATCAAGTCCGTGATCCGGGAGATCCCCGACTTCCCCAAGCCTGGCATCCTGTTCTACGACATCACCCCGGTGCTGGCCGACTCGGCGGCGTTCTCGGCGGTGATCGACCGCCTCGAGGCCCGCGCCCGCGAGCTCGGCGCCGAGGCCGTGGTGGGGATGGAGAGCCGCGGCTTCCTGTTCGGGGCCCCGCTGGCGTTGCGCCTCGGCGTGCCGTTCGTGCCGGTCCGCAAGGCGGGCAAGCTGCCGTGGAAGACCGAGTCGGCGAGCTACAGCCTGGAGTACGGCGAGGCCACGATCGAGATCCACCAGGACGCGCTCAAGCCCGGCCAGAAGACGCTGATCGTCGACGACCTGCTGGCCACCGGCGGCACCGCGGCGGCGACGATCGACCTCGTCGAGCGCCTCGGCGCGGTGGTCTGCAGCTGCATGTTCGTGATCGAGCTCGCCGGCCTCGAGGGCCGCGCCAGGCTGCCCGCCGGCAAGGTCGAGGCGCTGATCACGTACGAGGGGGGCTAGGCTCCAGCGCCTCGCGCCAGCGCGCCACCAGCACCGCCACCTGCCGCGCGGTCTCCTCGCGCGTGCCCGACGTGTCGATCAGCCAGTCCGCGATGGCGATCTTGTCGCCGATCGGCATCTGCGCCTCCACCCGCCGCCGGGCCTGCTCCTCGGTGAACCCGTCGCGGTCGCGGATCCGCCGCAGCTGCTCCTCGGGGGGGCAGTGGACCACCACCACGCCGTCGAACCGGGTGTGGTAGGCGGACTCCACCAGCAGCGCCGCCGAGACCACCGCGATCGGCTCTCCCTGGCGCTCCAGGCGGGCGCACTGCTTCCAGATCGCCGACCAGATCCGCGGGTGGGTGATCTCCTCGAGCCGGCGGCGCCGCTCCGCGTCGCGGTACACCACGCGCCCCAGCGCGCGGCGGTCGATCCGGCGCTCGCCGTCCAGCACCTCGGGGCCGAACTCCTCGACGATCTCGCGGTACGCCGGCTGGCCCGGCTCGACGACCACCCGCGCGAAGTGGTCGGCGTCGAGCGAGGGCACCCCCAGCCCGCGGAGGGCCTCCTCCACGGTCGACTTGCCCGTCGCGATCCCGCCGGTCAGCGCGTAGACCTTCATGGGTCCCTTCCTACCTCGTCGTGTACCTGATCAAACCGCAGAACCGCGAGGATGTTTCCCCTGCCGCTCAGACCTCTTCCTTGAACTTCTCGACGTAGCGGAAGATCGTGCGCGGGTCCACGTCGAGGGTCTTGGCCGTCTGGGCCTTGTTCCAGTTGTGGGCCATCAGCGCCTCGCGGATGTACTCCACCTGGAACTCCTCGCGGGCCTCGGCGAGGGTCTTGAACCGCGGCCGCACCTGCTCGGTGCTGAACCCCAGGTCGTCGGGGCCGATCAGCGCGCGGTCGCTCATCACCATCGCCTTCTTGATCCGGTTCTCCATCTCGCGGACGTTGCCCGGCCAGAAGTAGTTGCGCAGGCTGCGCAGCGCGTCCTGCGAGAACCCGGTGCCCTTGCCGCCGTACTCCGCCGCGTAGCGCTTCAGCAGGTACAGCGCGATCTCGGCGATGTCGTCGCCCCGCTCGCGCAGCGGGGGCAGCGACAGGGAGATCTCGTTGAGCCGGTAGTACAGGTCCTCGCGGAAGCGCCTGGCCTTGACCTCCTCGTCGAGGTCCTTGTTGGTCGCCGAGATGATCCGGATGTCGACCGGCTGCTCTCTCACGTCCCCGACCTTCTGGATCACGCGGTCCTGGATCACCCGCAGCAGCTTGACCTGCAGCGTCAGGGGCATCTCGCCGATCTCGTCGAGGAACAGGGTCCCGCCCTCGGCGGCCTCGAACTTGCCGATCTTGTGGGCCAGCGCGCCGGTGAACGCGCCCTTGACGTGCCCGAACAGCTCGCTCTCCAGCAGGTTCTCGGGGATCGCCCCGCAGTTGATCGAGACGAACGGCGCGTCGCGCCGCGGGCTCAGCGCGTGGATCTCGCGGGCCACCAGCTCCTTGCCGGTCCCGGTCTCGCCCAGCACCAGCACCGAGATGTCGGTGGGCGCGACGCGCTCGAGGGTGCGGAACATCGCCATGATCTCGGGGCAGCTGCCGATGATCTTGCCGGTGCCCTTGGCCAGCGCCTCGCGCAGCCGCTCGTTGTCGCTGCGCAGCTGGTCGAGCAGCAGCGCGTTCTGCACGATGATCGAGGCCCACGCGGCATACACCGTCAGCTGGCTCAGATCGCCCTCGTCGAACAGGTCGGTGACCCGGTCGTTGCCCAGGTACAGGCAGCCGATCAGCAGGTTCTTGGCCACCAGCGGGACGCACATCACCGAGGACAGCTTGAGATCGACGACGCTCTTGGACTGGCCCAGGATGCTGTCGGCCAGCGCGTCGCTGATGATCAGCGGCCGCCGCTCGCGCATCACCTGGGCCACGATCGTGTCGCTGATCTGCTTGGGGTCGTCGCCGAGGTCGACCTTGTCGACGTTGCGCGCCGCCGGGATCGTGATCGACCCGTCGCGGATCACGACGAGGAACCCCTTGGTCGCCCCGGTCGCCTGGATCACCGAGTCCAGCAGGTTCTTGAACAGCGAGCTCAGCGGCTGCCCGGCGAGCAGCTTCTCGGCGAAGCCGAACAGCCGGTTGAAGCGCTCGTCGTCCTGCGGCTTCTTCTTCTTGGCCGGCCTGGACGACGTCTCCATCAGCTTGACCGTCTCGGTGCGGCCGTCGTAGGTCAGCTCGGTGTCGCCCAGCGTGATGATGTCGCCGTCGGCGAGCTGGTAGTTCCGCCGCGGCCGGCCGTTGACCACGATCGTCGCCTTGGGGTCCAGCGACGAGATCACGTGGGCCTTGCCGTCGGCCAGGATGTGGGCGTGCTGCGGCATCATCGCGTCGTCCGCGATGCACAGGTCGTTGTTCTTGCCCCGCCCGATGGTGGAGAGCTTCTTCTTGATCTCGAAGCGGCGCGGCTCGCCGTCCGGATCGGTGTAGCTGAAGAACGGCATCGTCTCTCGCGGTTCGGAGTTCAGGGGACCGGGCTCGGGCCGGTGGGTGGCCCCCAGCGCCACCCCGAGGCGACCCGCGGCTTCCTCCCGCCGCCCGGAGCGGCCTTATGATACCGCTGGCTCACGAAGGCGTCGATGATCCCCACCGCGTAGATCAGCCAGGACAGCGCGGCCGTGACGATGTTGAGCGCCTTGACCGTCGGGAACGCGTTGCGCGTCACGGCGTTCTTGCAGGTGTCGTCCTGGTTGTTGGCGTACCACGTGACCCACGCGTACGACGCCACCGAGCCGCCGATCGTCAGCAGCTGGGGGACCAGCAGCGCCATGCCCGTGCCCGGCGTGCCGAGGAACGCCAGCCGGAACACGCCCGCGGGGGCGAACGCGATGAACATGTTGTTGGGCGCCACCCGCGGGACCGCGCGGCCCGGGATCGTGCGCTCCGGCTCGACCGGGAAGCGGCGCAGCTCGCGGGCCTTGTTCAGCCGCACCGCCTCGAACAGGACCAGCATCGGCTGCGGCGTGCGGACCTCGTCCAGCTCGTAGGCCTTGTCCAGCTTGAGCACCTCGAAGAACTGGGCGGCGGCGGTCTCGCGGCTGCCGAGCACGAAGTGACACTTGCCCATCATCTCGTGCAGCAGGATCCGCTGGTCGCGCCCGAGCTCCATCGCGTCGATCCCGACCAGCAGGCCCAGCGCCCGCTCGTACTCGCCGTTGTCGAACGCCTGGCGGCCCCGCTCGAGCTGCTCGGCGGGGGTCGGCGTGCGGGCCTCGAGCTGCGGGGCGGGGGCGGGGGGCTCCGCCGGCACCGGCTCGGCGGCGGCGCGGGGCAGCCACAGTGCCACGACGAGCGCAGGGATCAGTGGGATCGCGCGCAAGGATCTCCCCGGGGTCCGGACGAGGCCCGGCCTCGTTGTAGCACTGGCCGCGCGGGTGGGTAAACCGGCGGCTACCCGGCCGAGTCGTCGTCGCCGGCCTCGGTCTCGGGCCAGACCCACGCGGTCGGCACGCGCAGCTCGTATGTCCCGCTGGCGCGCGAGACCCCCTCGCCGAGCACCTCGCCGCTGTCGGGGTCGACGAACCGCACGAGCACGCCCTCGAGCAGGTCGTTGCCCCGCGACACCTGCCCGCTGACGCGGATCCCGTCCTCGAGCGGCACGATCAGGCGCTCGTCGACGGTGCCCATCTCGACCTCGAACCGGTCGCGGGCCAGGCCGCTGCCCTCGGGGGGGATCACCTCCACCCGGTGCGGGCCCTGCTCCAGCAGGAACCGCGCGGTCCCGGTCTCGTCGGTGGACAGCCCGGTGGCGTAGCCGGACAGCCCCAGGTTGCGGACCTCCACGCGGGCCCCCTCGATCACCCGGTCGGCGTCGTCGACGACCCGCATCGTGAGGTTCACCCGGCTGGTCAGGAACACCGTCCCCAGCGGCAGGTCGTTGGCCACCACGTGGGCCTGCTCCCCCGCGTCGCGGAACGCGCTGCCGTCGCTGTCGTAGCCGGGGATCACGTCCAGCGTGTAGGTGGCGTCGGGGAGCGTGAGCCGGAAGTCGCCCTCGGTGTCGGTGCGGACCCGGGCGCGGACCGGGCCGAGCTGGAAGTCGATGTCCTCGAGCCCCGCGTACTCCGGGGGCGCGTGGACCACGCCGCGCGCCTCGACCAGCGCGCTGCCCTCGGGCAGGTCGACGCCGATCCCGGGGGCCACCAGCTTGCCCGACAGCTCGTGGCGCCGCTCCTCGCTCCAGGTCGGGTAGGTGAACAGCGTGATCGGGGTGTCCACCGGGACCCAGCCTCCGGGGCGGGGCATCTCCACGCCGGTGAGCACCGCGGTGGGGTAGGGCACCTCGGCGCCGGTCGGGGAGGAGATCCGCAGCGCGTAGGTCCCCGCGGGCAGCGCCAGCGTGAACTCCCCGGCGATGGTGGCCTCGCCGTCGTCCAGCGTGATCGTCTCCTGCCCCGCGCGGCGCAGCGTCCCGGGCTCCGTCTCGCGGAACGCCTCGACCACCAGGTCGGCGATCCCCACGGGATCGGGCACGCCGATCTCGCGTCGCACGATGCGGCCCCACAGCACGTGCTCGCCCCACGGGATCGGCAGGTCCGCGAGATCGTCATCGGGCAGCTGGACCACCAGCCGCGCGATGCCCAGCAGATCCTGGTCGGCGTCGGGGTAGATCGTGACGTCGTAGGTCCCGGGGAGCAGGCCGGTGGCGACGAACTGCCCCCCGCTGTGGGCCTCGGCGGTGGTCTCGGTGCCGCTGTCGCGGTGGCGGAAGTGCAGCCGCGCGTTGGGGCGCGGGACCGGCGCGCCGTCGGCCAGCACGCTGCCCTCGAGGGTCAGCCCCTCCTCCAGCGCCAGGTCGCGGCTGGCGGTCTCGCGCCGGAACCGGACCCGCACCGACTGGGTCTGGGCCGGCGGGGCGTCGTCCCCGGCGCCGCGCGACGGCATCAGCTCCACCCGGACCCATCGCTCGCGGCTCTCGGCGCCGGGACAGTCGGCCCCGAGCAGCACCGGCAGCAGCAACCACCACAGACGCTTCGGGCGGATCATCTGCCCACCCCTGTGCTCTCCGCGCCCCGGACGGGCGCCCTCTGCGCTCTCGCGCGTCCTGGACGGGCGCGCCTCACGGGACGTCCTCCACCATCAGCAGCGTCCAGAACGTGCTCTCGAACTCCACGCCGTTGGTGGCGTCGACCCGCACGCCGGCCTCGTCGTCGTCCGGCTCCCACGGGACCATCTCGCGGGTCAGCACCAGCGCGTGGGTGTCGCGGGCCTGCAGCCGGTCGTCGGAGTCCTCGTCCTGGACCCACCACAGGATCTCGGTGGCGCCCGTGATGTCGCAGCGGATCGCGACCTCGCTCCACGGCTCGGTGAGCACGATCACCGAGCCCTTGGCCGGCTCGCAGGCGTGGAAGTCGAACTCGGCGGGGGGCAGCGGCTCGTCCTCGCACGGGTCCGCCGGGCCGAGGTAGAAGCAGCCGCAGCAGGACCAGCACAGCGCGAGCAGCAGCAGCGACGCGCGGCGGAGCACGGGCTCGATCGTACACCCCTCCGTCCCCCCGCACTCCCGCGCGCGGGGAGGCCGTCACGCTATCACAGGCGTGCGGACGGGGAGCGGGCCTTGGCGAACACGTCAGGATCGGGGCCGAGGCGACACTACAGCTCGCAGACGAACCCTTCCTTGGGCTTGAGCTTGGGCACGTTCCAGATCCGCTCGTTGCCGTCGGGGGTCCGGACGAGCACGCGCACCTCCCGGTCGGCGTCGATGTCCCACCTGGGGACGCCGGGATAGCGGCCGATCACCTCGCCGTCGACGGTGATCGTGGTGCCCTCGGGCAAGCCGCGGAAGTACAGGTGGGCGGGGAGCTCGTCCAGCGTCCAGGTCGCCTCGTAGACTTGCTGGTCGGTGAGCTCGAGGACCATCGCCTTGGTCTCGTGGTACGGTCCTCGCGCGAAGACCTCGAGCCGGCCGGCGGGGATCGGGACCGGCCCCGCGTTCCACAGCCCGCACTCCTCCATCAGCAGCACCGGCTCGGCCCCCTCGGCGTCCCGGTAGTACAGGTCGACGCCGTTCGTGCCGGGGGTCAGGATCCGGATCCGGGCCTGCCCCGCCCAGCGCTCCAGCGGGGGGGGCGGCGGCGGGGTGAACTCCTCGACCTCGGCGCTGCCGTCGTCGCCGGGGGTGGGCTGCTCCGGCGTGGCCTCCTCGCCGGGGGTGGGCTGCTCCGGCGTGGTCTCCTCTTCGGGGGTGGGCTCTTCCGCCGTGGCCTCCTCGTCGGGGGTGGGCTGCTCCGCCGTGGCCTGCTCGCCGTCTCCCGTCGCCGCGGTCTCCGCCTCGCGCTCCCCGTCCTCCGCCAGCCCGTCGCCGGCCTCCGTCGCGACCTCGCCGTCCACCGCCCCGCCGTCCACCTCGGGCCCCGGCCCCGGGCGCCACAGCTGCCACCACAGGCCGATCCCGACCAGCGCGAGGATCCCCGCCAGGGTCAGCCCGTAGGGCCACCACGACCCGCCCTCGTCCTCCTCCTCGGGGTTGCCCAGCCGCCCGATCAGGTCGAGCACCTCGGGGTTGCCCTCGTCGAGGGTCAGCACCCGGTTGAGGTGCCGCAGCGCCTCCGACGGGTTGCGCTCCTCGATCAGCGCCTTGCCCCGCTCCAGCAGGGTCGGCACCAGGTGCTCGCGCAGCCGCCGCTCGTAGCCGACCGCGTCCTCGAAGTAGCTGGCCAGCGACCACAGCTCCCCGGGGTCCCCGGGGTCGATCGCCGAGCTGCGCAGCACGGCCTCCAGCTCCGCCCGCACGGCGTCGACGTCCGGGAACCGGTCGTCGGGATCGGTCTCGAGGCAGCGCTCGATGACGCGGACCAGGTCGGGGTGCAGGTCCGGGGTGTGGTCGATGGGGTCCTCGTACTCCCCCTCGATGATGCCCTTGAGCACCACCGACGGGTTGCCCCCGCGGAACGGCAGCTGGCCGGTGACCATCAGGTACAGCAGCGTGCCGAAGCTGAACAGGTCGCTGCGGGCGTCGATGTCGTCGTCGCGCGCCTGCTCCGGGGACATGAACGCCGGCGAGCCGACCAGCGCCCCGGTCAGCGTGACGTGGGACTCGTCCAGCACCCGCGCGATGCCGAAGTCCATCAGCTTCACGGTCCCGCTGCCGTCGATCATGATGTTCTCGGGCTTGATGTCGCGGTGCACGATCCCACGCCGGTGGGCCGCGTCGAGGGCGTTGGCGACCTGCAGCCCGATCAGCGCCGCGGGCTCGCTGGGGATCGCGTCGACCATCTCCAGGAACGTGCGCAGCGTCGGGCCGTGGATGAACTCGGTGATGATGAAGCACTGCTCCGCCTGCGGCCCCGAGAAGTCGTAGATCTCGGGGATGTTGCGGCAGCTCAGCGACTCGATGGCGCGGGCCTCGCGCTCGAAGCGGGTGCGGTTCTTGACGTTGTTGCTCAGGTGCGGGTGCAGGATCTTGATCGCGACCTCGCGATCGAGCGTGCGGTGGCGCCCGCGGTAGACGGTGGCCATCCCCCCCTCGCCGACCTTCTGGAGGATCTCGTACTTCTCCACCACCGTGCCGATGCGTTCGCCGGAATCGGGAGTCTCTGCGGCCATTCGCCCACCGTCATTCTCGCTCATTCCGACCCGCACGCAAACGGCCCGCGCGCGGGCTGCGTCGCGCGCCGCCGCGGCGCCCCGTCTGCGTTTGGGGTATCCTGCCTGCGGGGCTGGAGGAGGGGCCGCCGCGGACGGAGATGGCCTCGAGCTTGCCTGCCGACTCGATCCCAGCGCTGCTGCGTCGCGCCACGCGGACGTGGGGTCCTGCCATCGCGATGCGCCACCGCAAGGACCTCGACCGCTGGGGGATCCTGACCTGGAGCGAGGTCGGCCACCAGGTCTTCGAGATCGCGGCGGGGCTCGCGGACCTGGGGATCCAGCGCGGCGACCGGGTCGCGATCTTCGCCGCCACCCGGGCCAAGTGGTCGCTGTGCGACTACGCCGTGCTGACCCTCGGCGCGGTGACCGTGCCGGTCTACCACACCAGCACCACCGGCCAGCTGACCTACCTCGTCAACCACTGCGGGGCCCGCGCGCTGATCGTCGACAGCGACGCGCGGCTGGCGCAGGTCACCGAGGCGCGCGACCGGATGCGCTCGGTCGAGAACGTGATCGTCCTGGACAGCCTCGATCTGCAGGGCCGCGAGCGCGCGCTGCTGTTCTCGGACCTGATGCGGCGCGGCCGCCGTCACCTGCGCCGCCGCCCCGAGCTGCCGCGGCGGGCCATCGCCGAGACCCGCCCGGGGGACGAGGCGACCTACGTCTACACCTCGGGAGCGACGGGGATGCCCAAGGGCGTGGTGCTGACCCACGCCAACCTGCTCGCCGCGGTGCACGGGATCGGCGAGGTGCTCCCGGTGGACGACGACGACGTCACGGTGCTGTTCCTGCCGCTGAGCCACATCTACGGCCGGGTCGGGCAGTTCCTGTGCCTGCTGCGGGGCGCCAGCACCGCCTACGCCAAGCGCATCGATCGCCTCGAGGAGGTGTTCCTCGAGGTCAAGCCGACCTACCTGATGGGGGTGCCGATCATCTACGAGCGGATCTACCGCTCGATGGTCCAGCGCTGCCGCGACCTGTCCCCGCTGCGCCGGCGGCTGTTCCACGAGGCGCTGCACGGCGGGCTCGAGCGGATCCGCAGCCACGACGGCGGGCGGCCGACGCTGCGGCGCCGGCTGATCTCCGCGGCGGCCGACGGCGTGGTGTTCTCGCTGCTGCGCGAGAGCTTCGGCGGGCGGCTGCGCTTCGCGGTCTCGGGCGGCGCCCCGCTGCACCCGTTCATCGGCGAGTTCTTCCGCGTCGCCGGGGTGGAGATCCTCGAGGGCTACGGGCTGACCGAGACCGCGGCGGCGGCGACGGTCAACCGCCTCGGCGACAACCGGATCGGCTCGGTGGGGCCCCCGATCCCCGGCGTCCGGATCCGCGTCGCGGCCAGCGGCGAGGTCCTGGTCCGGGGCGACAGCGTGTTCCGCGAGTACCACGACGCGCCCGGGGACACCCGCGCCGCGTTCGACCCCGCCGGCTGGTTCCGCACGGGCGACACCGGCTGGATCGACGCCGACGGGCGGCTGATCATCACCGGCCGGCTCAAGGACCTGATCATCACCTCGGGCGCCAAGAACGTGGCGCCGCAGCACGTCGAGGGAGCGCTCAAGATGAGCCCGCTGATCGACGAGGCGATGGTCTTCGGCGACAACCGCCGCTACATCGTGGCGCTGCTCGACCTGCAGCCCAGTGCCCTCGAGGGGCTGGCCCGCGAGTGGAACCTCGGCGGGCTGGAGCGCGCCGAGCTGCTCGAGCACCCCCGGGTGCGGCAGGCGATCCAGCGCGAGGTCGACCGCGCCAACCAGCGCCTCGCCCGCTTCGAGCAGGTCCGCCGCTTCGACGTCCTGCCCGAGCGCCTGTCGGTGGGCGGCGGCGGGCTGAGCCACTCGCTGAAGCTCGAGCGCGACAAGGTCGCCGAGCGCTATCGCGACCGCATCGACGCGATGTACGAGGGGTGAACCCGCCCGCGCACGCAGGCGCGCTTGACAGGCGGCCCCCCGGATCGCACCATCGGACTCCCTGAAACCAATCCCTGCTGCATGGAGACGACATGGCCGATACCGCGAAGGACGTCATCGTCAACAAGATCGCCAAGAACCTCGAGGAGCACCCCGAGAAGGTCGCGGGCCTGCAGGCCGTCTATCTGTTCGACATCACCGGCGACGACGGCGGCAAGTGGACCCTGACCTGCGACGGCAGCACCGGCACGATCGCCGAGGGCGTCGAGGGCGAGCCGCAGTGCACGATCACGATGGGTGACGCCGACTTCGTCGAGATGATCACCGGCGATCTGAACCCCCAGATGGCGTTCATGACCGGCAAGCTCAAGGTCCAGGGCGACATCGGGCTGGCGCTGAAGATCCAGGCGATCCTCTCCTAGGCCGGGGCCACGTCGGCGGCGTCCGAGTTCACCCCCCTCGACGGGGTCCGGGTCCTGGACCTCACCCGGCTCCTGCCCGGGCCCTACTGCACGTGGGTCCTCTCTGGACTCGGTGCCGAGGTGCTGCGCGTCGAGGACCCCGGAGGGGGCGACTGGACGCGCATGCTCCCGCCGCTGATCGGGCGCCACGGGGCGCTGTTCCACCTGCTCAACCGCGGCAAGCGCTCGATCCGCCTCGACCTGCGTAGCGAGGCCGGGCGGGCGGTGTTCCACGACCTCGTCGCGGCCCACGACGTCGTCGTCGAGGGGTTCCGCCCGGGGACGCTGGCGCGGCTGGGGCTGGCGCCCGAGGCGTTGCGCGCCGCCCACCCGCGGCTGATCGGCTGCTCCATCTCCGGCTACGGCCAGGACGGGCCGCGCAGCGCGCGCGCCGGCCACGACCTGAACTACCAGGCGCTGTCGGGGCTGCTGTGGTTCGGCGGCGAGCGCGACGGCCTGCCTGCGATGCCGGCGCTGCCGTTCGCCGACCTGGCCGGCGGGGCGATGCACGCCGCGATGGGGATCTGCGCCGCGCTGGTCCAGCGGGAGCGCCGCGGCGAGGGGGCCTGGATCGACGTCTCGATGACCGAGGCGGTGGCGGCGCTGACGGCGCCGGTGCAGGCGATGCGCGGGTTCGCCGCGGAGCCCGACCGCGGCCGCTGGCTGCTGGGCGGCGGTCTGGCGTGCTACGCGCTGTATCGCACCGCCGACGGCGAGCAGCTGGCGGTGGCGGCGCTGGAGCCCAAGTTCTGGGCCCAGGTGTGCCAGGCCGTGGGCCACCCCGAGTGGGCCGCGATCCCGCCGATGCCGGGGCCGGAGCAGGCCCGGCTGCAGGGCGAGATGGCGGCGATCGTCGGCTCCCGGACCCGGGCCGAGTGGGAGGCCGTGTTCGCCGAGCTGGACGCCTGCGTCGAGCCGGTGCTGTCCCCTGCCGAGGCGGTCCGCGACGCCCACGCCGAGGCGCGCGGCGCCGTCGAGGGGGACGGCGAGCTGCGCTGGTTCCGCCCGGCGCTGGGGCGCACGCCGCCCGGCGACTCGCCCGCCGCGGGCGAGCACACCGACGCGGTGCTGCGCGAGATCGGATACCCTGAGGAGCGAATCCAGACCCTGCGCGACGAGGGGGCGGTCGGCTGATGGATCCGGGAGACGTCACGTTCACGTTCGGCTGGCCGGAGATCGGGATGCTGGTCTTCGTCCTGCTCCTGATCTACGGGCTGGGCGGGTTGAAGAGCTACCTGGGGGGGCAGCCGCGGCCGCACATGCGGCGGGGCCGGGTCGAGGACGGCCGCGACGGGCGGTCCGGCGATCCGGACGCGGACGACGGGTCCGACGACGCGGACGAGGAGTCCGACGACGCGGACGAGGAGTCCGGCGATGCGGACGGGGAGTCCCTCGACGACGAGGAGCCGTCCGAGGCCCCGGAGACGATGGGGGACGACGAGGAGTCCGCTTGATCCCCGGGACTTCGTGCCTATGGTGTCTGGACGACCCCTCGCGGGTCGCAGGTACGTGATTGGACGACGGGCCCGCGCGCCGCGCGCCGCCCGGAACATCATCGAGACGACGGAGCCGCTGTGAGCCGCGTGCAGAAACTCCCCATGCTGGCCATCCGGAACACGGTCATCTTCCCGGTCCTGGCCTTCCCGATCAACGTCGGCCGCGAGAAGTCGCTGGCCAGCGTCAACGAGGCGATGGACGACGAGCGGATGCTCGGGATCGTCGCCCAGAAGGACGGCGCCACCGAGGACCCCGCCCCCGACGAGCTGTACGAGGTGGGGACGATGGTCAAGATCCTCAAGTCGGTCAAGATGCCCGGCAACAAGCTCAACGTGATCATCCAGGGCCTCAGCCGCTTCCGGATCCTGGAGTTCACGCAGACCGAGCCGTACCTCGAGGCCAAGGTCGAGCTGATCGACGAGGAGGCGCTCAGCGGGGTCGAGGTCGAGGCGCTGCTGATCAACCTGCGCGAGCAGGCCCAGAAGCTGATCGAGCTGTCGCCCCACATCCCCAGCGAGGCCAGCTTCCTGGTGCGCTCGATCGACAACCCGGGGATCCTCGCCGACATCGTGGCGTCGAACCTCAGCATCGGCGTCGAGGAGAAGCAGGGCCTGCTGGAGCAGCTCGCGGTGCGCGAGCGGCTGGAGCAGGTCATCGCGCTGATCAGCAAGGAGGTCCAGGTCCAGGAGCTCTCCAACAAGATCCAGACCGAGGTCAAGGGAGAGATGGACAAGGCCCAGCGGGAGTACTTCCTGCGGGAGCAGATGAAGGCGATCCAGAAGGAGCTCGGCGAGGTCGACGAGCGGCAGGAGGAGTTCGACGAGCTCAAGCGCGCGATCAAGCGGGCGCGGATGCCGCGGGAGACCGAGAAGGTCGCGTTCAAGGAGCTCAAGCGGATGAGCCGGATGAGCCCCGGCGCCGCCGAGTACACCGTCAGCCGCACGTACCTGGACTGGCTGGTGGAGCTGCCCTGGTCCAAGAGCACCGAGGACCAGCTGGACATCGCCCAGGCCCAGGAGATCCTCGACGAGGACCACTACGACCTGACCAAGGTCAAGCAGCGGATCCTCGAGTACCTCGCGGTGCGCAAGCTCAAGGACGACATGAAGGGCCCGATCCTGTGCCTGGTCGGCCCCCCGGGGGTCGGCAAGACCTCGCTGGGCCGCAGCGTCGGCCGCGCGCTGGGGCGCAAGTTCGTGCGCATCAGCCTCGGCGGCGTGCGCGACGAGGCCGAGATCCGCGGCCACCGGCGGACCTACATCGGGTCGCTGCCGGGCAAGATCATCAAGGGGATCAAGAAGGCCGGGACGAACAACCCGATCTTCATGCTCGACGAGGTCGACAAGCTGGGGATGGACTACCGCGGCGACCCGTCCAGCGCGCTGCTGGAGGTGCTCGATCCGGAGCAGAACGACTCGTTCAACGACCACTACCTGGACGTGCCGTTCGATCTCAGCAAGGTGTTGTTCATCGCCACGGCCAACCTCCGCGAGCCGATCCCGCCGCCGCTGCTCGACCGCATGGAGGTGCTGGACCTCCCCGGGTACACCGAGGAGGAGAAGATCCACATCGCCACCAAGTTCCTGATCCCGGAGAACCTGGAGGCCCACGGGCTGACCGAGGAGCACATCGAGTTCCAGGTCGAGGCGATCCAGCGGATCATCGGCGCGTACACCCGGGAGGCCGGGGTGCGCAACCTCAAGCGCGAGCTGGCCTCGATCTGCCGCTCGGTGGCCAAGGACGTCGCCTCGGGGCACACCGACAAGGTCGTGGTCGACGCCGAGAAGGTCGAGGAGGTGCTCGGCCCGATCAAGTTCTTCCAGGAGGTCGCGGAGCGCACCGCCCACAGCGGCGTGGCCACCGGGCTGGCCTGGACCCCCACCGGCGGCGACATCCTGTTCATCGAGTGCACCCGGATGAAGGGGCACGGCAAGATGATCCTGACCGGCAGCCTCGGCGAGGTGATGAAGGAGTCGGCGCAGGCGGCGATGAGCTACATCCGCACCAACGCGGTCAAGCTCGGGATCGACGAGGACAGCTTCGATCAGCAGGACATCCACGTCCACGTCCCGTCGGGCGCGATCCCCAAGGACGGCCCGTCCGCGGGGGTGACGATGATGACCGCGCTGGCCAGCCTGCTCACCGATCGCACCGTCGACCACGAGCTGGCGATGACCGGCGAGGTCACGCTGCGCGGCAACGTGCTGCCCGTCGGCGGGATCAAGGAGAAGGTGCTGGCCGCCTCCCGCGCCGGGATCAAGCGGGTCGTGCTGCCCGACAGGAACAAGAAGGACCTGGTCGAGATCAGCGAGGACATCAAGACCGATCTGGAGTTCGTGTTCGTCAGCCAGATGAGCGAGGTCCTCGAGCACGCGCTGGGCCAGGACATCCTCGAGCACGACGGGAAGAAGGGCGGCGGGGGCACCAAGAAGGCCTCTCCGAAGAAGAGAGCCGCCCCGAAGAAGGGCGCGGCCAAGAAGGGCGCGGCCAAGAAGTCCAGGAAGGACGCCCCCGCGGAGCAGCCCGCCACCCCCGCGTAGCCGCTCCGGCAGTGGCGGTCCCCGCCGTCCCCGGGTAAACCTGTACCCCAGATGCGACGCGACGGGCTGCTGCGGGGTGCGCGGGAGCTGGGGCGGCAGGCCGCCACCGGCGCGTCGTACCGCCTCGACCGGCCGCTGGTCCGCCCCCGTGACCTGATCTTCCTGATGACGCACCGCTGCAACCTGCGCTGCGAGATGTGCCGGCCCAAGGACGAGGTCGTGGTCGGCAAGGGCCGCGAGCTGACGCTGGAGCAGTGGCGCGCGATCGTCGACCAGGCCCCGGCGTTCGGGGCCCGCTCGGTGACGTTCTCCGGGGGCGAGCCGCTGCTGCGCCACGACGACACCCTCGACCTGGTGGGCCGCGCCCACCGGCTCGGCCTCGGTACCACGGTGATCACCAACGGGACGCGCTGGGGCGAGGGCAGCCTCGACGCGTTCGTCGCCGCCGGGCTGGACGCGATCACCGTGTCGATCGACGGGGCCGACGCCGGGCACCACGACGGGGTGCGCGGCGTCCCGGGCAGCTTCGATCGCGCGATGGCGCTGTTGCGGGAGGCCCGCGGGCGACTGTCGACCAACGCGGTGTCGGTGGTGATGCGCCGCAACCTCGACCAGCTGGTGCCGCTCCACGAGCGCTTGCTCGCCCTCGGTGCGACGAGCTACCTGGTACAGGTCGTGTCCGACGAGTACCCGGAGCTGATGCCGGGGCGGGCGGAGCGGCCGGCGCTGCTGCGGGCGATCGACGAGCTGATCGCGCTGCGCCGCCGCGACAGCTTGATCCACAACGACGAGGACTACCTGCGGGCGATGCCGGCGTACTTCGCGTACCACCGCGGGGAGCGCGACGCGTTCCCCAAGGTCCCGTGCCTGGCGGGCTTCGAGAGCCTGATCGTGACGCCGGACGGCGGGGTCGACATCTGCGGACACGGCCCCCACGGGATCTCGCTGGCCGACACGCCGCTGGAGGCGTTCTGGACCTCGCCGGCGTACCGCGAGGCGCGCCGGCGGGTGCGCCGCTGCGAGCGCCGCTGCATGTTCCTGTGCTACCCGGCGCTCGACTGGCGCAGCGGGGTCCGTGGGGCCTGGTCGTGGCTGCGCGACGCGGGGGGCGCGCGGTGAGCGGCGGCCGGCCGGAGCGGACGCTGGGCGAGCTGCGCACCGACGCGCTGTTCCACCTCTCGCGGCGGCTCAACCGGGCGCTGGTGCGGCCCGACTGGGTGTCGATCAACCTGACGCTGCGCTGCAACCTGTCGTGCTCGATCTGCCACACCTGCTACGAGGTCGAGCACGAGCTGACCACCGACGAGGTCCGCAGCGTGATCGCCCAGGCCGCCGACTGGGGCGTCCCGGTGTTCAACCCCCTGGGGGGCGAGCCGCTGCTGCGCCGGGACCTGGCCGAGCTCCTGTGGTACGCCGACCGCCGCGGGTTCCACGTCTCGCTGACGACCAACGGGACGCTGCTGCGCGGCCGTCGGATCCGCGAGCTGGCCCCGATCCCCAAGCTGGCGATCAACGTCTCGGTCGACGGCCTGCGCGACAGCCACGACCACATCCGCGGGCAGGGGACCTTCGACCGCATCGTGGCCAACCTCGAGGCCTACCGCGCCCACGAGCGCGAGGACGGTCTGCCGCGCACGCACCTGGGGCTCAACTGCGTGATCCACGCCCGCAACCTCGGAGAGCTGCTCGGGGTCGTCGAGCTGGCCAGGCGGCTGGACCTGGACCGCGTCCAGTTCCTGTTCCTGACGACCCACGAGGGCAAGACCGACGGGATCCGCGACCTGATCGTCGACGAGTCCGCGCTGCCGCGGCTGGACCTCGCGGTCGAGGAGCTGGCGGACCACATCGCCCGGGACGGCTCCGGGCTGCAGTACACAAACACGGTCGAGGACGTGCTGCTCGCCAGGGAGTTCTACCGCGGCCGGCTGCGGCCCGAGCAGGCGGTGTGCTTCAACGGCTTCAAGGAGCTGTACGTCAACGCCGACGGCGCGGTGCTGATGTGCGACGGGAACCTGGACTTCCTGGCCGAGTCCGCGGGCAACGTGCGCGAGCAGTCGCTGCGCGAGATCTGGACCGGCGAGCAGGCCCGCCGGATGCGCCGCAAGGTCCTGGCCTGCCGCCGCGGCTGCCTCCAGGACTGCTACCTGCGACACGACTCGGAGCGGCTGCGGACCATCGCGTGGCGCGCCGCCCGCGCCGGCTGGCGGCGGCTCCAGGAGGGGCGCCGGTGATCGATCTGCCCGGCTCCTACCTGGTCCTCGAGCTGACCAACGGCTGCCCGCTGCGCTGCCGCCACTGCCTGCAGAGCCGACCCGAGCACGGCCACTTCGCCGAGCCCGGCCTGATCGACCCGGCGCTGATCGCGCGCCTCGCCGACGACCTCGCCCGCGCCGGCGCCCGCTTCGGCAACCTGGTGCTGTTCTGGCTCGGCGAGCCGCTGCTGCACCCCGAGTTCGACGCGATCGTGGCGATGCTCCAGGACCGCGCCGTCCGCGACGGCACCTTCCGCCAGATCGAGGTCCACACCAACGCCGTGCTGCTCGAGGACCACCACGTCGACGTGATGCTGCGCCACCCGCAGTTGCCTCAGCGCTGGCACTTCTCCCTCGACGCCGCGACCCGGGAGACCTACCGCGGCATCAAGGGTCGTGACCGCTTCGAACGCGTCATCGCCGCCGTCGAGGACGCCGTCGCCCGCCGAGGCGGATCACCAGGCCCATACCCCCGCCTGGTGTTCCAGTTCATCGTCCAGCAGGCCAACGACGCCGAGGCCGAGCCATTCCGCGACCACTGGCTCGCCGCCAGCGCGCGCCACGGCCTGACCGTCACCCCCTGCGCCGGCCACGTCCCCGCCGGCACCGATCACCACGTGTTCTTCCGCCAGCTCGACGCCCTCGACGCCGGCGACCAGCCTCCGGCCGACGCACGATATCATTCCGTGCTACACCGCCTGGGTCTCGACCTCCCCACCGTCAGCGAGATCGCCGCCGCGGATCGCCCCCCGACCTGCTCCGGGTTCTTCAAGTCCCCGGTGGTGAACCACGACGGCCGCGTCACCGTCTGCACCCGCGACTCCGCCCTCGAGCTGTGCGTCGGCGACCTCCGCGAGCAGTCCCTCCCCGACCTGTGGTGGCGCAACCCGGCCCTCCACGACCGCCGCCTCGAGATCATCACCGGCGAGTACGCCGCGCTCCCCCTGTGCCAGGGCTGCCCGATCCCCCGCTCGACCAACTACACCGGCATCGACGAGTGGGAGCTGCGGGAGTACCTCGAGCGCACCCGGTGACGGCGAATTCCCTTGCTCGTCCGGGCCCCCTCCGTCGCCCACCTACCGAATGCCAGGCCGGAGCGGGGAGGGTCAAGGGTGGCGGCCTCAGCCGCCACGAGCGGAGCGAACTTGCCCTTGTAGCTCCCCGCTCCGGCCTGGCAGGCTCACCAGGCGATGGGCTCCCCCCCCCAACGACGCAATCCTGGGTTCGAGACCGACACGTCTCCGTACCAGCGGCACGGGACCTGGTGGGAAGAGAGCCTGGAGATCGATACCTCTGCGGTGCTCCAGCCTGCTGCCCACACTCCTCAAGGCCCGAACGCACCCTGGTCGACCAGCCCGGAGATGTGATCGACGACCTGGACGAGGCCCTGCTTCTGGCCGGCGTTGCGGATGCTGTCGACGAGCAGGGAGTCGCTGGCGGCGAGGGCCTGGGGGACCGTCGCGCCGTACCCCGGCTTGGTGGTCCAGGCGTACAGGATCTGGCGCAGGCCGGTGACCGCGTCGCGGATCTCCATCAGGGCGAAGCGCTTGTTGCGGTTGGACTGCAGGGCCATCCCGACCTCGTCGCTGAGCACGCCCAGCTCGCCGATGGCACCGAACGCCTCGGCGACGGTCTCGGTGGCCTCCATCACTCCCTCGCCGGCTTCTGCGATCTGCTGGGGGCCGGACTTGCGGGTGGCGATCGTCTCCGTGGACGGCTCGATGCTGGAGATCAGGCTGCGCACGCGGGCGAGCTGCTCGCGGGCGTTGCGCTGGAGCTGCACCGCGGGCAGCGCCTGCAGCGCGGCGACCTGCTGCTGCGCCTGGTACGCCGCAAAGCCCGGCCCGCCCTCGTACCCGCACTGGGCACAGCGGTACGCCCCCGGCGCGAGCTGCACCAGGTCGCCGCTGTCGCACGCGACACAGGTCGGCCCCCCGGACTTCCGCTTCTTCCCGAGCAGGCCGTCGAACAGTCCCATGGCACCCCTCCGCCTCGCGAGCTCGACGAAGACCATAGCACCCCGCAGCGGGAGGGCGGAGTCGGGGGCGGCTGCTGGAGGTGAGCAGGGGTCCGCCGTAGACTGCTGGGGTGATGGGCGGGGAACCGACGGGCTCGGGCGACGACCAGGCGGCGGGGCTGCGGGCGGTGGTGCGCCAGGTGGGGCAGCTCGCGGCGGTGCGCGCCGGGCCATGGACGGTGGGGGAGTGGGCCGGGCTGGCGCTGCTCACCGCGCTGGCGGCGCTGCCGCGGTTCGTCGACCTGGACCGCTGCTCGCTGTGGACCGACGAGTTCATCACCCGGGGGGCGGCGGTGGTGCCGCGGCTGTGGGACGCGGGGCACCCGATCGTGATCCACAACCACCCGCCCGGGTGGGGCTGGGTGGTGTGGCTCTGGACCCGGCTGGCCGGAGACGGCGAGAACGGGCTGCGCTCGCTGTCCGCGCTGTGCGGGACGCTGACGCCGGCGGTGGTGTGGATCGTGGCGCGGCGGGCGGTGTCGCGGCCGGGGGCGTGGCTGGCGGCGACGTGGATCGCGATCTGGCCGCTCCACGTTCACTACAGCCGGCAGGCCGAGGTCTACGCGTTCTACGCGCTGCTGGTGGTGGTGCAGCTGGGCAGCTTCCTGGCGCTGACGCGACCAGGGCGGACGCCGCGGTGGTGGGACTGGGCGCGGCACGGGGCGATCGTGGCGCTGCACATCGCGACGTTCAACCTGGCGGCGGCATTCCTGGTGGTGGAGAACCTGGTGCTGTGGGCCTCGCCGGCGCGGCGGGCCGGGCGCTGGAAGGGATGGCTGGCGCTGCAGGCGGCGGCGTGGGCCGGGGTCGCGGTGGCGGCGTGGCGGATGCGGGCCCACTTCGAGTGGTACGTCGGCGGCGGCTCGCCGGTGGGGCTGGGGGTGCGGCTGGAGCGGCTGGTCCAGCTGCCTTGGTGGCTGGCGCACTTCGCCGTCGAGCAAGGCATGATGCAAGCGCTGCGGCATGGCTGGATGCGAGCCGGCAGTGACCTGCAGTGGGGGTGGGCCGGGCCGCTGCTGTGGAGCCTGGCGGTCCTCGCCGCGGTGTGGATCGCGTGGGCCCGGCGGGCGGGCCGGGGGGACGCCACGACGCGCACCGGGGACGGTGTCGCGTGGCTGGCGTACGGCCTGATCCCGCTGGCGGTCTATGCGCTGGCGGCGCCCGAGTTTCGCGGGGTCAAGGCGTTCCTCGCGGCGGGCTTCGCGCTGGCCCTGCTCGCCGGGGAAGCGCTGGCGCTCACCGGGCGAGGCCGGAGGACCGTCCCGGCGATGCTGGCGTTGCTGCTGGCGCTGGCGCTGGTCCCGGGCACGGTTCATGTCAAGCGCCACCACGGCACCATCGAGATCCGGCAAGCCGTGGAGTGGCTCGAGCAGCGGCGTGGACCGATCGAGGTACCGGGCCCCACGGAGTCGGTGGAGCCGGTGGTGGTGCACATGGGGCACCTGTACTGCGCGGCGGCCTACTACGCGGTTCCCGAGGTGCCGATCTGTGCCTGGCCGACCCAGGCGATCTGGGCGCCCGGGGACCCCCACGGCGAGCTGCGCGAGGTGTTCTTCCCGGTGACCTACACCATCGCCGGGCCCTACGACGAGTCCGGCTCGTACGACATCGAGTTCACGGCGGCGCTCGGGGACGAGGAGCGGGGCTGGGACGCGTGTTGGCTGATCCTCGCCGACGATGACACCTTCGCCGACCCGGATCGCGGCCGGCTGCGCGCGGCGCTTGCCCCGTACCGGGTGATCGACGGCGCCGCGTTCGACGGTGTGATGGTGCTGCGGCTGTGTCGCATGAAACAGCCCTGGTGTGCGGCTCACCCCGTTGCAGACGGGGTGCCGGAGCCGTTCAGCGTGGGTCCCTGACCCTGCAGCCGACCAGATCGCCGCTGGCGAGACACTGATACCCGTCGAGGGCCGGGGTGTCCTCGGCCCAGGTCTCGAACGGGCGCCCACAGCGTGCCGCGGAGAACAGCACCGCGTCGGGGCGGTCCCCCGCGACCCGGTCGGGATCGGGGCAGACGTAGGTCTCGGTCGCGGTGATGTCCCGGCCTCCGAGGTAGGCGGCGAACGACAGCGCCGCGTGGCCGTGGATCGAGGCGATGTCCTCGCCGGCCTCGAGGAACGCGAGCACGTCGCGGACCGGGGTCTCGGTCCGCGTCGACGCCCGGATCGCCGGCCGCGCGAGGGCCAGTGGGACCGCGATCAGCGCCACCGCGGCGCCGACACGCCCGAGGGACCCCGGCAACCGCTCGAGCACGCGGGCCACGATCGCGACCGCGGTCGCCAGCGGGAGCGCCAGCACTCCCACCACCGGCGCGAGGTAGCGGGGCACCGGCTCGATCACCAGCGCCGCCAGCACGGTCAGCCCGGCCGCGCCGAGCAGCAGCGCCGCGCCGTGCGGCCCGGCCCAGCGCTCCCAGCCGCGGCGCCGCCCGCGCCAGGCCCCGAGCCCCACCAGCGCCAGGGTGGCCGCGACGGCGATCCAGGCCACGGCGCGTCCGCCCCGCAGCGGCGCGATCCCGACCACCGCGTGGAGCCGGCGGCCCAGCTGTGAGGCGTTGGTCCCCACATGGCGCGCCATCGCGCCGGGGTTGGTCCGCGCCGCCTCCAGCGCCGAGGAGGCGCCGGGGAAGGTCTCGTCGTAGTCGCCGTGGCGCCCGTACGCGGCGCGCAGGGCCCACTCCCCTCGGTGCGGGTCGGGCGCATGCCCGGCGGTGTACAGCACACCACCCCCCACCAGCCCCAGCCCCAGCAAGGCGCAGGCCGCGATCCGGACCCGGGTCCGGCCGGCCTCCGCCTCGTCGCGGGTGCCCCTCGCCCGCCACCAGCCGACCGCCCCCGCGGCGAGCACCACCGCGGGCAGCACGGTCAGCTCCGGCCGCAGCAGCGCCAGCCACGCCGCCGCCAGCACGGCCAGCGCCACGGACCACCCGCCTCGGCCCCGCCCCAGCAGCGCCGCGGTCCACACCAGCAGCGCGACCGCCGCCAGCGAGACCCCCACCTGGGGCACCGCCACGCACGGCACCGCGGCGACCCACAGCGCCGCCACCAGGGCCGGGCCGTCGCCGTGCTCCCGCCGCAGCCAGGCCAGCACGCCGCTGGCCAGCGCCAGCCGCAGCAGCAGCGCCATCACCACCGTGGCGTGGCGCGGCCCGACCGCGGCCCACACCGGGACGTACAGCAGGCTGTAGCCCGGCGACATCGAGCGGTGCGGCACGACCCCGTGGCGGACCCAGGCCAGCGAGCGCCCCAGGTAGCCCGAGGCCTCGTCGAACAGCGGCAGGTCCAGCGGGAACTGCGCCAGCAGCAGCAGGACGACGACGACGCCGACGTATGCGTGGAGGCCGATGGCGCGGGCCCGGTCGATGGCCCTGGTCCCCTGCGTTACCAGAGGAACGCGGCGCGCAGCTGCAGGGTGTAGATGTTGGACAGCCGCTGGGCGATCGCCGGGTCGGCGTTCAGCTCGTCGGGGCTGTAGGCCGCGATCAGCGCCTGCTGCAGCCGGCGGCTGGCCTTGAGGTAGCCGAACTCGAAGGCGACGTCGATGTGGTCGTCGAGGAAGTGCAGGTGCACCGCGGTGTCCAGCTCGACGCCGAGGGCGCGGTTCTCGGTGATCAGGCCCTTGTCGCGCCAGCTGTCCATCTGGCCGTCGTCGTCGGTGTCGCCCAGCGTGATCGCGTTGTCGGACTTCTCGTCGTCCAGCAGCGGCAGGGTGGTGTGGCCGCCGGCGCGGTCGGCCCACGCGCCGAGCACGCCGAAGCGCAGGTCGAACAGGTCGACGGGCTTGAAGATCACGCGGGGGAAGATGTAGACGCTGTTGTACACGCCCCCCTGGGCCCACAGCGGCTGGTAGGTCGCGTCGTTGGCCCACGCCTCCATCGTCAGCTTGGGCAGCACGTGCTTGTACAGCACCAGCCCGACGTTGTGGTCGGGGTGCAGCTGGCGGCCGGTGTAGACCGGATCGAGCAGGTCGGGATCGCCGGTGGCCATCCCGTTCTCCCAGGTGACCTTGAAGATGTCGTGGTCGTAGCCGGCGCGCAGCGCGTAGCCCCAGATGTTGGCGACCTTGCAGGAGCTGTCGTCGGCGTGCTCCCAGCTGTCGTCGAGGATCGAGCCCATGTCGCACTCGAACTCGTCGAGGATGTCGCCCTTGGGCGAGATGGCCTTGGACGTGCCGCGGATGTTGTAGCCCTCGAACTCGGCGAAGATGCCCATGAACTGGGCGCTGAGGTAACCGTCGACGATCCACACGTCCGAGTCGGTCTCGGTCTGCCAGCGGTGCACGGCGTAGACGCCGAGCTTGAGGTCCATCTCGTGGCGCTTGCCCAGCGGCATCGACGGCCAGTCGAACAGGCTGACCAGGATGATCTCGTTGACGTCGTCGCCCTTGTCCGACAGCCAGATCGGGTTGGCCCGGTAGCCGAACTCGGTGTCGGGCGACAGGAAGCTCTGCTCGGGGTAGTCCTCGGCGCAGTCCTCGTCGTTGCCCGGGTCGCCGTCGGTGCAGGGGAAGTTGCTGCGGTAGCGCTCCTGGGACGACTCGACCAGCTTGTCGTAGCCGACCGCGACGATCCACGGGTACTGCTCGGGCCCCGCCGGGCGGCTGCCGGACGCGGCCTCGACGATCCCGAGCACCAGGTCGATCGGCCGCGTCGCGCCGATGATCCGGTCGTAGGTCGAGCCGCCGAGGTTGACGCCGAAGTCGTCGTCGAAGCCGTCGCCGCCGTTGGCCAGCAGGCCCATCCCCCAGTGGCTCGGCTGGCGGCCGATGCGCAGCAGCGCGAACTTGGTCTGCCACTCGACCCACAGCCGCCGCACCGCGATCGAGTCGACCACCGTGCCGTCGGGCTGCGTCGTGCTGGGGTCGGCGGCGAACACCGGCGTGCTGGAGAGGTTCTCGTTGTCGCCCCACACCACGTTGTCGAGCACGTCGATGTGGCTCTTGACCTTGAACACGTCGCCGACGTCGATCTCGGGCTCGAAGCGGCCCTTCATCGTCAAGTAGAATGTCTGGTTCGGCTTCTCGTAGGGCAGCACCCACTGCGCGCCGTAGGCCGCGGGCTGCTCGGCGTCGAACAGGTTGGTCGTCCAGTTGCCCTGGGCCCAGTAGTAGCCGTGCAGATCGAACATCACCGGGACCTCGGCCCGGGCCGAGGTGGCGGTGGACGCGATCAGCAACAGCGGCAGAAGCAGCGTGGCGGCAGTGCGGCGCATGGTCGGCTCCCCGTCGACCCGCCAGAGCAGCGGGCTGCCGGAATTCTACACAGTTGTGGCGGGCTTGGGGGAGGCGCTGGGGCTACTCGGCGTAGCAGCTGTCCGGGTACGGCTTCATGTTCGCGTTGGCGATGTTGACCGAGTCGGGGATCACGTACACGTCGACGTCGGCCAGCTTGCAGTAGCCGTCGACCTCGGCCTCCGGGCAGTCGGGCATCCCGCTGTCGCGGATCCCCCACAGCTCCATGGTCCACGTCCCGGGGGGCACGTCGATCGCGCCGAACAGGCCGTCGTCGCTGGTCCACGACTGGTCGCGGTCCGGGGTCTCGTCCACGAAGTAGCGGATGTAGACGTCCTCGGCCAGGTTGCCAGAGGCGTCCTTGACCAGCACCTGGGCGTTCTCGACGCGCTCGCCGGCGCAGTCGTAGAACGCGCCCGCGGCCAGGCCCTTGGCCGGGTCGGGGTCGATGGCCAGCGACAGCGGGATGATCTGGTAGGTGGCGTAGCTGACGCTGAGGATCTCGAAGTCCTCGAAGTGGTCGGCCCACGTGGTGTCGCCGTCGGGGCCGATCACGTTGCCGGTCTCGAACGTCGGCATCGTCTCCTGGGGCTGCCACTCGGTCCAGACCTTGTAGGCGAACTTCTCGCAGGCGTTGACCACGCCGCTGCCGACCGTGATCTGGCCGGTCTGGTCGGTGCCGTCGGTGAACACGAAGTCGGCGGTGCCCTCGCCGCCGGACGGGTCGTTGTCGGCCCACACGTACAGCTTGGCGCCGGCCACCTCGAAGTCGTCGGAGAAGTCGGTGACGATCCCCACGAGGTTGCCGGTGTCGCCTGGATCGGGCGCGCCCAGCGTCTGGCCCAGGCACGAGAAGTCCCCGATCACCGGCTCGGTGACCGTCAGCTCGTGGCGGTAGTCGTCGTCGTCGGCCGCGTCGTCGTCGCCCGCGTCGTCGTCGCCCGCGTCGTCGTCGTCGTCGTCACCGGTGGTGCGGCAGCCGGGGCCGCACAGCAGCAGCGCGGCGCCCGCGGTCATCGTCACGAGCATCGACAGGAGGGTCTTCCAGGTGTTCATGGTGGTGTCCTCTGGCAACGGTTGAGCCCCACAAGTACCCGAAATAACGGGTATTTTCCCTCTTCTGGGGCGGTACTCTAGTCCATGGGGGGGAGCCTGTCAAGGGTGCTATCCGCACCCTATCTGGTCGGGATCACAGGCGAAACCCACTCCCCCGGGGGGCGCCCTTGTGGTAGGAAGAACGGTCGCCGAGGGAGGAGTCGACCGTGCCGCACCATCGCTGGATCCCCGGGAGCGCGTGCCTCTTGCTCGTGGCCGCGTGCGCGCTGCCCGCCCGCGCGGAGCTTCCGCTGCCCACCCATCCCCAGTGTGGAGAGCCCGACCAGCCCGAGCTGTGTCCCGCCGACCTGGGCTACGAGTGGGAGTGGTCCAGCTACATCCCCGCGGCGTGGAAGGACAACATCCGCCCCGAGGAGCACGATCTCGGCCCCGGCCTGTGGGCCGACCGCGCGTGGCGCACCACGACCGGTCGCACCGACGTGATCATCGCGGTGCTCGACTCGGGCATCCTGTGGGACTTCGACAACGTCCTGCGCAAGCACTACCTGCACGCCCCGGAGCTGCCCGTGCCCCAGGACGCCAGCGGTGCGGACGCAGCGGATCACGACTACAACGGCGACGGCGTGTTCAACATCGACGACTACGCCGACGATCCGCGCGTGGGCCCCGCCGACGGGGTCGACGCCGCCGACGCGATCCTCGACCCGTCCGATCTGATCGCGGTGTTCAGCGACGGCACCGACGCCGACGGCAACGGCTTCGTCGACGACATCAGCGGCTGGGACTTCTTCTGGAACGACAACGACCCCTACGACGACACCCGCTTCGATCACGGCTCGTGGGAGGCCGAGCTCGCCGTGGCCGAGGGTGGGGACGGCGACAACGACATCGGGGTGTGCCCCAACTGCATGCTGCTCAACGTCCGTGTCGGGGACAGCTTCGTCTGCGACGTGACCAACTTCGCCAACGGGCTGCTGTACGCCACCGACATGGGGGTCGACGTGGTGATCGAGGCGCTGGGCTCGCTGAACAACAACCGCCAGGCGATCGCCGCGATCGACTACGCCTGGGAGCACGACGTGACGATCCTCGGCTCGGCGGCCGACGAGTGCTCGTACCACCAGAACTACCCGGGGAACAACCACCACACGATCTACACCCACGCGATCATCCACGACGACGAGGACGAGGATCAGTCGACGACCTACCTCAACTTCGCCAACAACACGAACTACGGCGGCCGCCTGGATCTCTCGGTGGGGGCATGGGGCGCCTCGTCGGCCGCGGTGGGCCTCGGCGGCGGCGCCGCGGGCCTGATCTACTCGCGGGCCAAGGACATCGGCCTCGACCCGCCGCTGAGCGCCGCCGAGGTGCGGCAGCTGATGCTGATCACCGCCGTCGACGTCGACGTCCCGGAGTCGTTCGACGACCCCGAGAAGTATCCCTCCAAGGAGGGCTGGGATCCCCACTTCGGCTACGGCCGGCTCAACGTCCACGACGCGGTGGCGCGGGTCGCCCCGGACACCATCCCGCCCGAGGCCGACCTGCTGACCCCGGACTGGTTCCAGGTCCTCGACCCCGAGGCCAGCGCGACGGTGGAGGTCACCGGCTACGCCGACGCCCGCCGCGCCGGCTCCTACTCCTACTCGCTGCAGGTCGCCGCCGGGATCCACCCCGACGACGCCGACTTCGCCGAGGTCGCCGCAGAGGCGGGGCTCTCGTCGCCCACCGCGGGCGTGCTCGGCACCGTGGACCTGACCGCCCTCGACCTGGACCCCCAGGCCCCGTTCGAGCCGTACGATCTGCAGGACGACGACTGGACCAAGTACCTCGAGGTCAACCGCTGGACCGCGACCCTGCGGCTGGTGGTGGAGGACGACCTGGGCAACACCGCGGTGGAGCGCAAGGTGTTCTACGTCCACCACGACCCCGACTGGCTGCCGGGCTTCCCGTTCCGCACCGTGGCCTCGCTGGAGTCCTCCCCGGTGGCGTTCGACGTGGACGGCGATCACCGCGACGAGGTGCTGTACGTCACCGCCGACGGCGAGGCGTTCCTGTGCGACGCCACCGCCGAGGGCCTGGTCCCGCGCGAGGGCTGGCCGCTGCAGCTGGCGCTGCAGGACGAGGCCGACCCGGAGAACGGGGCGAACCACCTGGAGCAGCCGGCGTGGGCCACGGGCGGGGTCTCCCCAGACGCCCGCCACTCGATCATGGGCACGCCGGCGATCGGCGACCTGGACGGCGACGGCGGGCTGGAGATCGTGGTGGCCTCGCTCAACGGCCAGCTGACCGTGTGGCACACCGACGGCTCCGTCGCCGCCGGCTGGCCGCGGATGCTGCCCACCGACACGATCCCGTACACCGAGGACGACTTCGAGCTGGACTACGGCTCGTTCGCCGCCCCGGTGCTCGAGGACCTGGACGGCGACGGGCAGCTGGAGATCATCGTCGCGGCGATGGACCAGCACCTGCACGTCTACCGCGCCGACGGCTCGGTGCAGCCCGGGTTCCCGGTGCTGCTGCGGCACGTCAACCAGATGGGCGACTCCGAGGGGCAGCGGATCATCACCACGCCGGCGGTGGGCGACATCGACGGCGACGGCCAGGTCGACATCATCGCCGGGACCAACGAGGAGCCCGGCCAGTCGACCCGCTACTCGGTGGCCTACGCGGTGCACGGCGACGGCGAGCTGCACGCCGGCGGTGCGGTCCACGAGGGCTGGCCGATCTACGCCCAGGGCGCGTTCAACGGCGACCTGCTGCCCTACGTCGGCGAGGGCGCGCCGGCGTGCCCCGCGCTGGCCGACATCGACGGCGACGGCACGCTGGAGCTGGCGTTCTTCTCCATCGGCGACCGCGGCTACATCTACTCCGGCGCGGCGGGCGAGGCCACCATCTCGCTGGACAACCTGACCGACGACTTCGGGTCCAAGAGCAACTCCACCGAGGAGGCGTTCTCGGCCGTGACGATCAACTCGCCGTCGTTCGGCGACCTGAACAACGACGGCGTGCTCGATCTCGCGATGGGCAGCGCCGGCTGGGCCTACGCCGAGGGGATGCTCGACGTGGGCCGGCGCCACGACCGCGATCACCTGCTCAGCGCCTGGGACGGGGCCACCGGCGAGTTCCTGCCCGGCTTCCCGCAGGTGATGGAGGACATGCAGTTCTTCATGAACCCGGCCATCGCCGACCTGGACGGCGACGGCTACGCCGAGGTGATCAACGGCTCGGGCGGGTTCATGGTCCACGCCTTCGACCACGAGGGGCGCGAGCCCGAGGGCTGGCCCAAGTTCACCGGCCAGTGGCTGCTGGGCAGCCCCAGCATCGGCGACATCGACGGCGACGGGATGCTCGACCTGATCCAGGGCACCCGCAACGGCTGGCTGTTCGCCTGGTCCACCACCACGCCGATCGCCGAGGCCGACGTCCAGTGGGCGACGATGCACCACGACCTGCGCAACACGCGCAACTACCACACCGCGCTGCCGACGTATCCGGCGCCGCCGCCGCCCCCCGACGACGAGGACGACGGCTGCCAGTGCGCGGCGGCGGACGGCGTGTCGGGGGGCCCCGCCGCGGGGCTGCTCGGCGGGCTGCTGCTCACCCTCGCCGCCCTGCGGAAGCGGTACACTACCCGCCGATGAGCGACGACCCCGGGCCCGATCTGCCCCGCGAGCGCGTCGGGGACTACGAGCTGATCCGCCGCATCGGGCGCGGGGGGATGGCCGACGTGTTCCTCGCCCGCCGCTCCGGCATCGAGGGGTTCTCCCACGTCTGCGTGGTCAAGACGATCCTGCCGCGCCACGCCGAGGACGCGTCGTTCACCGAGATGTTCTTCGACGAGGCGCGCATCGCCGTGGAGCTCGAGCACCCCAACGTGGTGCGCGTGTTCGATCTGAACCGCGACGACGACCTGGTCTACCTCGCGATGGAGTACGTGCGCGGGATGGACCTGCTGCACGTGCTGATCGAGTGCGAGGAGCGGGGCATCTCGATCCCGTACGGCAGCGTGCTGCACATCCTGTCCGAGACGCTGCGCGGGCTGCACTTCGCCCACACCACGATCGGCCCCGACGGGGAGCCGCTGGCGCTGGTCCACCGCGACATCTCGCCGGGCAACATCCTGATCGGGCTCAACGGGGCGGTGAAGCTGTCCGACTTCGGCGTCGCCCGCGCCACCACGGCGCGGCGCAAGGAGGCGCCCGGGCTGCTGGTCGGCAAGCTGCGCTACTTCGCCCCGGAGCTGCTGCTCGGGGGCGAGGCCTCGCACCAGAGCGACCTGTTCGCGGTCGGCGCGATGTTCTACGAGATGGTCACGCTGACCCCGATGTTCCCGCCCACCGACAGCACGATCCAGCAGCAGCTGGTGCTGCGCGACTGGACGCCCGAGCAGCTGCTCGAGCGGCACCTCGATCTGCCCGACGGCGTCGAGGAGGTGCTGCTGCGGGCGCTGGCCCCCGATCCGGCCGAGCGCTACCCGGACGCGGTGGAGTTCCTCGAGGACGTCGGCGACCTGATGCTCGAGGCGGGGATCCGCTCGCCGGATCTGGGCCTGGCGCGGTTCCTCGGCCGGCTGGAGCAGGACCGCGAGGCCGGCGCCACCCGCCGGGGCCGCTTCCGCCAGGAGTCGAGGATCGAGCAGGCCCCGAGCCCGGCCCCGTACGCCGCCACCACCTCGCCGCAGGTGCTCGACGCGCTGCGCGACGCGACCCCCACGCCGGTCCCGGGCTACACCTTCCGCGACGTGGCCGACGGCAGCGACGAGTCGACGATCCGCGAGGGCGACACGGTCGAGAGCGAGCCGCCCCCGGCCGGCGAGCAGACCAGCCCCGCGGTGGCCCCGCCGCTGCCCGAGGAGCCGCCGCCGGCCGAGGCGGTCGTGACCCTCGCCGAGGTGCTGTCCGGCGCCACCGCCCCGGCCACCGCGGCCCCCGCCGCCGACCCGCCGGCGTGGGGGCTGCCCGACAGCGACAAGCTGCGGCTGTTCACCAGCCACGGCGTGCTGGGCCCGATCCCGGTGCGCGCCGCCCGCGTGCTGTCGGCGTCGGCGCGGGTCACCGGGGTGGAGCTGTGCTCCCGCGGCCAGGACTACTGGCGGCCGCTGGCCCAGGTCGCCCTCGCCGAGGACGCCGACGACGCCCCGCCCGTCGAGCCGTTCGCGCCGGGCACCCTCGGGCCGCTGCTGGTGCGCTGCCTGCAGGCCGGGTGGACCCTGGAGCTGGTGCTGTGGTCCGAGGGCCGCGCGCTGGCGCTGGCGGTGGCCGACGGCGCCGTGCTGCGCACCGCCGTGCACCCGCCGCTGGTCGGCTCCGGCAACGAGGCGATGCGCGCGCTGGACCACGCGATCCGCTGGCCCGCCGGCCAGGCGATGGCGGTGCCGGCCCCGTGGCTCGACGAGGCCGAGGCCGACGGCCCCGCGCTGCTCGCCACGGTGGTCGACGTGCAGTCCGCGGCGCTGTCGATGGCCCACCTGCGCGCGTTCACCCAGCACAACGCGGCCCGCCGGCTGCGGATGCCCGCGGGCGCCGGCGAGACCACCCGCCGCCTGCTGGTGCAGCACGAGCGCGCCGCCCACCTGCTGGGACAGAGCAGCCGTCGCGCGGGCGCACCCCCGCTGCGCAACCTGGCCGGCGACGAGCTGCGCCTCGCCGCGGCGCTGGTCCACCTGGAGCTGGCGAGGCTGGGGTAGGGGGCTACCCGGGGAACTCCCAGGCCAGCAGGGTCCGCGCGGTGTCCTCGAGGATCCCGAACGCGCTGGGCCCCAGCGAGTTGGTCTCCTCGTAGTGGTCGCCGTCGGGCTCGGTGAGGTACGGCACCGGCCCCAGCTCGTACTGGAAGTCGGGGATCAGGTAGCCCAGCTCGTCGTTGGACAGCCCGAAGACCAGCCGGTAGCTCCCGGTCATCTCGTCGACGAGGTACGGCGGCTCGGGCGCCAGGTCCATCGGCGGCGGGTTGGGGTTGTCCGGGTGGACCAGCTCCTGCAGCGGCCCGGTGAGGCTGCCGTCGTAGCCGCCGAGCACCCCGTCGGGCAGCATCTCGCCGGGGAAGGTCAGGATCTGGATCGGGCCCAGCTCGATCACCCCGACCTCGGTCCTCGCGGTGGGCATGTTGTCCTCGTCGATCATCTCGTCGGGGTCCGGGATCTCGAACACGAAGTTGTCGCGGTCGATCACCCCGGCGTTGAGGAACATCCAGTAGCCCTCGTTCTCCACGGGCACCGCCACCTCGCGGAAGCGGAACGACAGCGCCGGGTCGTCCAGCTCCTCGCCGTCCTGCAGCGCCTGCAGCGCGCACCACGCCACGTTGTCGCCGATCGCCTTGACCATGCCGAAGTCGTACTCGGTCCACTCCACGCCCATCAGGTCGGTGGGGTCGACCCCCAGCGGCGTCATCATCCCGCCGCACATGCCCTGGACGTACATCCCCATCCCGCCGAGCCCGGCCACCGGCCCGTCGGCGGTCTCCACGCCGTTCTCGAGCCCCAGCCGCAGGTCGTGGGCGAACCCGCTGGTCTGGATGATCTCGTCGATCATCGTCTCGGGGTGGTTGGGCCAGTTCACCAGCGTGGCCAGCGTCCCGCTTCCCTCCTCGATCAGCTGCACGGCGAAGATCCGGTTGTCGATCACCACCGGGTCGCGGTGGTCGTTGATGAAGTTGCCGATCCCCTTGCCGTCGAACTCCGCGTCCTGCACGTCGTACTCGCCGACCCGCACGTCCACCGGGACCTGGCTGCCGGCGGCCTCCTCGATGGCGGCCACGATCGCCTCCTCGACCCGCGGGAAGTAGGAGTCCACGATCCCGGTGGTGGTCAGCCCCGAGCCCCACAGCCCCATCGTGTCCGGCCCCTGGTGGGTGTGGGTGCTCGAGATCAGCACGTAGTCCACGTCGGTGGTCCCGCGGACGGTCTGGAGGATCGACTCGACCCGGCCGCGGTTGTAGCCCACCACGTCGATCGAGACGACCGCCAGCGAGGTCTCCCCCTGGCTCAGCACCACCGCCCGCGCCCAGAGGTCGTCGTGGATCTCGTTCATCGCCCGACCGTGGGAGCTGCCGGCGAGCCAGATCGCCTGGAACACGCCGTCGCCCTCGCCCTCGTCGGGACCGGGGTAGCCGTCGTCGCCGTCGCACAGCCGGTCGCAGCCGCAGTCGTCGAACGTGTCGCCCTGGCTGACGCCGTACTCCTCGTTGTCGTTGACGTCGTTCCACGTCTCCCAGCAGGTCGGGGTCAGCGAGCGCTGGGCGGCGCCGGCGTACAGCGTCTGGTCCCCCCCCGGCGCGCACATCCCGGACGGATCGCCGGGGCAGAACACGGTCGGGTAGTGCTCGACGTCGGCGGCCGAGTCGTCGTCGTCGCCGCCGGGGCAGCCGGCGAGGGGGAGCAGGAGCAGCAGCAGCGCGGGGATCGCGAGGGATCGGGGCATGGAGACCTCCACATGGCGAAACCTACCACAACTGGAGAATGGATCCGCGGGGCTCGCGGCGAGCCGCGTTACCCGTGGGGATCAGCCGGGGGGGGTCGCGTCGTCGTCTCCGACGTCGTCGTCCCCGACGTCGTCGTCGCCCTCGTCGGGCCAGTGATCGTCGAACTGGAGCCAGTGCTTGGTCTCGTGACCCTGGACCTCGATGGGATGGTCCGTTCCCCGGCCCATGCTGTCTCCGGGGCTCAGGTCACCCGAGTCGTCCGCGTCGGCCAGGGCCCACAGGTAGTAGGTCCCCGCGTCCGCGAGGGGGACGTGGAAGGTCATCGGCCACGTTCCGAGCGCCGAGAGCACCTGCTCCGCGGTGAACACCGAGCAGTCGATCGGCGTGTCGTCCTCCGTCAACCACTCCGCGTCCGAGTAGGCGCGGATCCGGAGGGTCGTACCCGCGTCGATGGGGGGCGGATCGACGGCGACGGGTACCATGGCGCCGGAGATGGAGTAGGGGAGGGGGGTGGTGTCGTCGTCCCCGACGTCGTCGTCGCCGGAGTCGTCGTCACCGGTGTCGTCGTCGTTGCCGGAGTCGTCGTCGCCGGAGTCGTCGTCGCCGGAGTCGTCGTCGCCGGTGTCGTCGTCGTCGTCGTCGCCGGCGAAGTCGTCGTCGTCTCCGGGGCAACCCCAGGTCAACACTAGCGGGAACGCGACCAGGGCGAACAGTTGCAGCAGGGAGCGACCGCGCATCGGATCACCTCGCGACGTTCAGGCGCTGGGCGTCGTGGAACCGGGAGCTGAGGGCCTCCTCCATCGGCTCGGCCGTGCGCAGCATGGTCAAGCCCTCGACGCGGATGTGCTCCGCGGGGTCGTGGTCCGCGGACATGTGCAGCTGGTACGCGACCCGGTACCAGTGCTCGAGCATCAGCGGGTCGTCGAACTGGTACACCTCGGCCATCCCGAAGTCCTCGATCGTGACGCGGGTCACCTGCTCGGCCTGGCTGGCCCCGGACCACTCGCGCTCCTGCGCGATCACCGTGCGGCCGTCCCGCTTGATGTCCTCGACGAAGCTGCCGGTGTCGACCCGGAAGGTGGCGTCGACCTCGAGCGCAGGGATCATCAGCTCCCGCTCCCGCGGCACCCAGTCGCGGTCGCCGACCACGCTGTCGCCCGGGGAGCGCTCCCCGGAGGTCGTGGAGACCGTGTACGACCCGTCCTCGTCGATGCTCACGGGGATGTAGTTGACGCTCTCGGGGTCCAGATCGCCGAGGTCGGGCGCGTCCCCCATCGGGAGCAGCGCTCCCCCCTCGTAGCGGTAGCGATGCGTCTTCGTCGTCCCGTCGGCGTAGGTGACGTCGAAGGTCGCCGTCTCGCCGTCTTCGAGCTGCCAGTGCGCGGGGGTCAGCTCGACCGCCCCCGGCTCGATCACGGAGTCGTCGCGCTCGCTCACCGGGGCCGCGTCCCGGTCGCAACCGGAGGTCAGGAACCCCATCACGGCGGTCGCGGCGAGGAGCCGTAGCTTCGTGGTGGTCTTCATCGTCATCCTCCTAACACCCCTGGCCCATGTAGACGTTCGGATCCGACTCGTCGCAGTCCGCTGGGCCGATGTACGAGTCCTGATCGGCGTCCCGCGCCTCGAGGCTGAGATCGTCGATCAACCAGCGGTTGTCGCTGCTAGACCGGTAGTCTTCAAATCCAATCCTGTACAGGATCCAGACGTCTCCGGCGTACTGGAACAGGCTCTGCTCGTTGGTCGGGGAGTCGTCCGGGTAGTACAGGAACGCCTCGTGCCAGGTGTTGTAGTCGTCGGTGTAGGCATCGAAGCCGTACAGCGGGTTGTCGTTGTCGTTGATCGTCCCGTCGTACGGAGGTGTCGTGGGCTCGGTGTACCGCGCGGTCCAGTCGCCATCCCAGTCGATGTAGCAGACGCCACCATCGTTGAAGTCGTGCATCCGGTATCGCTGCCACCAGTGGACCCGCCACTCGTTGTTCGTGTCGGACCCGTCCAGATTGTCGAAGAAGAACCATAGGTCGCGGTACCGCTCCCTGTTGTCGTAGTCCTCGCGGATGTACCAGCAGCGCCCCCCACCTCCGTGGCATTCGCTCCACCCGACCCAGTCCCACCATCCGTCGCCGTAGTACCCGACGTGCCCGTAGTAGGGTCCCGGGGACGACTCGAAGTCCCATGCCTGGACCGCCCCCCAGCCGTCGCAGTCGTTGTCGTAGGGGTCTGCGGCGATCTCCGACTGGCCCGGGTTGATGCTCGCGCCGACGCCAGGCGTGTCGTTGCAGTCGTTGCCGCCGCAGCCGCCCCCGATGGCGTCGTAGCCGTCGCCGTCCATGTCGCACATGCACTCGGCGTCGAGCTCGTCGATGTCGAAGGCGACGAGGTCGCCGTCGCAGTCGTTGTCCTGGTTGTCGACGCAGTTCTCGGTGTTGCCGGGATAGTTGTTGGGGTCCCCGTCGTCGCAGTCGTTCCCGCCGCAGCTCTGTGCGATGGCGCCGTCCCCGTCGGCGTCGAGGTTGGTCAGGTCGCTGCCGGAGCAGTCCTGGTCGATCCCGTCGCAGGGGATCTCCGTGGCGCCCGGATAGACCGTGTTGTCGTTGTCGTTGCAGTCCTGGAGCGGGCCGGGGCACAGCGAGTACCCGTCGCCGTCGTCGTCGGTGCCGTCGATGGTGGACGGGTCGCAGTCGTCGTCGAGGCCGTTGCAGCCGATCTCGGTCTCGCCCGGGTTGACGTTGGGGTTCGTGTCGAGGCAGTCGTTCGGCTGGTCGCCGGGGTCGATGCACGTGCCGGTGTTGCAGTAGCCGTCGTTGTCGCAGTCGTCCCCCGGCAGGCAGGGGATGTCCGTGGTCGGGTCGAGGTACACGTCGTTGGGCGGCTCGAACAGGGTCGGCGAGGGCGGCGCGTGGGCCAGCCACTGCCAGTTGTCCAGCAGCACGAAGGTGTCGAAGATGCCGTCGGCCCGGTCGAAGATCGAGAACCGGACGTGGATCGTCTCCCCGGACTCGACCGGCACGGCGTTGCGTAGCCACCCGGTGCCGCCGGAGTTCTGGTACCCACCCCAGCACGCGCCCTCGGACGGCCAGTCGTGGCTGTAGTCGAACACCTGGATGCCGCCGGTGGGGTAGTACGAGTTGGCGCAGTCGCAGTACACGGAGTTGATGGTCCGGGTCGTCGCGACCGGTGCGTTGGAGCCGTCGTGCCCGATGATGCCGTTGCCGTTGAAGTCGTTGCAGTCCCACCACGACATGAACTGGTTGTTGATCCGCAGCGGCGTCCCGCTGTCGTCGTAGGCGACGTTGCCCTCCATCTTGCCCGCCGTTGTGGACCACGGCGAGCCCACCTGGTCGCAGAGATACCCGGGGTAGTTGGGGTCGTCGGGCCAGTCCTCCGCGGTGTTGGTCTCCACCACGGTCTCGTACCCGTCGTTGAACACCGAGCTGACGTACTCAGGGAACTCGGCGGAGACGAACAGCAGGTCGTACGAGAAGCCCTCGACACCCTCGGGGATGTCGAGGTCGAAGTCGATCGTGGTCCGGTCGAAGATCGAGTAGTCGTGGGAACAGCACTGGTGGCTCGACGGGCAGTAGTCCAGTTCCTCGTTCGGCAGCGCGTAGTCCACGTAGTCCTGGATGTCACCGGTCCACCAGACCCCGCCGAACTCCACGTCGCTGGTGTCCCCGTTGCGGCCGGTGTTGAGGATCGTCATGCGGGGGCCGGCCACCGAGTGCACGTGGTGCAGGCCGTCGCCGCGGTCCGCGGTCCCGTAGTCGGAGATGACGCTCGCCGAGGAGTTCCACGTGTACCCGTGGGCGTACCCGTTGCGGTCCTGGTTGTACTGGACCGAGCCGTAGTAGGTCGCAGTGAGGTTGCGGATCCCCACCGTCGTCGTGTCGCTGGGATCGGTGACGTACGGGGAGCACAAGTTCATCGCCCGCAGGAAGCCCAGCGGGTAGTCCGACGAACCGTCGAAGTCGTTGGGGTCGGTGTCGCAGTTGTAGCCCGGGATGTCGTACTCCGGATCGTCGGGCGGGATGTAGTCCCAGCGCAGGTCGATGTCGCAGGCGCACTCCTTCCCGTACTCCTCGCTGCGGACGATGTACATCCGCACGTTGTCCGCCGACCGCGGGGTCCAGACCATGTTGAAGTCGTTGATCCGCCGGCCGTAGCCGTCGAGGTCGTCCGGGTCCCAGCCCCACGCCGAGTCGGGGCCATCGATGACCGCGAAGTACGACCAGACCTCGTAGAACCCGTTGCCCAGGTAGGTGAAGCCCTTCTTCATGCACGACTCGCCGTTCGACTCGACCTGCGTGCACTCGTAGGCGTCGTCGACGACGAACATCGCGTTCTTCCAGGGGACCACGTTGCCCACGTGATCGAACCCGGAGTGGGGCCAGAAGTACATCCAGCCGTAGTTGTCGGTGGTGGTGTTCTGACCGCCCTCGAACAGGTTGTCGACCCAGAACACCGGGGTGCCCGTGAGCACGTCCTGGTCGTAGTACAGGATGTCGGTCGGGCCGGGCTCGTTGTCGTCGTAGCTCCACTCGGTCCAGTTGGCGGGATCGTAGGGGTCCGACGGGTTCCAGACGTCGAGGCGGTTGCCCCAGGTGTTGGGCTGGTACGTGATCTTGTCCCACATCTGGACCGGCGGCGTGCCGTAGTCGAAGTCGATGTGGAACTCCCCCTGGTGGCACATCACCGAGGCGACCTCGCTGCCGGTGATGGGGTTGGCGTAGTACCCGATCCCGGCGCTGGGGTCTGCCTGCCAGTATCGTGCCAGCCAGCCGCCGTCTCCGCTCCAGTCCCCGCCGGTGTCGTACTCCGGGCAGTTGCGGCCGAACGCCGCGGCGAACCAGCTGTGCAGGATGAAACCCGGCTCGTCGCTGGCCCACATCTCGAAGGAGTTGTCGGCGCCTCCGAGGTAGCTGTGGGACAGGTCGTCGTTCATGTTGGGCGGGACGGCGTCGCGGGGAGGGGTGGCCTGCGACCGGGTTCCGACGATCAGCAGCCCGAACACCAGGACCAGCGTGATCGGCCCCAGGGCGGTGATGGTGGGTCGACGGAGGCTCATCGCTCGCTCCTTCCGGAGATCCGGCGGCGGCGGACCAGCAGGCCCAGCAGCGCCGCGATCAAGGTCACACTAAGTCCTGCCCGGGAACGCGACCGCTGCAGCGAGCAGTCCTGGCAGCAGCACCCCTCGCAGGGCGGGTCGCCGATGTCGTCGTCCCCGTCGTCGTCTCCCTCGTCGTCGTCCCCGGTGTCGTCGTCCCCGGTGTCGTCGTCGTCGCTGGTGTCGTCGTCCTGCGGCGCGCACTCGTCGTCGTCCATGTCCACGTCGCCGTCGCAGTCGTTGTCGACGCCGTCGTAGCAGTCCTCGGCGGCGCCGGGGTGGATCGCGGCGTTCGAGTCGTCGCAGTCGTCCCCGTCCACGCACGCATCGGACTCGTACCCGTCGCCGTCCTCGTCGAGACCGCCCGCGTCCGCGCCGTCGCAGTCCTGGTCGATCCCGTCGCACGGGATCTCGGGGGCGCCGGGGTAGACGGACGCGTCGCCGTCCCAGCAGTCGTCGCAGATGTCGTAGCCGTCGCCGTCCAGGTCCGGGAAGTCGTAGCCGTTGCAGTCCGGATCGTCGCAGTCGGCCAGGCCGTCCCCGTCCTGGTCCCCCGGGTCGGCGCAGTCCTCGGGCTGCTGGGTGAGGCACTGCACGTCGATCTGGAATTCCGCCTGGTAGGCGTTGGACTCCACCACGGCGTAGTACGCGGAGCCGGGCTGGGGCGTGAACGTCAGCGGCGTCCCCGGCGCGGCGTGGTCGACGCAGGGCAGATCCCACACGCAGGTCCCGCCGCCGGTCTCCTCGACGATGTAGAGCCCGTCGATCGCCCCCGTCAGGGCGGTGGCGGTGACCACCAGCTGGTCGGCCTCGGTCGCCGTGGGCAGGCCGAACTCGTTCTCGGAGTTCTGCTCGTCGTAGACGCCGCACTCCTCGTAGTTCACGAAGAAGTCGGTGAGGCCCAGGGCCTCGGAGGTCCAGGTGAAAGAGTCGCCGCACCCCAGATCCTCTACGATCTCGCACACGCCGGTGCAGTACCAGTGGGTCGCACAGTCGGGGTCGGCGCAGTCGGTCAGGCCGTCGAAGTCGTCGTCGATGTAGTTGTAGCAGTGCCACTCGACACCGAAGCAGTTGGGGTCGTTCTCGCACTCCGGGTCGTCGCAGTCGAAGAAGCCGTCGAGGTCGTTGTCGAGGCCGTCGGTGCAGTGGCCGGCCTCCCCCAGGCAGGGCGCCTGCAGGTAGCACTCGCAGTCGGCGCAGTCGACGAACCCGTCGCCGTCGTCGTCCACGCCGTCGGCGCAGTCCTCGCCGCCCCAGCAAGGCGGCTCGCAGCTGCAGTCCGGGTCCTGGCAGTCGGTGTGGCCGTCGAGATCGTCGTCGACGTTGTTGGAGCAGTCCTCGGGCGGGCACGGGGGGCAGTCCGGGTCCTGGCAGTCCACGAGGCTGTCGAGGTCGTCGTCGATGCCGTTGTTGCAGTCCGTCTCGGGGCAGGCGCCGATGCCGATGCAGTAGCTGTCGTCGCAGTCCACGAGGCCGTCGTTGTTGTTGTCGACCCCGTCGTAGCAGTCCTCGGGGTGGCAGTAGGGGTACGAGAAGCACAGCGGGTCGTTGCAGTCCGCGAGGCCGTCGTTGTTGTCGTCCACCAGGTTGTTGCAGTTCTCGGTGGGCAGGCAGTTGATGTAGAACTGGCAGTCCGGATCGTCGCAGTTCTCCAGGCCGTCCCCGTCCTCGTCCCCGGGGATCCCGCAGCCCTCGTAGGGGATGTTGTTGCACTTCATCGACAGGTCGACGTAGCTGTTCCACGGGACGGGCAGCTGCGCGTCCACGGACAGGTAGTAGGTCTGGCCGCCGGTCAGGCCGCTCGTGATCACGCCGACCCCGGTGTCGTCCCACCAGCCGGTCATCGAGCTGTCGCAGGTGCCCGGTCCCATCATGAAGATCGCGTGGTTCAGGGTGGACGGGTGGATGAACTTGACCTCGGTCCACCCGATGGGGACGACGAACTCGACGACGTACTCCCCCGCGTCGTAGTTGCTGGCGACGCCGTAGTCCTCCATCACCTGGTTCAGCGACGGCATCACCAGGGTGACGGTCTCCCCGCAGTCGATCGCGTAGTCGACCTGGGTGCACGGAACGGCACGGGCGCCGGAGGGGAGTCCCAGCGCGAGCACGAAGGGCAAGATGGCGTGGATGGGCTTCAAGGGTTCTCTCTCCTGCGACGTGGGCGGAAGCTCAGGAACCGCTCCATCCCTTCGGGATACGTGGAACGGCAGTCCCCTTTTTCACTGCGTGCCATTATACCTTGGCCGGGCCCAAGCCGGGCCCAAGAAACCGGGCCGCGATCGGGCCGATTTCCGATATCTCCGAAATACCGCAAAAGCCGCCCTCCTCGGGCCTGTCCGTGCCCCCGGACTCCGTCGGAAGTTTTGCAAGAAGTGTGCCCCGAGGTGGCCGCGCAGCCGGGGACCGGGCGACGGCCGCCGGGCCGTCTCCAGGCCGCGGTCGCTATGAAAAGATTTCAGGGGGAGAGAACAATAGGTCAGGTGCCGCGCGGTCTCCCGGTCAGTCCACGCCGTCGCAGTTCCAGTCCACGCCGTCGTTGGGGGGGTCCTTGGCGACGGGGCTGATCGCGGCGTTGCTGTCGTCGCAGTCGAACATGCAGGTGGTGAAGCCGTCCCCGTCCGCGTCGTCGTTGTTCAACGCCGGGTCGCCGTCGTCGCAGTCTGCACAGGCCAGGGCGCCGTCCCCGTCGCCGTCGGTGGTCTCCTCCGGCGGGATGACGCCGTCGCAGTTGCTGTCCACCCCGTCGCAGTACTCGGGAGCGCTGGGGCTGATCGCGGCCGTCGTGTCGTCACAGTCGCCCGCGCAGGTTGACCAGCCGTCGCCGTCGTCGTCGTCGAGGTTCAGCGCGGCGTCGGAGTCGTTGCAGTCGGCGCAGATCACGGCCCCGTCGCCGTCGCCGTCGGTGGTCTCGTTCGCCGGGACGGCCCCGTCGCAGTTGTCGTCCAGCCCGTTGCAGAGCTCCGCGGCGCCGGGATGGATCGAGGGGTTGGTGTCGTCGCAGTCGCCCTGGTTCTCGGAGTAGCTGTCGCCGTCGTCGTCGGCGTCGGCGGGGTCGTGGATCCCGATCCCGACGAGGGAGATCGTCACGGGGTTCGGTACGCCGTCGTTGTAGATCTGGTACTCCGCGTAGTGCGTCGCGAGCGCGGTGGGGCTGTACTCCACCTGGACCAGCAGCGAACCTCCTGCCGGGATCACGGCCCCCGAGTGGTCCGGGGCGGCGAACTGCGTGAAGTTGGCCCCGGTCAGCACGGTGGTCGAGATCGTCACCGCGACGCCGTTGTTCTCCTCGAGCAGGAAGCTCGCCTGGGCGGTGGTGCCGACGTCCACCGAGCCGAAGTCGACGGTGACCTGATCGGCCTGCAGGTGTCCGTAGTTCGCGGTGTCGTCGTCGCCGGCGGTGTCGTCGTCGCCGGCGGTGTCGTCGTCGCCGGCGGTGTCGTCGTCGTCGCCGGTGTCGTCGTCGTCGGTGTCGTCGTCGGTGCCGGTGTCGTCGTCGCCGGTGTCGTCGTCGGTGCCGGAGTCGTCGTCGCCGGAGTCGTCGTCGCCGGAGTCGTCGTCGCCGGAGTCG
>CAZOYV010000030.1:0-43885 GCA_964584075.1 uncultured Rickettsiales bacterium | reverse complement strand
CACTGGAGTCAAGGGCATACCCCTTTGGGGTCAAGTCGCGTGTTGTATAGTTGCGGCTCGCAATTATACAACACGCGACTTGACCCCAACGCTGGTGCACTGGTCCGACCACCGAATCTCTTGACAAGTAGACATCGGATGAATACATTGGCTCGCGAGCTGGATGAATCATCGTTCAGCTCCACCGCCCGCGGCGAGAGCGCGGGGAGAGACGAGGAGAAGGGACATGGACCTTCCGATCATCGACCGCATCCAGGAGCAGGCCAAGAAGGCGAACACCGCCACCCGCGAGCGCGCCGAGAGGACCCGCGAGCAGCTCAAGGATCTGCAGGATCGCTACGTGGAGAACCTCAGGAAGCAGACCAACCAGTCGCGCCGCAGGATCTCCCAGGTCGAGCTGCAGGCCCTCGGCACCGTCGAGCGCATGCTGGAGCGGATCAACAAGGCCACCGGCGAGCGGGCCGAGTTCCTCGACAAGGGACGCTCGTTCATCGACCAGGTCGCCCAGGACATCCGCAAGGGCAACCTGACCGTCGAGGACCTGCCCATCGCCGACTACGACGACCTCGGCGTCAAGAAGATCGCCGAGCACCTCTCGACGCTCGACAGCGAGCAGCGAGAGACGATCCGCGTGTACGAGCAGGCCCACAAGAACCGGGTCTCCGTCTACCGGGCGATCGACCGCCTCGAGAAGCTGCACAAGATCCAGTAGCTTCCCGTCCGCACCTGCCGGCGGCGCACGAACCGCCGTGCGCCGCCGGCCCCTCCGCCCGTTGGTCTCCGCCGTTGCGGTAGACTGGCGGCGACGCCACCGTCGACGGAGGTCCACCGTGCCGATCCCCCGCCCCCACGTGGGCCCGCTGGTCCATCGACTGCTGACCACCCCGATCCGCCCGGACCTGTTCTCGCGGCATCGCTACACCGGTCCCCCAGCGTCGGACGAGCTGCAGCTGACCTGGCTGGGGACCGCAGGCTTCCGGCTCGAGTACCGCGGCCAGGTCCTGCTGATCGATCCCTACGTCAGCCGTCCGGGGATGCGGGCCTCGCTGCTGCGCCCCCTGCGGCCGGACCACGAGGCGATCCGTCGCCACGTGCCCGACGCCGACGTGATCGTCTGCACCCACTCGCACCACGACCACATCCTCGACGTCCCCGACATCGCGCGGCTGACCGGCGCGCAGGTGATCGGGTCGTCGTCGACCTGCAACCTGTGCCGCGGCGCGGGGCTGTCCTCCAACCAGCTGGTGGAGGTCGACGCGCCCCAAGCGCTGGAGCGGGGGCCGTTCCGCATCACGCTGCGCCGCTCGCTCCACGGGCGGGCCCTGTTCAACCGCGTCCCGCTCGAGGGGTCGATCCCGCCGGGCACCCGGCCGCCCCTGCGGCTGAACGAGTTCCGCAACGACACCAACTTCGGCGTCCTGATCGAGTGCCTCCCCGAGCACGGCGACGCGCCCGGCCTGCAGGTGTTCCACCTCGGCAGCGCCGACTTCTACCCCGAGACCGTCGACGGCCTCCACGCCGACGTGCTGCTGGCCTGCCTCGCCGGTCGCCACCGGCGCGAGGGCTACGTCCGCGAGCTGCTGCTCTCGCTGCAGCCGAGGGTCGTGATC
The DNA here is from genome assembly GCA_964584075.1 of uncultured Rickettsiales bacterium. Classification (GTDB taxonomy): domain Bacteria; phylum Myxococcota_A; class UBA796; order UBA9615; family CAYRNR01; genus CAZOYV01. Next base: position 42,275 of record CAZOYV010000030.1, on the reverse strand, counting down.
CCGTGCCACTACGACGACTTCTTCCGGCCGCTGGAGGAGCCGATCCGGGAGCTGCCGAAGACCGATCTGGCGGGGTTCCGCGAGGAGGTCCTGCGCACCAGCGTCTCCACGCGGCTGGTGATCCTCGACCTGCTGGGATCGTTCCGCTGTCGGGTCGACGATCCGGCGCTGCCGCCCCGTCCGTGGGAGTCCTGATCCCTACGGGAGCAGCGCCTCGATGCGGCCCACGACCATGGCCGTGACGTCGTCCATCGCCCCCTCGAGCTGCACGCCGGCGGCGCGGTCGTGACCGCCGCCCTGGGGGCTCAGGCCGCGCGCCAGCTCGGCGACGTTGACCAGCCCCCGCGAGCGGAACGAGACCTTGACCACCCCGTCGGGCTTCTCGACGAACAGCGCCGCGGCCTCGACCCCGACGGTGAACACCAGCGCGTTGATCAGCCCCTCGGTCCCCTCGGGCCCCGCGCCGGTCTCGGCCACCAGGGAGAGGGGAATCCGAGCGTACGCCACGCGGCCGTCGGCGCTGCGCTCGATGTCCGCCATCACCCTCCCGCGGAAGCGCACGTCCTCGTACCGCGAGTCGAGGAACACGTGCTCGACGATCGACTGGGCGTCGATGCCGGTCTCGAGCAGCTCGGCGGCGAGGCGCAGCGTGTCGGGGGTCGTGCACGAGTAGCGGAAGGTCCCGGTGTCGAACGCGATGCCGGTGTACAGCTGGGCCGCCATCACGCGGTCGACGGGGCAGCCGAAGCGCGGATGGCGCGCCACGTCGTGGACCATCTCGCAGGTGCTCGCGCGGTGCACGTCGAGCAGCGCCAGATCGTACTCGTCGGGGGAGCTGGACCAGTGGTGGTCGACCAGCACGCGGGTCCCCGCCGCGTCGAAGTACGCCCCGACGTCCCCGATCCGGTGCCGCACGCCGTCGAGCAGCAGCGCCAGGTCGTACCGCCCCGCGAGGGCGTCCGGCGCGACGATCGTGTCGATCCCGTCGAGGAACGAGTACCGCGCAGGGACCGGTGCCCCGGAGACCACCGTGACCTCCAGGGCCGGGTTGGCGTGGCGGAGGATCGTGGCCATCGCCAGCGAGGCCCCGACCGAGTCGCCGTCGGCCTCCACCGGCCCGGTCAGCAGCGCCCGCCGCGCCTCCATGACCCTGGGGTACAGGCGCTCGATGACCGGCGCCAGGTCCGTGCCCTCGGGCATCGCCTCGTTCTCCTCCAAGGGGGCTCCCGGCGGTGCCGTCCCGCCGCGGAGCAAGCGGCCAGTATACAACAGGCGTCCCCGCCCCGCGTGATAGGCTGGACCCCGTCGCTCTGCGGGAGGGTCCGATGTTTCCGAGCTTGCCCACCGAGACGTTTCGCCGGCGCCGCGAGGCGCTGATCGAGCGCCTGCCCGAGCGCGGCGCGCTGCTGGTCCTGTCGCTGCCGCCGGCGCCCCGCAACGGCGATGTGATCCACCCCTACCGGCCCGAGAGCGACCTGCTGTACCTGACGGGGTTCACCGAGCCCCACTGCGCGTTGCTGGTCACCCGCGGCGTCGACGCCCCCGCGACGTCGATCTTCCTGCGGGACCGGGACGCCAGCCAGGAGGTGTGGACCGGCCCCCGCCTGGGGGTCGAGGACGCGCCTGGAGCGCTGGGCGTCGACGAGGCCCACGACGTGGGTCGCCTGGTCCCCGAGCTGACCAAGGCCCTGCGGCAGGTCGAGGTGCTGTTCTACCGCGCGCCCCACGACAGCCAGGAGGCACGGGGGGTGAGCCGCGCCCTGGAGGCGGTCCGTGTCGGACCCCGTAGCCCGCACAAGGGTCCGCACAGCATCGTCGACCCGGTGCTGACGCTGCACGAGCTCCGGCTGCGCAAGGAGCCCGCGGAGGTCGACCGCATCCGCGAGGGCAACCGGATCACCGGGGACGCGCTGCGCGAGGTGATGGCGACCACCGCGGCGGGGACCGGGGAGTGGCAGATCCAGGCGACCCTCGAGGCCGCGTTCCGCCGCGAGGGCGGCTGGGGCTGGGGCTACCCGACGATCGTCGGTGCCGGCCCCAACGCGTGCGTGCTGCACTACGACGCCAACTCGGCGCGCGCCCGCGAGGGGGACCTCGTGCTGATCGACGCCGGGGCCGAGGTGGACGGGTACGCCGCGGACGTGTCCCGCACGTTCCCCGTGGCGGACCGGTTCTCCGCTCCACAGCGCGAGCTCTACGAGGTCGTGCTCGACGCCCAGCGGCGCGCGATCGAGGCGGCGCGCCCGGGGCGAACGCTGGAGCAGCTCCACCGGGTGGCGGTGGAGACCCTCAACGACGGGATGTGCCGCCTGGGCCTGATCGCGGGGCCCGCCGACGAGGCCCTCGAGCAGGAGCGCTACAAGCGCTACTACCCGCACCAGACCAGCCACTGGCTGGGCCTCGACGTCCACGACGTGGGGCTGTACTTCGTCGGTGACGAGCCGCGGGTCCTGGAGCCGGGGATGGTCTTCACCGTCGAGCCCGGGCTCTACGTCCCGGCCGGCGACGACGAGGCGCCCGAACGGTTCCGTGGGCTGGGGATCCGCATCGAGGACGACGTGCTCGTCACGGCGGACGGGCACGACGACCTGAGCGCAGGGATCCCCAGGACGATCGAGGAGATCGAGACGATCCGCGGGCAGGGCTGAGGAGCGCGGCGGGGGGAAGCGAGGGGGGCTCTACTCGCCTTCGGTGGTCGTGGCGGCCTCGGCGGCGCCGGCGGCGGCGGCCTCGGCCATCTTGCCCATGCCCGCGAAGAACCCGTCCAGCGTCGTCTTGGTGGACTCGACCTCGGCCGGCAAGGTCTCGGTCAGCCACTTGACGATGCTCGTGATCACGGGCGCGGCGGCGACGTAGGGTGCGAGCTTGACGGCCTTGAGCGGGTTGCTCCCGGCCTCGCTGGCCTTGTTGGCGACCTCGGTACCGACCTCGCTGGCCTCGACGCCCACCTCGGCGGCCTTGGTGGCGATCTCGGTGAGCGAGTCGGGGACCTCCTGGAGGTCGGCCATCAGCTTGTCGAGGGTGTCCGCGGCCTTCTGCTGCTTCTCGTCGAGGTTCTCCTTGTCGACCTCGAGCTTCATCGCGCCGACGTCGAACTTGATCGGCAGGTTCAGCGCCAGCAGCTCCTCGACGGCGCCGTCGACGTTCTCGATCGTGGAGCCGGTGGCCTCGCCGATCGCGCCGGGGATGGCGTCGACCTTGCCGCGGACCTCACCCCACTGGGCGGCCACGCCCTCGGTCTTCTCGGCCACGTCGTTGACCGAGTCGACCTTGCAGCGCTCGATCTTGGTGGCGTCGAACTCCTTGTCGTCCCCGGCCTGGGCCGGGCCCGCGACCAGGGTACAACCGATGATCAGCGCAGCCATGGTGAACAGGATGTTTCGCATCGATTCCTCTCCTCCTCCAGGTGTCCTCCGACTTGCGCGCACACGGAGGACCAGCGCATTTTTTCGTGGAGCCAGCCATCCCTCCTTGGCAGTTTCCCAAAGGTAACGCGAAGATAGCAAAGAACACCAGCGAGAATCCATGTCCAACTGTCCCGGTGCGCACGCGCAAGAGCCTCCGCAGGTGCTGTCGGACGCGGTCCTCGAGCATCTGCGAGGCTGGCGCTGGGTCCCGCGCGACGCGGCCGCCGGGCTCCCTGCCGACCGCGGAGCCTACCTGCTGGTGCTGCGGCTCCGCCGTCCCCGCCGGATCGTCGTGGGCGCCCAGGGACGCCGCCGGTTCGAGGCCGGCTGGTACCTCTACGCGGGCAGCGCGCGAGGCCCCGGCGGGCTCGCCGCGCGCGTGGGCCGGCACCTGCGTGGCGGAGCCCGCGTCCGCTGGCACGTCGACCACCTCCGACGGGCGATGGAGGCCCCGGGAGCGTGGGTCCGCGCCGGGGGCGACTCCTGCGTCGCGATCACCGCGATCCGCGACGCCGGAGCCGGGTCGGCGGTCCCCGGGATCGGTGCCTCGGACTGCCCCGGCTGCGACACGCACCTGATCCGGCTGTGACCGGCATCGAGAGGTCGCCACTTTCCCGCGCGCGCGTTAGAATGCGCCTCCCTGTTTCACCCGAGGTTGCACCCGAGGAGATACCCCGATGGCCGAGACGATGAAGGCGGTGGTCAAGGTCGAGCCGGCGTTCGGCGCCGTGATGGAGGAACGCCCGATCCCCGAGATCGCACCCGATCAGGTGCTGGTCAAGGTCCGCGCGACCTCGATCTGCGGCACCGACGTGCACATCTACAAGTGGGACGACTGGTCGGCGAACCGCATCGGCGCGAAGAACCTGCCGCAGACGCTGGGCCACGAGGTGGCCGGCGAGGTGGTCGAGGTCGGCAGCCACGTCAAGCGGATCGAGGTCGGCGACTACGTCTCGGCCGAGACCCACATCTACGATCCCGGCGACCGCCAGGCGCTGCTGGGCCAGCTCCACATCGGCGAGCGGATGCAGATCCTCGGCGTCGACTGCGACGGCGCGTTCGCCGAGTACTTCGCGGTGCCCGAGTCGGTGTGCTGGATCAACGACCCGTCGATCCCGCCGGAGTTCGCCACGGTCCAGGAGCCGCTGGGCAACGCGACCTACGCCACGCTGGGCGAGGACAACGACGTGGCGGGCAAGTCGATGGTGATCATCGGCGACGGCCCGATCGCGCTGTTCGCCGTCGGCGTCGCCCGCGTCTGCGGGGTCACCGACATCATGCTGGTCGGCAAGTACGACTTCAACATGGAGATCGGCCGCAAGATGGGCGCCGACATGCTGCTCTACGCCAACCGCGACGAGGACCGCGTCGCCGCGATCCGCGAGCGCACCGACGGCTACGGTGCGGACATCGTGCTGGACATGGCCGGGTCGCCCCAGGCCCTGGACGAGGGGTTCAAGTACCTGCGCAAGGGCGGCCGCTTCACCGCCTTCGGGGTGGCCGGCAGCGCCACCACGCCGATCGACTACAACAACGGCATCGTGTTCAAGGGCGCCCAGATCCACGGGATCAGCGGGCGGCTGATGTTCGACACCTGGTACCGGGTGCGCAACTTCCTGTCGTCGGGGCGGCTCGACATCGCGCCGGTGATCACCCACATGTTCACCCTCGACGACTTCGCCACCGGCTTCGAACGGATGCTCGAGCGGCCGCGGAGGTCGGCCAAGGTGGTGCTGTTCCCCGATCCCGCGGAGCTCGAGGCGGCCCAGGCGCGCCGGGGCTGATCCGCGGCGGACGAGACGGAAATCAACGTTTCTCCATCAGGAGGTTTCGATGTTCGGCAAGATGAAGGAAGACCTGCAGCAGGAGCTGCAGAGCATCGACCAGGCTGGGCTGTACAAGCGCGAGCGGATCATCATGACCCCGCAGGGCGCGGCGATCCGCGTCTCCACGGGCAAGGAGGTCCTCAACTTCTGCGCCAACAACTACCTGGGGCTGTCCAGCCACCCCAAGGTCCTCGAGGCCGCCCGCGCGGCGCTGGACGAGTGGGGCTACGGCCTGTCCTCGGTGCGCTTCATCTGCGGCACCCAGGGCGTCCACAAGCAGCTCGAGGAGAAGGTCTCGGAGTTCCTCGGCACCGACGACACGATCCTGTTCTCGTCGTGCTTCGACGCCAACGGCTCGGCGTTCGAGCCGCTGCTGGGCAAGGACGACGTGATCATCACCGATGGGCTCAACCACGCCTCGGTGATCGACGGCGTGCGCCTGTGCAAGGCCCACCGCTACATCTACAAGCACGACGACATGGAGGACCTCGAGAAGGCGCTGCAGGAGCACCAGGACAAGCGCTACCGGCTGGTCACCACCGACGGGGTGTTCTCGATGGACGGCGACATCGCCAAGCTGGACCAGGTCTGTGACCTGGCCGAGAAGTACGACGCGCTGGTGATGGTCGACGACTCCCACTCCACCGGCTTCATGGGCAAGACCGGCCGCGGGACCCACGAGCACTGCGGCGTGATGGGCCGCGTCGACATGATCACCACGACCTTCGGCAAGGCCCTCGGTGGCGCCTCCGGCGGCTGCATCAGCGCGCGCCAGGAGATCGTCGACATCATGCGCCAGCGAGGCCGGCCGTACCTGTTCAGCAACACGCTGTCCCCGGTGGTCGCCGCCGGCACGCTGGCGGTGCTGGAGATGCTGTCCGAGACCACCGCGCTGCGCGACAAGCTCGAGGACAACACGATGTACTTCCGCGGCGAGATGACCAAGCTCGGCTTCGACATCCGCCCCGGAGTACACCCCATCGCACCGATCATGCTCGGCAAGTTCGACAACGACGCGGCGCTGTCGCAGCAGTTCGCCGATGCGCTGCTGGAGAAGGGCATCTACGTGATCGGGTTCTTCTTCCCGGTGGTCCCGCGGGGCCAGGCCCGGATCCGCGTGCAGCTCAGCGCCGGCCACGACCGCGAGCACATCGACCGCGCCATCGAGGCGTTCGCCAAGTGCGGCAAGGCGCTGGGGATCATCGACTGATCCCGTGCACCTGATCGACCTGCTGACGCGCGCCGCGAGCGCATCCCCGGACGCCGTCGCGGTGGTGTACCGGGGCATGCGCTCGACCTACGGCGAGCTGCTCCAGACCGTGGAGCACGCCGCGGCGACCCTGGTGGGCCGCGGCGTGCGCCCCGGCGACCGCGTCCCGGTGGTGGCGGGCAACCACCCGGGCTTCGTGGTCGGCCTGTTCGGGGCCCTGCGCGCCGGCGCCACCGCGATCCCGGTGGACCCCCAGTTCCGCCTCCGCGAGCTGGAGCGGACCCTGGCCGACACCGCACCGCGGGCGCTGGTGGCCGACGAGGAGCGGCTGGAGATCTGCTCGCAGCTGCAGACCCTGTCCACCCAGGTCGTGGTCGTGGACGAGGCCGGCCGGCTCAACGGCGGCGCGGCGCCCCGGGGGCCCCTCCCCGATCTGCCCGGCGAGGACGCGCCCGCCATCGGACAGCACTCCACCGGGACCACCGGCCGCCCCAAGCGGGTCGAGCGGACCCACCGCCAGATCCGGTCCGAGGTGGACGCGATCCACGCCCGGCTGGGGACCGGCGAGGACGACGTGTTCCTGGGGTGCATCCCGCTGTTCCACGCCCACGGGCTGTGCAACGCGCTGCTCGCGCCGCTGCGCTGCCGCGGGCGGCTGGTGCTCACCGGCGGGTTCTACGCCCGCTCGATCCTCAACCTGGTGGAGGCCGAGGCGGTGACGCTGTGGCCCACCGTGCCGTTCATGGTCCGGATCCTCACCGAGATGCCCGGACCGGCGACCCGGCCGCTGCCCAGCCTGCGCCTGGTGTTCAGCGCCGGGGCGCCGCTGGACCCGCGGGTCGCGCTGCGCTTCGGCGAGCGCTACGGGGCCGTCGTCCGGCAGCTCTACGGCTGCACCGAGATGGGGGCCGTCACGGTCAACGACGCGGGGCCGGCACCGGACACGCTGGACTCGGTCGGGACGCCGCTGCAGGGTGCGTCGGTCCGCATCGTCGGACCCGACGGTGCGTCGCTGCCGCCGGGGACGGTCGGCCAGGTCGCGATCCGGGGCGTCGGCCTCGCCGACGGCTACGCCGACGCCGACGACACCGCGCGGGCGGCGTTCCGCGGTGGGGAGTTCCTCCCCGGCGACCTCGGCGAGCTGGACACCGACGGCCGGCTGCGGCTGCGGGGCCGGACGCGGCTGTTCATCAACGTCGGCGGCAAGAAGGTCGACCCCGAGGAGGTCGAGGAGGTGCTGCGCGACCACCCCGACGTGGCCGACGTCGCCGTGGTCCGGGCGCCCCACGACTACTACGGCGAGATCGTGCGGGCCGTGCTCGTCCCGCGGGAGGGCACGCGGCCCGACCCCAACGACCTGCGGCGCCACTGCCGCGCGGCGCTGTCGGACTACAAGGTGCCCAAGGAGCTGCTGTTCCGCGACGCGATCCCGCGCTCGGCGACGGGCAAGATCCTGCGCAAGTACCTGGAGGACGAGGACCTGGGCGGATGAGCGCCGCGCCCCCCCTCTCCGAGCACGTCCTCGACCTGCTCCGCTGGGGTCACCTGACGCTGGTGGTGCCCTCCCTGCCGGCCCGCTGGCCCAGGGCGATGCGGTGGGCCTCGCAGGGGCTCGAGCTGCCCTACCGGCTGACCTTCGGCAGCCGCCACGGACCGATCCTGCGCGAGGAGCTGCAGCGCTGCTCCCCGACCCCGCTGCCCAGGCGCGAGCTGGATGCGCTGGTGCGGCGGGCGCTGTCCCACCAGGTGCGCGTCAGCCTCGAGGAGGCCGTACTGCCGCGTCTGAGCAGCGAGCAGCTCGACCGGCGCTGCGCGGTGCGCGGCCGCGAGCACCTGGACGAGGCCCTGGCCCGGGGACGCGGCGCGGTGATGGCGTTCCTGCACCTCGGGCAGCACTGGTACCTGCCGGTGTGGTGCGGCCACCACGGCTACCGCTGGAACCAGGTCGCGGCGGCGGGGCGGCCGCCCGCCGACAAGTGGCAGCCCAGCTGGTTCGGCCGGCAGGTGTTCGACACGCGCGACGCCTGGTTCCGCGCGCTTCCGGTGACGTTCCTGCCGCTGGACACCCCCAACCGCGTCCTGGTCCGCGCCCTGCAGCGGGGCGAGCTGGTCGGCATCGCCGTGGACGGACGGATCGGCACCCGCTTCGAGCGGGTCCGGTTCCTCGGCCGCGAGGCGCGGATCTCCCCCGGCGCGGCCAAGCTGGCCCGCGCCGCGGGGGCCCCGATCGTGCCCTGCTCGGTCGTGCTCGCCCCCGATGGACAGCAGCAGATCACGTTCCTGCCCGCGCTGGACCCCCCGCCGCCGGGTCCGGTCCGCGACGCGATCCAGGCGCTGATGGAGCGTCTGGAGCCGTTCGCGCTGGCGCACCTGGATCACTACGGGGCCTGGCTGCAGCACGTCCGCCGCCACCTGGGCTGGGACGACCACCCGCTGTTCGTCGACATGGATTCCCCGCTCAGGTGAAGGTCCCGGTCCCGGGGGGGGGCCGATCCCGGCTGGGATCGTAGGGCCGCACGATCGCCGCGAGCTGGGACACGGCGTCCTTGCGCGTCTCGGCGGCCGTCGGCTCGCCGAGCTGCTCCTCGGCCTGGGCCTGGGTCAGCAGGGCATGGGCCGCCTCCAGCCGCTGCCGCGAGGCGAGCAGCGCGTCGACCGCGTCGCGGGACAGCCGCAGGGCCAGCGGAGCATGGCCGCGGTGCAGCTCGATCTCGGCCTGCCAGCGGATCCCCCGCGGACGGAACAGCAGGTGGGGCGAGCGACGCAGCCGGCGCGCGTGGCGCGCCGCACGCCCGAGCAGCTCCCGGCGCGACGCGCCCTCGACGCGCTCGGACAGCGTGGTGTAGACGAACGACGCGCCGCCGTCGAGCTCGGCCCGCGACAGCGGGTCCAGCCACGGCACGCGCCGCAGCGCGATGATCGTGCGCTCCAGGGTGGTGCGGGCCGCGCCGTCGGTCCCGCTCCCGGCCAGGGCCATCGCCAGCGCGATGCGCAGCCGCAGCCACAGCGGCTGGTACGCATCCTGGGATCGGCTGACCCGCGCCAGCCCGAGGCGGCACAGCTGCTCGGCGACGTCCCAGCGGCTGAACGCCAGCTCGACGCGCGCGCGGGCCCAGCGGGTCCAGCCCTGCAGATCGGGGTCGGTCCAGTCCGCCCCGGCCGGGAGCAGCTCGAGGCTCGCCCGCTCTGCGCGGCTCAGATCCCCGGCCTCGACCTCGCCGACCACCTGCTGCACGCGCAGCATCTGGACGTACCACGATCGGTCCGAGCCCTCCCACGAGAACGCCTCGAAGGCCCGCTCCGCCGCAGCCCGCATGTCCCCCCACTGACCCTCGAAGGAGTCCACCAGCGCGCGCACGGCGTGCAGGTTGCCCAGGCCCAGGGCGCCGCGGTCGGCGCCGAACAGCGCCTCGGCCCGCCCGAGGTACGAGCGCGCCGCCCGCTTGGCCCGCGGGTAGCCGACCACCGCCAGCATCCCGGCGAGGGCCACCATCACCCGCGCGACCATCACCGGATCACCCTGTCTCCGGGCGATCCGCAGGCTCCGCAGCGTCAGCTGCAGACCCCGCAGCGGCAGGAAGAACGCCACGACGATGCCCAGCTCGAGGCACAGCTCGGCGCTCTCGACGTCGGCCGGCGAGTCGTCGAACGGCAGGCGCTGGGTCAGCGGCCGGGAACGCACGAGCTCCACCGCCGAGTCGAGGAACCCACGCCAGGTGGGCTGCACCAGCGCCTCGCCCCACAGCCCGGTGGTGACCCGCTCCATCGTGCGCAGCGCGGTGACGGTGTCCCCGGTCTTGAGCAGCGCGCGGGCGCCCCGCAGCATCAGGCCGTTGGTCAGCGTCCGCGGGGCGCGGCGCGCCGCCGCGCGGAACGCGCGCCCGGCCTCGGTGAAGCGCCCGGCGCGGTCCAGCGCCTCGGCCAGGTGGACCCGGATCTGCCAGTCCTCCACGCCGTGGGGCGGGAACCCCAGCGCCATCGCGTAGTACCGGATCGCGCGGTCGAGCAGCTGGACCTCCTCGGCGTGCTCCGCGGCGCGCAGGGCGTAGGTCGAGGCCCGCTCCGGCACCCCGGCCAGCCGCCAGTGGTCGGCCAGCGCGTGGAACGCGTCCGGCTGGGCCTCCTCGAGGTACGCGGCCAGCCGCCGGTGGATCTGGCGCCGCCGGGCGGGCTCCATGTGGTCGAGCAGCACCGCGGTGGCCCGATCGTGGAACGGGAACAGCCGGATTCCCCCCTCGCGACCGGCGACCCGGCGCAGCAGCCGGCCGTCGACGAGGCGCATCACGACGGTGCTGGTCTCCTGGATCGAGGCCCGCACGGCCGCCGCGATGGCCGCGAGCTCCAGCGCATAGCCCGCCGCAGCGCAGGTCTGCATCACCTGACGGGCGGTGTCGTCGAGCGCCTCGATCCGGCGCATCACCATGTCCGAGAACGTCAGCGGCTCGCCCAGGTTGCCCTCGGCGAGCACCGTCTCGCGGTGGAACCGGACCAGCTCCTCGATCACCAGCGGGTTGCCCTGCGCCTCGGCCGCGACCTCGTCGGCGAGGGCCTCGTGGCCGACGGCGTCGGGCAGGATCGCCCGGACCAGCGTCTCGGTCTCCTCGCGCCCGATCGGCTCCAGCGGCACGTGGTGGAGCCGCACCGGCGAGCCCTCGCGCTGGAACACCCAGGCGGGCACGTTGCCCTCGTCGGGACGCACGGTGGCCATGATCCCGATGCAGTGTCCCCGTTGCTGCAGCAGGAAGTTGAGCAGCTCGAAGCTGCCGTCGTCGGCCCACTGCAGGTCGTCGATGAACAGCAGCAGCCCGGAGTCGCCGGCCACCGCCGCGAGCAGCTTGGAGAACGCGATGAACGCCGACTGGCGCCGCAGGGAGAACTCCCGCGAGTGGCTCTGCGGCAGGGGCTCCTCGAGCGGCAGGTCGGCGACGATCGGGAACAGCCGGGCCAGGGCGGCGAGGTCGTCCGCGCCGATCCCGCTGAGCAGCAGATCCTGGCGCTGGGACGACAGGACGTGCCCCACGAGCTGGTCGGCGACGGCGTCGAACGCCTTGTACGGGATCTGCTCGCGCTCGTAGCACCGCGCGCGGAACCAGCGCATCCCGCGGCGCCGCGCCGGGACCATCACCTCCTCGGCGAGGCGCGTCTTGCCGATCCCCGACGGACCCTCGACGCAGACCATCAGCGGCCCGCCGATGGTGACCTCGAGCAGCAGCCCCAGCACCTCGCGGACCTCGGTCTCGCGGCCGAGGAACGGCGTCCGCACCAGCCGGTCCTCGTCCTGCGACAGCTCCACCGAGGGAAGGCTGCGCTCCACCCGGTACAGCCGCGTCAGCTCGACGGCGGTGGGCCGCTCGTCGGGGACCTTGCTCAGCATCCGCATCGCCAGGTCGGCGAGGTACGGGTCGACGCCGGAGACCACGTCCTCGGGCCGTCGCGGCTTCTCGCTGAGGTGGGCGACGAGCACGTCGCGCTTGCGCCCGCGGAACGGCAGCCGACCGGTGAGGATGCGGTACAGGATCACACCCAGCGAGTAGATGTCCGAGGCCGGCAACGCGCGACCCTTGATCTGCTCTGGGGCGACGTACCCCGGCGTCCCGACCTTGCGCAGCCGCAGGGCCTCCTGGACCTCCTCGGCGGTCTGCAGCGACTTGGCGATCCCGAAGTCCAGGATCCGGGGCCGCCCCATCCCGTCGACCAGGATGTTGGACGGCTTCAGATCGCGGTGGACCAGGCCCCGCTCGTGGAGGAAGCACAGCGCGCTGGCGATCTCGGCGAGCAGCCGCCGCACCTCGCGCCAGGAGGCCCCGGGAGGCGGCGGGCGCCCCTCGCCGTCCGAGTCGCGCCCCGCGCTGCTGAGGCTCTCGTGCCCCCCCAGGGCCTCGAAGTGGGTCACCAGGTCGATCCCCTCGACGAGCTCCATCGAGAAGAACCACGCGTCCCGGTCGCGGGACAGGTCGTACAGCTCCACCAGGTTGGGGTGGCGCATCTCGGCCAGGCTGCGGAACTCCTCCTTGAACCGCAGCAGGGACAGGCCGGCCGGCCGCCGGATGGTCTTGATCGCCACCCGCCGGTCGTAGTGCGTGTCGATCGCCTCGAACACGTTGCTCATCCCGCCCTTGCCGAGCTTGCGGAGCACGCGGTATCGAGACGCGAGCAGGGATCCGCTCTTCACCGTTCCTATCATGCGTCCGCGGGCCCCTGCGCTCAACAGTGGCGACGATCCGCCCGGCCGTGGATACTGGGGGGGTGAGCGGACCCCGGGCCAGCCTGCGCCGTTCGATCTCGCGCCTGGAAGTGATCGCCGCGCTGTTCGGGGTCACCGTGCTGGTGGCGTTCTCCTCCCACCCCAACGTCCGCTTCGTGCCGGCGATCGTCGCGCTGGCGCTGCTGGTGGTGTTCCAGCAGTGGCTGGCGCGGCTGCCGGTCTCGAGCGCGCGCGGGGGGGTACGCAACCTGCGGCTTCCGTGGGTCCTGCTGGTGTTGACGGTGCTGTGCCGCTTCGCCGATCCGTTCACCACCCCGATCTACCTGACCGTGGCGGCCGCGGGCCTGTTCGAGGCGGCCCGCAACCCGACCCGCTGGCGGCTGCTGACCATCCCGCTGGTGCCGGTGATCGCGATCGTCCCGGCGGTGCTGGCGCGGCCTGGCTGGATGGAGCCGATCGGCCGCGCGGACCTGGCCCACACCGCGGTGGGCCTGCCGGTGCTGCTGGTGTTCGGCTCGCTGGCCCTGGCGATCGCGCTGCGGGAGCGGGGCGACGCCCGGGAGATGGTGCGGGAGCAGGGGCGCCTGCGGGAGCGGCAGCACCAGGAGAGCGCGATCCTGCAGGCCATCGACGAGCCGGTGCTGATCCTCGATCGCGACCTGCGGATCCTCGACACCAACCCGGTCGCCCGGCAGCTGCTCGGCTTCGATCTGGCGGACCGGCTGCTGTCCCAGGTGGTGACGACGCCCGAGGGGCAGGACCCGATCCCCCGGCACGCCGAGGCCCTGACCCAGGAGGCGTTCCACGCCATCGAGACCTACCTGGCCACCGGCCCCAACCGCGGCGAGCGCTGGGCGCTGGACATCCGGCGGCTCCCGCTCGGCGGCCGCGAGCGCTCCCACTGGGTCGCGGTGCTGCATCGCTCGGACCGGATGCTCGAGCAGGTCCAGCTGCGGGAGGACCGCTACCACCAGCTGCAGGAGGGCTCCCGGCGGCGCTACGAGTTCCTGCGGCTGATGAGCCACGAGCTGCGCACACCGCTCAACGCGGTGCTGGGGTTCACCCAGATGCTGCAGAGCGGCGAGTTCGGCGAGCTCACGGACGAGCAGGAGGACCAGCTGGTCGTGATCCAGCGATCCGGTGACCACGTGACCCGGATCCTCGACGACGTCCGCGAGTTCGTGCACCTCGGCGCGACCCCGACCCCGGAGCGCTCCACCTTCGATCTGCACCGCATCGCGCGGGACGCCGTCCAGCTCGTCGCCTCGATGGCAGAGCAGCGAGGCCTGACGCTGGATCTGCGCAGCCCGCGCGAGGAGGTCATCGCCCGGGGCGACGAGACGAGGACCACGCGAGCGCTGCTGAACCTGCTGAGCAACGCGATCCGGTTCACGCCGGTGGGCGGTCGCGTCCAGGTCAGCCCGCGGGTCCTCGGCGGGCGGGTCGAGGTCGTGGTCGAGGACACCGGGATCGGCATCCCGTGGACCGAGCAGGAGGGCGTGTTCGAGCCCCTGCGGCGGGGGCACTCCCAGCCCGGCGTCGAGTCGGGCAGCGGCATGGGGCTCCCCATCGCGAGACGCCTGATGGAGCTGCAGGGGGGCAACGTCACGCTGCGCAGCCGCCCCGGCCAGGGCAGCGTGTTCGTGCTGATCCTCGATCGCGGGGACCGCGACGGGAGCCGGGACGTTCGCTCGCTGGAGGACTACGAGGACGATCTCGAGGGGCTCCCCGTGGTCCAGCTGGAGGAGGGCTGATCGTGGCTCGCGTCCTGGTCATCGACGACAACGTCGACAGCCGCCTGCTGGTCAACGACCTGCTCACCGTGCGGGGCTTCGAGGTCGCCGCGGTCAGCTCCGGGCGGGAGGCGCTGCAGACCCTCCCGAATCGGCCGGCCGACGTGATCATCCTCGACCTGCAGATGCCCGAGATGGATGGCTTCGCGACCCTCGCCGCGCTGCGGGAGCTGGAGTCCTCCGCGGACACGCCGGTGATCGTGATGTCGGCCCACGTGCTGCCCGAGGACCAGCGCCGGATGCAGGCCGCCGGCTTCGACCGCATCATCAGCAAGCCGTTCGAGCTCGATGCGCTGGTCCAGACCGTGCGGGACGCCCTGGCGGACCGGCGCGAGCCCGGCGCCGGGGACGACGCGGGCGCCGAGGACGGCGAGCGGGAGCGCGGACCGCGTGACTAGCCCCAACGACCGCATCCTGCTGAGCTTCGGCGGCGCCCTGCTGGTCCTGGCGCTGGTGGCCGTCGTGCTCTCCTGGGGATCGCTCGCCCAGCCCTGGTGGCTGCTGGGCAGCCTGGCGATCCTCGGGCTGCTCGAGGCGCTGCTGGCGTGGGCCGCCCGGCGGCTCCACCGGGAGTCGATCGGGCGCACCACGCGCGTGATCCTGATGGTGGTGGTGGTGCTGGTCGCCACCCGGCTCGCCGACTTCGTGACCAGCCCGATGTGGGTCCTGGCCGCGATCCCCGCGGTGGCGATGGCGCTGCTGTGGCGCAGCACCGTCGCCGCGATCGGCATCTCGCTGTTCTTCCTCTCGGTGGCGGGTTCCGTGATCTTCGTGGGGACCCCCGACCGGGCACCGCCGGGCTGGCAGGGCGCGCTCGGGCTGGCGATCACGCTGGGCTACCTGTGGGTCAGCGCGCTGCTGCTGCTGCCCCTGCTGGACGCGGTGGAACGTCACCACGAGACGCGCAAGGCCGAGCTGACGCGATCGGCCAACCGCCACCTGCGCCTCGAGGCGATCCTCTCGGCGATCAGCACCTCGGTGTTCGTCGTCGACCGCAGCGGCTGGATCCGCAGGGCCAACCGGGCCGCCGAGGAGCTGACCGGTCGATCCGCGGAGCGCCTCGAGGGGATCCTCGTCGACGCCGTGGTCCACCTCGGCTGGGACGTCGACGGCGACACCGTGGCCGAACCCGCCGGGCGCAGCGAGATCCCGGTCCGGGGCGGAGAGCCGATCCCGGTCGCCTACCGCGTCGTCCCGCTGGCGGCGGGGGAGGACTACCTGGTCCTGCTCCACGACCTGCGACCCCAGTACGCCGCGCTGGAGTCCCTCGAGATCCGCGCCGAGGAGCTCGAGGAGCTCGGGCTCTCCAGCCGGCAGTTCGTCGCGTCGCTGACCCACCAGATGCGGACCCCGCTCGACGCGATGCTCAACGAGGCCAACCTGCTGAGCGAGACCACCTCGCCGTCCACGGACACGCGCCAGCGCCGGTACGTCGGGATCATCAAGCGCAACGCCGAGCAGCTGCTCGAGCTGGTGGACGACATGCTGCTGATCTCGCGACTGGACGCCGATCTGGCGGTCCCCGACCTCGACGAGATGACGGTCCACCGCCTGCTCCGCGAGGCGGGCATCCCGCGGACCACCGCGCTGGAGTCGATCGCCGCCGGTGGGGCGATCCCGATGGTCCGCGTCGACCGCCAGTGGATGGACCGGGTGTTCCAGGAGATCCTCGATCCGATCCCGTTCGTCGGCGGGACCCCGCTGCAGGTCGAGCACCGGCTCGTCGGCGGGCGCTACCGTCTGCAGGTCCCGTCCCGGCGCCTCGAGCCCGGGATCGAGGAGGAGTTCGTGTTCCAGCCCCACTTCCCGGAGCACGAGGGTCCGTCCCCGTTCGCCAACACGCGACTCGGGCTGTACCTCGCCAGCCGCATGATCCAGGGCCTGGAGGGCAGCCTGCGGGCCAGGCCCGGCCAGGACGGCGGCGACGGCGTGTTCGTGCTCGAGCTGCCGGTGACCGGCTACCGCGAGGCGTGACCGCTCGCGCGCGCGTTCGCATCCGCGACGCTACGAGAACGGCGGGCGGGCCTGGTACAATTCGTCCAGCCCCCGTGGAGGCCCATCATGCCCACACGCTCACGCCGGACCCTCGGCCTGCTGATCGCGCTGGCTGTGCCGCTGGTCGTCGCCTGTCAGGACCCCGGCACCCAGAAGGTGCCGACGCCGCCCGAGGTCACGATCCTCGAGCCCGATCCGCTCGAGGGGCCCCACCAGTTCGACTTCGGCGCGGGGATCCTGTTCTCCGCCCAGGTCTCGGACGGCCACGACTCGCCACCGGACATGACGATCGAGTGGACGACGACCTACTCCGAGGACCAGCAGCCGATCACCGAGGAGCTGGGCACCAGCGAGGCGGACAACAGCGGTGCGACGTCGCTGACCGTGCCCGAGCTGCCGGTGGGGACCCACGTGGTCAAGGTCACCGTCACCGACACCGACAACCTCACGGCGAGCGACACCGTCGACATCGAGGTGCTGCCCGAGGACTCGCCCCCCACGGTCCAGATCGACCAGCCGCAGGACGACGACACGTTCGTCGAGGGGCAGGAGATCACCTTCGTCGCCACCGCCACCGACGACCGCGGAGCGGAGAACCTGTCCGTGTCGTGGACCAGCAACCTCGCCGGCGAGTTCGACACCACGCCGCCCCAGACCACCGGCGTGATGATCCTCGCCACCGACGAGCTGCTCGAGGGCGACCACACGATCCAGATCACGGTCACCGACGAGGCGAGCCACGTCGCCCAGGACAGCATCACGATCCACATCGACCCGGCCAACCAGCCGCCGTCCGATCCGACGGTCACGATCTTGCCGCCGACGCCGACCTCGTCGGACGACCTGGAGTGCATCGCCAGCGGGAGCGTCGACCCCGACGGGCAGGTGGTCGACTACACGTTCGACTGGCTGCGGGACGGGAGCCCCACCGGGATCACGGTCAGCACCGTGGTGGCCGCCGACACCGACCGCGGCGAGGAGTGGACCTGCGAGGTGACCGCCGACGACGGCGCCCTGACGAGCAACACGATCAGCGACACGGTGACGATCGGCAACTCGGCGCCGAGCTATTCCGGCGCGACCCTCTCCCCCGATCCGGCCTACGAGGCCGACACCCTGACCTGCACGCCCACCGGCTGGTCCGACCAGGACGGGGACGCCGAGGGCGCCTGGATCGAGTTCTGGGTCGACGCCGTGATGGTCCAGGACGGCGCCGCGACGATGGACGGCACGCTGTTCGACAAGCACCAGGACGTCTACTGCGTGGTCTACCCCGACGACGGCATCGAGTACGGCACCCCGGTGACGAGCACCACCGTGACGATCTCGAACACGCCTCCATCCCAGCCGACGGTCTCGATCCTGCCGGTGGCGCCGGGGGTGGAGGACGACCTGCTCTGCGTGGTCGACGTGGCCTCCACCGACGACGACCCGGCCGACACGGTGACCTACGACTTCGGCTGGGAGCGCAACGGCCAGCCCACGGCGTTCGTCACCGACACGATCCCCGCGGCGCAGACCGCGCTGGGGGACGAGTGGACCTGCCTGGTGACGCCCACCGACGGGGAGGACTTCGGCACCGCCGGCACCGCCACGGTGGTCGTGCTTCCCGTCGCCGGCGACCTGGTGATCACCGAGATGATGGTCGATCCCGACGCCGTCGTCGACGCCGCCGGGGAGTGGATCGAGATCTACAACGCCTCGACCTCCGACATCGATCTGGACGGCTGGGTCCTGTCCGACGACGGCGGGGAGAGCCACACGATCAACTCCGGCGGAGCGCTGGTGGTGCCGTCCGGCGGGATCGTCACGCTGGGCAACAACGCCAACCCGGCGACCAACGGCGGGGTCGCGGTGACGTACCAGTACACCGGCTTCACCCTCGACAACTGGATCGACCAGGTGGTGCTGACGTTCGACGTGGTCGAGGTCGACCGCGTCGACTACGACTTCTCCGCGGCGTGGACCGGCCTGGACCTGGTGGGCATGGCGCTGATGCTGGACAACGGGTTCTGGGACGCCACCGACAACGACGATCCGACGCTGTGGTGCGGCTCCACGACCCTGCTCGGGCCGCTGATGGACTTCGGGACCCCGACGGCGCCCAACGACGACTGCGCCTGCTTCTACTCGGACGCCGACGGTGACGGGTTCGGCAACCACTACAGCTGCGACCTCGCCGACTGCAACAACCTCAACCCGAACATGTTCCCCTACAACCCCGAGATCTGCGAGGACGGCATCGACCAGGACTGCTCGGGGGGCGACGCGCTGTGCGACTGCCTCGACACCGACGACGACGGCGACGGCTACGGCGACGGCGCGGCCTGCGTCGACGTGGACTGCGACGACACCGACCCGGACGTCTACCCGGGACAGCTCGAGCTGTGCAACGGGATCGACGACGACTGCGACGGCCTCGGCGACGAGTTCGTCGACCTCGACCAGGACGGCTACTACGGCTGCAACACGCCCACCCCGGACTGCGACGACAGCAACCCCAACATCAACCCCGGGATGATCGACCTGTGCGACGGGGTGGACAACGACTGTGACGGGGTGGAGGGGAACGACGCGCCGGGGGATCCGCACGAGTCGAATGACACCGTCGGAACCGCTACCTGGCTCTACGACAACAGCCCAGACATCTTCGACAATTGCAGCATGTCGGCAAGCATCACCGACGCGATTCTCTCGTCGAACTCAGACGAGGACTGGTATGAGATCTACCAATGGGATCCGATCTGGTGCATCGATTTCCATGTCAATGCAAACATCGGACAGCCACCCGACATGACGCTGTACATCGAGCTGTACCAAGATGGATCTCTGATCGCGGGTGGTGTCGGCTACTCCGCTGTCAGTTTCACGGGGGGCGATCTCACCGACGACAGTGACTACTACCAGGTACGTGTTGTTCGCCAGTCGGGTACGGCCAACAACTGCCAGAACTACTCTTTCCATATCAGCTCCGGTGGTTGACGGCACTTTCCGTCCTCCATCTTGACCCCCACCCCTCCCGCTTGACAGGATGAGTTCGCCCCAACGGGGGCCAGGAGGGGCGATGACCGAGGAGAAACGGCAGAACCAGCGCCACCCGCTGCGGACCAAGATGGACTACCGCGCCCAGTCGGGCGGGGACTTCCTCTTCGAGTACACCACCAACATCTCCCGCGGCGGGATCTTCATCGAGACCCGCGAGCCGCTGCCCGAGGACACCGTGGTGGAGATGCGATTCCAGCCCCCCGAGGCCGACCAGGCGATCGAGGTCCAGGGCAAGGTCGTGTGGGTCAACCCGTGGCGCGAGGGCGAGGACAACCCCAACCCCGGGATGGGGATCCAGTTCGAGGACCTGTCCGACGAGAGCCGCGAGCTGATCACCCAGCTGGTCCGCGCCATCGCCTACCTGTAGGCCGCCCCACCAGGTCGACGCCGTCGACCCCCGTCAGCTCGACCTCCAGCAGCTCCCCAGGCTCCGCTACACCGTCGAGGATCGTGTCGCCGTCCACCTCTGGGGCCTGGCCCGCGTGGCGCCCCACCAGCAGCAGCTCGTCGCGCAACCCCTCCACCAGCACCGGGAGCCGCGTCCCCACCAGCGCGCGGTTGTGGGCCTCGTGGATCTCCAGCTGCAGCGCCATCAGCTCGTCCAGCCGCTCCTGCCGGACGGCGTCCGGGATCTGGCGGGGGAGCAGCGCTGCGGGCGTGCCCTCCTCGGGGCTGTAGGCGAAGGCCCCCAGGCGCTCGAAGCGGGCCTCGGCGACGAAGTCCAGCAGCTTGCGGAACGCCGCCTCGGTCTCGCCGGGGAACCCCACCAGCATCGTGGTACGCAGCGTCAGCCCCGGGATCCGCGCCCGCAACCGCGCCACCAGGGCCCGGACGGTCCGCTCGCTGGTCCAGCGCCCCATCGCCCGCAGCACGCCGCTGTCGACGTGCTGCAGCGGCACGTCCACGTAGGGGACGACCCGGGGCAGGTCTGCGATGGTCTCCATCAGGCGGGTCGAGAAGTGGGCCGGGTAGGCGTACAGCACCCGGACCCAGTCCACGCCGGCCACGCCGTCCAGCGCCTCGAGCAGCGCCGGCAGCTGCGACCGCCCGCCGCGGTCGCGGCCGTACGCGGTGGTGTCCTGGGCCACCAGGATCAGCTCCCGCGCGCCGCTGGCGGCCAGCGCCTCGGCCTCCCGCACGATCTCCGCGATCGGCCGTG
This sequence comes from uncultured Rickettsiales bacterium, assembly GCA_964584075.1. Lineage (GTDB taxonomy): Bacteria > Myxococcota_A > UBA796 > UBA9615 > CAYRNR01 > CAZOYV01. Next base: position 21,635 of record CAZOYV010000030.1, on the reverse strand, counting down.
AGCGGAGCGGCCCGCGAAGCTGCGGGATGATGCAGAATGCGCAGGTCCGCGAGCACCCCTCGGCGATCTTGAGGTACGCCGACGGCCCCCGCGCCAGCCCCGCCCGGGGCAGCCCGTCCAGCGGCGCCTCGTCGGCCGCGGGGACCACCACCGCGTCCGGCGCCACCGCGCAGCAGGCGTCCACCACGCCGTCCAGCGCCGCGACCCCGAGGACCACGTCCACCTCGGGCATCAGCTCCCGCAGCTGGCCGGCGTAGCGCTGCGCCAGGCACCCGGCCACGACGATCCGCCGGCAACGGCCGGCCTTCTTCTGCTCGGCGAGTTCGAGGATCGTGTCGATCGACTCCTGGGTCGCGGCCTCGACGAAGGTGCAGGTGTTGACCAAGATCACATCCGCAGCCTCGGGTTGGTCCACGACCACGGAGCCGGCGCCCACCAGTCGGGCGATCATGCCCTCGCTGTCCACCTGGTTCTTGGCACAGCCGAGGCTCGCGAGAAAGACGGTATTCAGGCTCATGTGAACTGATTGCTCATGGCATCGCGTCGGGGCCACCGAAAGCTCCGATATCGTTCCTCGAGCCATCTGGATCGTTGTAGGTCATGTCGGGATTTCCGCTGTCGATAGCCGGATGAACTACGAGAAGGTGGAGATCGTCATTCATCGGGTCCAGGTCTTCGATCGCAGAGTAGAAATTGTTGACCGCGTATATGTCCCCCGTACCCACCAGCGTACAAGTCGGGGAACTATCTCGCGGGGGAGAATCCGCCTCGAGACAGTTGTAGTCAAAACCAACGATCGTTCCGTCACAGTCGAAAGCAAATTCCGTGTAGCCAAAGAAGAGGTTGTTCTGTATCTCCAGGGTCGCCGGGATGGTCGTCAACTTCACCGCACCCTGATCTTGGGATGCCCGGTTGTCGAAGTACGTGTTGTTGACGAGGCTGAGAACTGCGAGATCGGATGAGATGGCAGCTCCGTCGCCCGCATTCGAGTTGAAGATACAGTTGGAGATCCGAGCTTCTCCGCCATCGAGGAGTATGCCGCCACCTTCAGTGGCCTGGTTCGCGAGGAACAACGATTGCTCCACATCGAGGACAGCGTCACGATGCCAGATCGCACCCCCGCTGCCGAGGGCATCGTTGTCCAGAAATGTGCTATTGCGGACGGTGCCATCGCTGCCTTCGACATGCAGAGCACCGCCGTCGCCGTAGTCGTTCCAGTTGTTTTCGAAAGTGCATCCTTCGATCTCGAAGGAAGCGACGCCATCGAGGCTCACCCCGCAGCCGTGGAAGTTGCATTCGTTCCACTCAAACGTGGAATCGATCAGGTGAACGCTCGTTGCTGACAGCGCCCCGATCCCCGCGCCAGCCGAGGCGAGGTTCTCGAAGAACAGGCTTCCATCAACGGTCAGTTGCCCTCCCGCCATCAGGACCCCTCCTGGTCCGAAGTTGCCCAGGCCCCCGCCATTGGCACCAAAAACGCTGTCTGTCACGACGGCCTCTGCGTTCCAGGCCGAGATTGCGCCCGCCCATCCTCTGTTCAGATAGAATTCCGAGCTATCGACATCTAGTGCCGCCCCCGCCACGTAGATCGCGCCGACGCCTAGCGTGAGGTAGTCGGCTTCATTCCCTTGCACAACACAGTTGTACACGTTCAGATCGGCCTCAGAGGTGATGCAACCTGCGAATGCACCGACACCATTCTGAAGGACCAGGCCATCCAAGGTGACCGGACCAACTGTGATCTCGAGTAGCTCGTGAGAACTGCCACCGTCCAGAACGGCCATTCTCGGTCCATCGACAGACACCAGTCCGACGGGGCCGTGGTCGATCAGAACGGTCGCCCCTTCCTGATAGACCCCCTCCCGCAGTAAGACCGTCCCGCAGTTCTCCACCGAGACCGCGCTCTGGATCGACCCGAACGGCTGACTCACCGTCCCCAGCCCCCCGACCACGCCAGGTGCGACCCAGGCGGGGTGAACGGTGGCATCGCCGTCGTCGCAGTCGGGGTACTCGTCGCAGATCCCCGCGCCATCGCCGTCGACGTCGGGCGGGTTGTCGGCGACGCCATCGCAGTCATTGTCCACACCGTCGCAGTCGTCGAACGCTGCCGGGTGGACCGCCGCGTCGTCGTCGGCGCAGTCGCCACCGCAGGTGGTGTGGCCGTCACCGTCGAGGTCGAGGGCGTTGAGCAGCGCATCGGCGTCGTCGCAGTCTCCGTCGCAGGGGCTGGCCCCGTCGCCGTCGAGGTCGTGGCCGTGCATCGCCGCGTCGGCGTCGTCGCAGTCGCCCTCGCAGCTCGACATCCCGTCGCCGTCGCCGTCCTGCTCGTCGATGGGGAGGGTGCCGTCGCAGTCGCCATCGAGGCCGTCGCACAGCTCGGTCGCGCCGGGGTGGATCAGGGGGTCCTCGTCGTCGCAGTCGCCTCCACAGGAGGGGTAGCCGTCGCCGTCGAGGTCGGCCGGGGTCGAGGTCGGGTCGTTGTCGTCGCAGTCCCCCTCGCAGGCGGCGAAGCCGTCGCCGTCGAGGTCGGCCTCGTCGTCCGGGACGCCACCGTCACAGTCGTCGTCGAGGCCGTTACACAGCTCGGTGGCGCCCGGATAGCGGGCCGGGTCGTCGTCGTCGCAGTCGTCCTCGCAGGGCATGAACCCGTCGGCGTCCAGATCCGTCTCGTCTGCGCCCGGCCCACCGCTGCAGTCGTTGTCCACGCCGTCACAGGCCTCGGGGGCCCCCGGGTAGACCCCGTCGTCGCTGTCGTCGCAGTCGGCGTCGATCTCGTGGTAGGTCTCGCCGTCGAAGTAGCCGTCCCCGTCGGCATCGATCTTCCCGGCGCCGAGCAGCGGGACGAGGAACGGCTCGCCAGGGTCCAGGTCCACGTCCGAGGAGAACAACATCAGCCACGCATCGTGGGGCCCCGCCGCAGGTGGCGTGAAGGTCAGGTCGAGGGGCATGTACACGGTGGGTTCGTCCGGCGGCAAGACGACGGTGCCCGGGAAATCGACGGTGAAGACCCCGTGTTCTGCCCCTGCCACGACGACGGCCGTGATCTCCAGAGGCGCGAACCCAGCGTTGCGTACCTCGAGCATGATCTGTCCGGTGAACCCCACCTCGACGTAGCCGAAGTCGACCTGCTCGTCGGTGTCCGTCACCCCCCCGAGTACGACGTCGGTATCGTCGTCGCCGTCCTCCGTGGTGTCATCGTCACCGGGCTCGGCCTGTGGACAGCCCATCACCAGGAGCAGGCCAAGAGCGGTCGTGATCCAGCTTGATCGCGTCCCCATCGCGTCATCCTCCCCTTCCAGCAGGAGGTCACGAATCTGCCATCCTCGGGGGGGATGTCAAGGCGAACCGGTCCTCGACGGGCACCCGGAGTCCGCGGGAGAGAGGCGACGGAGAACCTAGTACGGCATCACCTCCACCCCCTCCGGGGCGGTGTAGGTGAAGCGGGTCTCGGCCAGGTCCTTGGGGTTGGTCACCACCTCGGAGAGGCGGGTGATCGTCTGGTTCCCCATCCCGTCGTCGAGGGTCACGGCGGTGATCGCGTGGGTCTTGGGATCGACGTCGACGTAGATCCGCTCCAGGCCGGCGATGGGCTGCTTGGCGGTCAGGCCCAGCCGCACGTTGTCGGCGCGGCCGCCGCCGTCGGGCACCAGGGCGACGTCGAAGTCGGCACGGACGTCCTGCAGGCCGATCACGAAGTCCATCATCCTGGCCTGCACCGCCGAGTCGGTGTCGGTCATCACGAACGCCTTGTTCTCGTCGGGGTGCACGACCCACAGGCTGGTGCCGTCGGAGATGAACTGCCGCGGCGTCGGCGCGCGGTAGTCCCAGCGCATCTTGCCCGGGCGCATCAGCTCCAGCGTCCCCTGCTGCGTCAGCGACTCGCCGCCGAGGTAGACGTTCTCCTGCTCGAAGCTGCAGCGCAGGCTGGTGACGCCCTCGTAGTGCGCCTGCACCTCGCCGAGCACGCGGTCGACGGCGAGCTGGTCCTCGTCCGAGGCCGAGGCGAGCAGGCCCAGGGTGAGCACGGTGACGATGACGGCCGTGGTGACTCCCCGCATCAGCATACCCCTTCAACCCGCCAGCACGGGCCGTTGTTTCACTGCCTCACAGCTCCGACCCGAACGGCTGGGCGTAGACCTCCCGCGGCTTGACGCCGTCGGCGGGCCCCACGACCCCGTCCTCCTCCATCTTCTCGATCAGCCGCGCGGCGCGGTTGTAGCCGATCTTGAGGCGGCGCTGGAGCATCGAGGTGCTGGCCTTGCCCGCCTCGGCGACCACCGCCACCGCCTGGTCGTAGAGCTCGTCGTAGTCCTCGTCTTCCTCGGCGGCCGCCGCCCCGGCGCCGACGCCGCCCCCCTCGAGGACCTCCTCGAGGTACGCCGGCTCGGCCTGCTCGCGCAGGTTGTCCGTGACGCGCACGATCTCGTCCATCGTGACCAGGGGCGCGTGGATCCGCTGCAGCTCCGAGGTCCCCGGCTTGAGCATCAGCATGTCGCCCATGCCCAGCAGGTTCTCCGCGCCGTTGGCGTCGAGCACGGTGCGGCTGTCGACCTTGGAGCTGACCCGGAAGCTCTGGCGCGCCGGGAAGTTGGCCTTGATCAGGCCGGTGATCACGTCCACCGAGGGCCGCTGGGTCGCCACCAGCAGGTGGATCCCCGCCGCCCGCGCCAGCTGCGCCAGCCGCACCAGGCAGTCCTCGACGTCCTTCCTGGCGACCATCATCAGGTCGGCCAGCTCGTCGATCACGATCACGATGTAGGGCAGGTTGCTGGGGACGCCCTGGAACGGGCACTGCTCGTCCTCGGGGTCCCACGGCAGCGCCGCGTCGCCATCCCGCTCGACCGCCTCGCGCAGCTGATCCATCTGCTTGTTGAACGCGACGATGTTCTGCTTCTTGACGAACTTGAGCATCTCGTAGCGGCGGATCATCTCGCCCACCGCCCAGCGCAGCGCGTGGGCCGCCTTCTTCGGGTCGGTGACCACCGGCAGCAGCAGGTGCGGGATGTCGTCGTAGGCGCTGAACTCGATCATCTTGGGATCGATCAGGATCATCCGCACCTCCTCGGGGGTGCGGCTGAGCAGCAACGTCATCAGCATCGCGCTGACCGCGACGGACTTGCCCGAGCCGGTGGTGCCGGCGATCAGCAGGTGGGGCATCTTGGCCAGGTCGCCCAGCGACGGCTTGCCGACGATGTCCTTGCCCAGCGTGATCGGCAGCTTGCGCTGGGCGATGGCGTCGGCCTCGTGGACCAGCACCTCGCGGAGGTACACCGTCTCGCGCTTCTTGTTGGGCACCTCGATGCCGACGACGCCCTTGCCGGGCAGCGGCGCGATGATGCGCACGTGCTTGGCCTTCAGCGCCATCGACAGGTCGTTGTGCAGGCTGGCGATGCGCGCCACCTTGACCCCCGGCGCGGGCTCGAACTCGTACATCGTGATCACCGGGCCGGGGTGGATCTCGACCACGTGGCCATCGATGCCGTAGTCCTTGAGCTTGCGCTCCAGGCGACGCGCGTTCTGGTGCAGCTCCTGCTCGCTGTAGCCGACGTGGTCGGCGATCAGCGGATCCAGCAGCGACAGCGGCGGGACCGAGAACTCCACGTCGTCGGCCCACCCGCGCAGGCTGTCCACGTCGTCCTTGGGGGGCGAGGTGCGGTGCTCGCTCTCGACGATGCGCGGACCGCCACCGGCCGTGTCCCGCCCCACCGACTCGACGGCCTGCAGCGAGGCCAGCGAAGCGGCGGCCGGGATCTCCCCGGACGACCTCGCAGCGTCCCCCGGACCCTCCGGCTGTCCGTGCGCCGTGACCTCGACCTGCACCGCTGCGGGCTGCCCCGCGTCGGCGATCTCCTCGCTCTCGACCTGGTCGAGGTTCTCGAGGCTGATCACCTCTCCATGCCCCTCGACCCGGTTGCTCGGTACCTCCTCGGACGCCTCGGTGGGCGGCAGCCCGGGCGGCTGAGGCGTCACGATCCGGGGCTTGACGGCGCGCGTCTGGATCGAGTCCAGCACGGCGTCGCAGACCTCGGCCTCGGCCTCGGCCTGCTCCTCGGCACGCTGCTGCTCCAGCGCCTCGGCCTTGCGGCGGCGCCGCTCCTCGCGGGCGGCCCTGCGCCGCGCTCGAGCGTCCTTGAGGTCCGTCCAGCGCGCGCTCATCCTGCGCCGCGCTCCCGTCAGCCGCTCCACGAACCATGCGGCGACGCGAGCCGCAAGCCCCCTCGCCAGCGTGAGCAGGCGCCGCACCGGCCCCCGCAGCCACCCCGCGATCTCGGCGAACGAGATGTCCAGCGCGAGCTTGAGCGTGATCAGCAGCGCGCAGGTGGCCACCACGCCGGTCCCGACGCGCCCCAGCACCCCGGCCAGCAACCCCGACAGGATCTCGCCGAGGGCGCCGCCGGTGGGCAGCGGCTCGCCGCGGAAGGACACGCTCCCGACGACCAGCTGCGCCAGGATCGCCACCAGGACGACGATCGATCCCAGGCCCAGCAGCTCGGACCAGCGGACCGGTGACCGCCGTCGGACCAGCAAGCGCCCCCCGAAGACCAACGACACGCCCGCCGTGACGAAGCTCGTCACCCCCAGCCACTGGAACAGCAGGTCGGCGATGGCCGCCCCGATCGGGCCGATCCAGTTCTGCACCGGCTCGCTCGAGGCCGTGTTGATCGACGGATCGGTGGGGTGGTAGCTCACCAGCGCCAGCGACAGCAGCACGCCCAGCGCGATCAGCAGCAGACCGCCGATCTCGCGCGAGTGCCGGCGCAGGCGGCTGTCCGGACTGCTCTTGTCGGGAGACTTCTTGCGCCGGGTGGTCTTGTTACCGCCACCCGCTCGGCTCCGCCCTCTGCCCACCGCTTCGACCTCGACTCCCGCCCTGCAGGCGGGTACCACACATCAGCACAACGACACCGGGGCACGCAGATCGTACGGCGAAAACGCCCGGAATGTCAACATTTGCGCTGTTTTACCATCCACGCGCCGACCACTCCCCGAGCGGGGAGTCCGGTACGCGGACCGCCGATCGATCAGACGGTTCAGGGTGAGGCTGGATTCAGGAGCGGGGGATCGACTAGTAGCCGAACTCGATCTCGAGGCCGACCTCGTGGTCCATGAACCGGGCGTCGGCGTCGGTCGAGCCGACGATCGACCACAGGCGGTAGCCGACGCCGACCTCGAAGAAGTCCGCGATCTGGAAGCCGACGCCCGCCTTGACGCGGATCTCGTGGTCGGTGCGATCCACGTCGCCCGCGATGGTCCGGAGCAGGTAGGCGAACTCGGCCTCGGGGAGCAGGAACCCCGCGATCTGTCCGCGGTAGCGGACGTACGGGGAGTTGCTGACGTAGTAGTTGGAGAAGTAGATGAAGCGGTAGTCCCGCAGGAACCCGACCGTCAGGCGGTGGGTCGGGACCGGCTTCCAGTGGAACTGGGCCTTGCCGAGCAGTCCGTTGATCCCGCCGAGGTTCTTCTCCGCGGGGTCCTCGGGGCTGTCCGGGTAGTAGGCGTTGCCGTACCCGATCATCGCCTGCAGCGAGATCTTGCGGGAGAACTGCCCCTGGACCCCGAGCCACACCCGCCAGTGATCGGAGTCGTACTGGTTGAGCCCGGCCACGGCGGGTTCACTGGTACCCCCGCTGACCAGATCCTGGAATGTCGGGTCCCACAGGATGTGGCCGAAGTCGGCCTCGAGCATCAGCTGGGTGCGGGGGAAGAACTTCCATCCCACCAGCAGGCTGCCGTAGAGGTCGTAGGCCTGACCGTAGACTCGCCGGTCCGCGGCGGCACCGACGCCCTGGTCGCTCGCCCCCGTGTAGCGCCCGAGATCGAAGTGGAACAGGCCCTGGATCCGGAACGCGCTCCCCGGTCGCCCCTCCACGCCGATGTGGAACCGGTTGGACAGGTGGTCCATCCGCGAGTAGCGGTTGGTGAGCAGGTCGGCGTTGTCGAACTCCCGCGAGAGCCGGCTGAGCTGGTCGGCGACGATGAACGAGAACGGGCTCTTGGGCCGCGTCATCAGGTCGGCGCCGAGGATGTAGTTCAGGAAGATGTCGAGGTCCTTGTGGCCCACCGGGTCGGTGTCCTGGTCCACGAACGCCCCGGTGTACTTCTTGAGGTGGTACTCGCCGAAGACGCTGAACTTGGCGTTGTTCGAACTGTGGACCAGCCTCAGGTGCGGCTCGACCCGGATGGTGATGTCCCCCTCCGGGCTGCTCTCCGTGCGGTACACGTTGCTCTGGTAGGCACCCGCGACGAGCACGCCGGGCTGGAAACGAGTGTTGGCGCCGGCCTTGATGCCTTCGTCGTCATCCGCAGCCCACGCCCCTGGCACGACGGCCAGGAGCGCCAGCAGGCTGATGCCGTACACGAGCCTCGACGTTCCCCCTAGCATCTTCACACCGCTTCTTTGGCCGCTGAGGTCTCCCACGCCGCGCCGGCGTGGGTTGTTGGAGACAATCGTCCCCGGATATTACAGCGCTCGCTCCTGGATTGCTATCTCAGGTGAAAGGAGAGGCCTCGGGCGGACGCTCGTACCCCGACGGATCGGCGTCGTACTTGCTCTCGTCCTCGTCCTCTTCCGGTCCGGTACTGGACCACCTCCCCGTTCCCGCGTACGACGTTCCCACCTCCGGCACACAGGCGTCTGCCTCGACCTGGAGTTGCTGCGCCTGCTGCCGCGCGATCACGATCTTCTGGAACTCGTGCGCCGCGAGATCGTTGTTCTCCCGGGCGTACGCTTCCTGGACGGCCGTGTCGGCCTGCTCCGCGACGCGGAGCAGGGCCTTGAGCCCGGCGAGCTTCTCGTTGAGGCAGTTGAGCAGCAACACGTCCTTGTCGCGCTGCGCCTGCTCCACCATCTTGAGCACCTTGCGCACCCCGGACTTGATCTCGTCGACCGTCTCCTCGGAGTACTGCAGATGCTGGCGAGGAGTCATGTCCCCGGCGGAGACGCTCTCCTCCTCCTGCGCGCGCGCGCCCACGGCAGGCGCGACCAGCACCGCCGCGAGTCCCAACCCGACCAGCAGCCGGGGCCATTCACTGATGCGCATGGATCGATCCTCCGAGCCCCGAACAGAGACTTTCGTATCCTATGGTCGTCGCGCCTCGCTGTCAATCCGTGGCGGGGTGACGACTTCATGGAAGTATAGACCATCGGCAGCCGTTTCGGGTGGATCCCACTCGTAGCGATCCCGTACCGCTCTTCCGTGCGAGTGCGCGCGGCCACGCGCCGCGCGAGGCCCCAGAACGCCGATGGGCGCCCCGCAGGACGCCCATCGCCGGGGTCTCGGACCCCGATCAGCTGCTGAAGAAGTTGAACGGGTAGGTGATCTCGAACTCGTCCTCGCCCTCGGGGAACTTCCAGCGCTTGATGCGACGCAGGATGCAGTTCTCGAGGTCCTTGTTGCCGGTGGTGTTGCTCGCCACCGACGCACCGCCCACGCTGCCGTCGGCCCGCACGGTCCAGGTGATCTCGACCTTCCCCGCCAGGTCTGGGTTGGCCTTGAGCTGCTCCTCGTAGCAGGCCTTGATCTGCCCCTTCTTGCGGCTGACGTACTGCTTGACGGCGTTGACGTCGCCCGCGTCCCCGTAGGTGATCTCGAGGTTGCCGCCGACGTTGGCCTGGACCTCCTTCTGGCCCTTGTTCCCGGAGCCGGCCTCGCCGCCCCCGACGCCCGCCATGTCGGAGATGCTGCCCACCTCGCCGGTGCCGCCCCCGCCGGTCCGCAGCGCCGCGTCCTCGCCCCGCTGGGCGACCTTGATCCCGCTGGCAGAGGCCAGCGCGGCGTCGAGGTTGTCGTTGAGGTTGCCGCCGTCCGCGAGCAGATCCGCCACGGCGTCGCTGGACTGCGTGTCGCCGGTGGTCCCGATCAGCGCGGCGAGCCCCTGCTCCATCAGCTCTTGTTTTCGCTGGGCCCTGAGCTCCTCGGCGGAGAGCTGCTCTCCCTCGTCCTCGGCGCCCCCCGCAGAGCCGTCCTCCTCCTCGCTGCCGTCCCCGGCGTTGGAGTTGTCCTCCTCGATCTCCTCCTCGCCGAGACCCTCCTCGTCCTCCTCGATATCGGTGGGATCGGTGATCTCGTCCTCGGAGAACCACACCTGGGTGAAGCGATCGGGAATGTCCTCGATGCTGACCTTGCCCGGCGGCGGCTGGGACTGGATGTAGATGTAGCCGGCCGCGTTGATCACGCAGGAGAACAGGAAGAACCCCCAGAACACCCAGTCCATCTCGCGGAGGCTGTAGGGGCTGAAGCTGACCGCGACGCGCTTGGGCTCGGGCGGGGCCTGCACGAACTGGAACAGGATCGTGACGTTGCCGACCTGGACCTTGCCGCGGTTCTTCTCGTTGAGGCTGAGCCAGTACGCGTCGCCACGCTTCTTGGCGACGCTGCCCATCAGCTTGTTCAGCGGCTGGACCTGGTTGTTGATCGAGACCTTGCCCTGCATCTGCTCGGTGAAGACCAGATGGTACTGCGGGCCCTTGGCGACGAACAGCTTGTACTGCTTGGGGAGGAAGGACGATGGAAGCACGAAGGTGTTCTTCGTCGACTCCCCGATCGTGACACTCTGCCCCGCCCGGATCAGGCGCTCTTCCAGGATCTTCCCCCCCTGGATGAGCCCGATCCGAAGGACCTTGTGGCTAGGCTGAGCCTTAGCGGCCATCGGCGTCCTTTCGAGCAGTTCGCGGGTTCCTCGTGAACCCAGCAGCGCTAGCGATGATTCCGCACCCGCTCGGGGCACTCCACGCGCGCAGGCGCGTCAAAGATGCACCCCCCTATCATACCAGCGTTTCGCGTTCCTGCTGTCTACTTCTTCACGAATTCCTCACTCGCCCCCCTTGTAGACCACGAACTTGAACTCGCCGAACTGGGCCTGCCCCGCGGTGTACATCACCTCGCGCAACAGCGAGAACGGGACATCCTTGTCGCACTGCAAGAGGAGCCGGCCCTTGAACGGTGTGGCCGGGTTGCGGGCCGCGACCGCCTTGGCCTCGTCCGCCTTCTCCTGGAGGGTGTCGTACAGCGGCGTGATCATCGTGCCTCGCTTGTACTCCTCGGCGACCTCCAGGCCGTCGGAGACATCGATGACCTTGACGCCGTCCACCGAGATCGTCCGCTTGGAGACGACCACGTTGACCGCCACCTCGGGAGCCTTCTTCGAGGTCGACGTCGGCAGCTTCAGGTCGGCCGAGGGCTTCACCTGGATGTCCTCGACCGAATAGCTCTTGAGGAGGAAGACCAGGATGATCGTCATCATGTCCATCAGGGACGTGATGGACAGGCCACCCTCTTCGGTCTTCCGCTTCTTGGCGCGAATCTCAGCAGGATTGGGCATCGTGCGCTCCTACTGGGCCCCGCCCGCGATGACCACGAAGGGGAACAGCAGCTCCCGCTTCTCGCCGCCCTCCGGCATGTGGTCTCGCGAGGCGTCCATCGTGTGGACGATGGTCTCGTACTTGATCTCGGACTCCGGAATCAGGATGACGTTCTGCTCGTCCGGGTACTCGGCTTTCACCTTGACGAGCAGGTCGGTGAGCTTCTCGAAGGCGTAGTTCCCTTCGCCGTCGAGCGGGACGGTCGGCTCGCGCTCCACCGCCTGGGCCACGTCGGTGATCTGCCCCTCGTCCTCGCCGGACGACAGGATCGTCGCGTTGCCGCCGACGATGAACCCGCGATCGGTGATGGCGATCGTCAGCATCAACGGCGGCTTGTCGTCGACCTGGTCGGACGTCGCCTTCGGCGCGCCGATGGCCGGCAACGAGCTGTCGATCACGGCGAGGTGAACGAACTGCACCGTGAGCAACAGGAACGGGATTAGGATCGTCACCAGGTTCATGATCGGGACCAGGTTGGGTGGCCCGATCTTCTCGTCGGTGGCGGATTTCTTCCGACTTACTGCTGCGCCCATTGCGCTCTCCAGCCCCCGCGCCGTGGCACCCACTCCGGGCCGCCTCGGACCGCGGGATGTACCCGTGGACCCGTGGTCGTGCGCACGAGGGCGCTAGCCCTCGGCACCCTCCTTCAGCGAACCGCGCTGGCGGGCGCTGAGCAGGTTCACCAGCTTCACCGAGAACTGGTCCACGTCGTCGATCACCTTGGTCGTGCGGGCCTGGATGATCGAGTGGAAGATCATGATCGGGATGGCCACGATCAGGCCGAACTCGGTGGTGTACATGGCGATGGAGATACCGGACGCCAGCAGGGCCTGCTTCTGCTCGGCGGAGGCGGCACCGACCGCCTTGAACGCCTGGATCAGACCGGAGATGGTGCCCAGCAGGCCGGTCAGGGTGGCGACGTTGGCCCACATGCCCAGCATCGGGGTGCGCTTGGTCAGCAGCGGCATCACCTCGAGGGTCGCCTCGTCGACCGCGTTCTGGATCTCCAGGGTGCTGCGGTTGGCCCGCGTCAGCCCGGCCTTGAGCACGCGGCTCAGCGCGGCGTTGGCCTCGGCGTTGCAGAGCTTGATGGCGCGGTCGATGTTGTTCGCCATCACCAGCTTCTGGATCTGCGCCATGAACGCAGCGCCGTTGAGGTTGTAGCGGAAGAAGACGAAGTAGAACCGCTCGATGATGGTCGCCAGGGCGATGACCCACACGCCCAGGATCCCGTACATGAACGGTCCACCCTTGGTGAAGAACTCAACAATCTGACCCATTCCGTAGTCCTCCTCGAGATGCTCTCAAGCCATGCCGTATCTGCGTATCCGGAGTCCGGTCCACACCCGGGCCCCGGTTCCGTTCGATGCCCCTTCGGCTAGAAGGGCTCCTTTTCGACGGACTCGACGATCTTGGGAATGAAGCTCTTGTTCAGCTTCAGCTGCTCCTCGTCCTCGATGTCCTGACGCGTCACAATGTACGTCACCTGGGGCTTCTGGACGGTACCTTCGACCTGTTCCGCCTCTTCTATGACGATCTTTTTACGTTGCTGCGCGAGGGCCGGCAGGACCAGCCCCACCGCCGCGATTGCCGCAGCGGCGACCAGCACGGAGTGGGAACGTCGTACGAATGTCATCGATATGACTCCCTTTTTTCCGTTCCATGCCGGTTCAGAGCGCCCATTATAGGGGAACTCCAGGAACCGGTTCAATACCCCGCGGCGGGCGCCTCCTGGCCCGCCCTCCGTCCCACCAACGGCCCGGCCCACGACACGGTTTCGGGTTCCCGCTGCGAGGGCCGTTTCTTGACCGTTTCTTCACCGCAGACACACGGGCCCTCAGCCCCCGCTGGCGCCCTCTTCCGTGGGCTCCCCGTCCTCGGCCGGGGCCGCCTCGTCGGCGGGCGGCTCGCCCTCCGCCGGCGGCTGCTCCGGAGGCGACTCCTCGGGGGGCGCCTCCGCCGCTTCCTCCGCGGCCTTGGCCTCCTCGGCCGCCCGCCGCTCGGCCTCCTCCTTCTCGCGGGCGGCCTTCTCGGCCTCCCGCTGGCGCTTGCGCTCCTCGCGCTCGATGCGCGACTTCTCCCGCTCGATGGCCTTGACCGAGTCCTCGCGGTACTCGTGGATCGGGTCGTCCTTGGCCAGCCCGGGCGAGTTGCGGATCAGCTCGTCCCAGGTCTCGATCGCCTTGTCGTAGTCCTGGAAGTGGTCGTTGTACAGCACCGCCAGGCTGTACAGCGCGTCGGTGTTGGCCGGGTCGTTGTCCAGGATGTACTGGAAGTCGGCCTTGGCCCCCTCGAGGTCCCCGGTGCCCTGCTTGGCGATCCCCATCGCGAGCCGCACGCCCTCGTGGGTCGGCTCCCGCAGCATCGCGCGGTCGAGCAGCTGCTTGGCCCCCGCGTAGTCCAGGTTGAAGATCAGCAGGTTGGAGAGGTTGACGATCGTCTGCACGTGGTTGGGGTCCAGCTGCAGCGCCTTCTCCCACTCCTGCTTGGCCTCGAAGTCCAGCCCCTTGGCGCGGTAGATCATCCCCAGGTTGCAGTGGACCGTGGGGTTCTGCTCCGCCAGCGGGTTGGCCTTGCGCGCCTTGTCCAGCGCGAACTTGGCCAGCTCGAGGTCTCCCTGGTCCATGTAGGCCTCGGACAGCAGCACGTAGGCGCCGACGCTGGTGGAATTGATCTCGAGGATTCGCTTGATCCGGTCGACGATCTGCTTGGGGCTCTCCCCCTGGGCGGCGGCGTAGCGCACCTCGCCGATGCGGCAGTCGGTGTTGTCCGGGCTGTGCTTGACGCACTGGGCGTAGGCGTCCAGCGCGGCCCCCGGCCGGTTCTGCTCCTCGTACATCGTCCCCAGCACGACCCACGCGTCGCCCAGCTTGGGATCGATCAGGGTCGCCCGCTCCAGCGCCGGGATCGCCTTCACGGTGTTGCCCTGCTTGTGGTAGGCGAGCCCGAGGTTGTAGTGGGCCTCCGCCCAGTCGGGCATCCGCTGCACGACCTGCTCGAAGCGGTCGACCGCGGTGGGGAGCTGGGGCGGCTGCGTGCGCAGCGCCATCAAGCCCTCGTTGAACCGCGCGCGCGCGATGTCCTCGGCGGTCTGGGTCTGGGACGGAGCCGGCGCGGTGGTCGCCTCCGCCGGCGGCGGGTCTTCCTGGGCGCCGGCCGGAGGCAGGCCCCACGACAGGGCGATCGCGAGGACCGCCAGGTGGACCAGGGCGCGTCTCACGAGGTCTCCTCCACCGGCGCCTCCTTGGGCTCCGGCATCGGCTTGTAGTCCGAGCGGCCGAACTGGACACGGTGCGGCTTGAGCAGCGGGTACGAGTTGGGATCGACCTTGTGCAACGCCTGCCGCGCCTTCTCGACGTACGGCGCGTTCTGCTTGCGCTTCTTGGCCTCCTCGATCACCAGCTCGAACAGCCCCTGGGCCTCGATCTCGAACGGCTCCGCCAGCGTGATCTGCTGCTCGGTGATCAGGTCCTCCCACTCGAACTTGGTGTCCTCGGTCTTGGGACCCATGATGTTGCGGTCGTAGGGAGGCTTCCAGGCGTAGATCATGTCGGCGTACTTCTGGATCACGTTCGCCTGGATGTACATGCACGCCATGATGTAGTTGAAGTCGGGGTACGTCGTGAGGAACTCGGTGGCCTTCTCCGAGATCCGCTTGGCGGCCGCCTTCTTCTCGTCCAGAACCGGCTGCAGCTTCTCCTGGTCGAGGACGTTGGGCAGCTTGATCTGATCGTACTCGTCGAGCATCGCCTCGAGCTCGGGGAAGGCGATCTCGGCGGCGGCGGCGACGCTGACCGTGTTCAGCTCGGCGCCGATCCCGCGGGACTCGTCGTACAGCGTCAGGATCTGCTGCTGGACCTGCTCGAGCTTGCGGCTGTCCCGCTGCTTCTCGTAGATCTCGGCCTGCTTGATCAGCGACTCCATCGTCCGGTTGACGTCCTTGTCGCCGAACTTGCGGTTGTACGCCTGGTAGGTCTCCAGCGCCTGGCGGTAGTCGCCGCCCTCGTAGTACGCCTCGGCGGCCCGCCAGTAGGCCTCGTCCTCGTCCTCCACCTCGAAGTCGTTGGCGTACTTGAGGTAGTAGCGGGCAGCCTGGTCGTACTTCTTGATCCCGAGGCTGAGGAACGCGGCGTTGAAGTAGGCGTCGCCTGCGTGCTCGTACTTCTTGTGCAGGGTGGCGACCTTCTCGTAGTACTCGATGGCCTTGTCCAGATCCATCGTGCGCTCGTACTGGCCGGCGATGCGGAAGAAGATGCTCGGCGCGCGCTCGTCTTTCTCGTACTTGCGCAGGAACTCCTCGTACAGCTCGTTGGACTTGATCGTGTCGCCGGACTTCTCGTACTGCAGCGCGGCGTTGAACAGCGACAGCGCCGCGTTCTCGCTCTCGGGGTACTCCCGGTAGAAGTCCTCGAACATCGACCCGGAGCCCTTGATGTCGCCGCCCGCGCCGGCCTTCTCGGCCAGCTTGAACTGGGCGTTGCGCTTCTTGATCTCGTAGAACTCGAGGCGCTCCTTCCACAGCTCCTCGTCGTCCCCGAGCATCGGGATCTGCAGGTACGCCACGCAGGTGTCGTAGACCTTATCCAGCTGCCCGGTCTTGTGGTACAGGTCCACCATCAGGCCGGCGGCGTACGCCGAGAAGGGCAGCTGCGGGTAGCGGTCGATGATCGTCTGGAAGCGCTTCTGCGCCTCGTCCATCTGGTTGTGGTAGTAGAAGATCTCGGACGCGATGTAGAGCTTTCGCGGGATGTCCTCGTGCGTCGGGTCGTGCTCGTAGAGCTGGTCCGCCGCGGTGATGAAGTTCATCCGGTCCTCGCTGATCGGCAGCACCGGGATCTGCTCGGGCCTGTCGCCGAGCTCGATCTCCACGTTGGCCAGCGCCGACGCGTTGGTCTTGTAGTCCCCGGATCGCTCGTTCATCAGCCGCTCGTAGGCGAACGCCAGCGAGTCCAGCGTGTCGACGTAGTACGTCCTGTCCGGGTAGGAGTCCATCTTCTTGTACTCGGCGACGGCGCGCTCGTAGTCGCCGGCCCAGAAGTAGCACTCCGCGATCTGGTACTGGGTCTCGTAGGCGTCCTTGGCGAACGGGAAGCGGTTCAGGTAGTCCTGGTACGCGGCGGCGGCCTTGAGGTACTCCGCGCGCGCGGGCTCCTCCCCCGGCTCGGTGAACATCTTCTGCGCGCTGGCGTGGTAGGTCTTGGCCACGTCGAGCAGCGACTCCTCGATGTAGTCCGAGGCGGCCCGCAGTGCGTCCGGGTTGCCCTTGTTCGCCTCCCACCAGGGCGTCCCCTCCTTGAACCGCTCGACCAGCTCGATGCGAGCGGCCACCGCGGCGTCGGGGTCGGGGTTGTCCTTGAGGTAGTGCAGCTGCATCACCTTGTACTGGAAGTCCGGGTTGTCCGGGCTTTCGGGGTACAGCTGCTGGAGCCGGACGAGGGTCTCGAGCTCCTCGTTGTAGCGGCCCTGCTGCCACAGCACGTCGTCGATCCCGGTGTACACCTCGTACTCGTAGGCACGGTCTCCGATCTCGCCGAAGAACTGCTCGGCGCGATCCATCGGCTTGACCAACGCGTCGTCGGCCTCGTCCACCAGCGAGATGGCCAGGTACTTCAGGGACTCGGGCTTGAGCTGGCTCTCCTTGCCCTCCTCGACGAGCATCGTGTCGGAGTAGTCGATCAGCTGCACGAAGCGCGGGATCGCGTTGGCCAGGTCGTCCTTGCGGTAGTAGGCCCACGCGAGCTTGTACAGGGCGCGGTCGTAGAGATCCTCGGCCTCCATGTCCATCACGCGCGTGTAGTACTCGATGGACTTGTCGAACTCGAGCTCCTCGAAGTAGATCTCGCCGAGCTGGAAGAACCCGTTGGCGGCGTAGCGGCTGTCGGGGAGCCGCTCCACCAGCTCGTGGTAGGTCTCCAGGGCCAGCGCGTCGTCCTGCTGCTCGCTGAGATCGTCCCAGTAGCAGTAGCCGAGCAGGTAGTAGACGGCGTCCAGGTACTTGTACTCGGGGAAGTCCGAGATCAAGCGCTTGTAGATCCGGATCGCGCGCGCGTAGTTCTTTCCCGGGGGCTCCGGCAGGGACTTGATCTCGCCCGCGTCGAAGGCGTCCTCGAGCTTGCGGTAGTCGGACTGGGCCACGAGGAACTGGTAGTCCGTCTCCTCGAGGTACAGGTCGGCGAGGCGGAACATCCGGTGCGCGGTGTACGGGCTGTCGGGGTACTTGGCGACGAACTCCTCGTGCATCCGGATCGCCTCGAGGCGCCGCTCGCGCTCCTCGAGCTCGATCTCGTCGGTGCGCGTGTCGTACTTGGAGGTCAGCCGGTCCATCTCCTCCTGGTAGCGGTGGGTCACGATGCGCTTGATCTCGGCGCGGATCTCGTCCATCCGCTCGGTGTACCGCGCGTAGGCGGCGCGGAACTCCTCGAGGTCCTCGTCGGTGGCCGCCCGCACGGCGCCGTCCGCCTGGGCCAGCGCCGACCCCGGCAGCAGCAGGAGCAACAGCAGGGTGAGGATCCGTGTCATTCGATCATCAACCCCCCCTCGTCCTCTTCCTCGGCCTCTTCCTCGAACTCGAGCAGGACCTCGTACATCTGCTTCAGCTCCCGCAGGGTCCGCGAGCGCTCGTCGCGCAACCCCTCGCGCTCCTTGGTCAGCGCCTCCTTGCGCATCCAGAACACGTCGATCGCGCCCATGTCGGCCTGGAGCACGGTGTCCTCGAAGGTCTCCTGGACGTTGCGGAAGCCGACCCTGGCCAGCTGTCCCGAGACCGCCGCGTTGTCGCGGTCGTAGCCGTCGGCCTCGCTGTCGTAGGACGCCAGCGAGTCCTTCTCGGTCTGCAGCAGGTTGCGGATGCTGTCGACCTCCTCGCGCTCGCGGCGCTCCAGCGCGTCGATCATCGTCCCCGTCCGCTGGCGCGTGGTCCGCAGCCGCGAGCGGCTCTGGTCGACCAGGGCGAAGAACTGGTTGGCGTTGGAGCGGTTGACGCGCTTGCGGTACCCGACCAGCTCCTCGACCAGCTCCCCGATCTGGGCCCGCACCGCGGTGCGCTGCTGGAGCTCGTCGGCCGAGGCCTCGCGGACGCCGGAGACCGTCTCGCGGCGGGGGTCCAGCGTGGCGTGGACGCCGCCGAGGCGATCCTGCTGTCCATCGAGCTGGTGACGGATGCCCTCCAGCTCGAGGCGGTGGCCCTGGACCTCGTCCTCGGTCATCTTCCCTTCCTCGAGCTGGGTCTTGAGGTACAGCTCGACACCGGCGAGCCGGGCGATCCCGTCCTCGATCATCGTGTCGAGCTTGTAGGCCTCGAGCTCCATGCCGCGGGCGACGATCGCCAGGTCTTCCTGGTACTCGGCGCGGTCGGCGTGCTGGGACTTGGCCATCGCCGCCTCGTCCTGCAGCGCCCGGCGCCGGTCGCGGATGCTCTGCACCGCCGAGGCGTCCCCCTCCAGGCCCTCGATGATGAACGCGGCCTCGATCTCGACCAGCTCGCTCTCCATCGCCAGCACCTGGGCGTCGAGGGCGTCGATCTCCTGCCGGCGCGCCCGGTAGGAGGTCATCATGTCGCCGGAGCCCTCGCCGTAGAGCGCCTCCTCGATGCGGGCCACGACGCCCTGGCCCTCGGCGATCGCGAACTTCTCGCCCTGGAGGTCCGACGCGACCTCCACCGCCTTGTTCAGGCGTGCGTCCTCGCGCGCCATCCGGCCCGCCAGCTCCGGGACCCGGTACTCGGCGTCGACGATGTAGTTCTCGTCGACCAGCTGGTTGAAGTACGTCATCGGATCGATGGGCGACTCCACCAGGTGATCGAGGCGAACCCGGATCTCTTCGTACTCCTGGACCACCGCCTGGTAGTCGATCACGGCCTGCTCGAACTGCTCGAGCTTGACCCGGAGGTGGGCGGCGAGCAGCTTCAGCTCGGGCTCCCGCGTGCTCTCCGGGTAGGCCAGCAGGAAGATCTCGATGGTGCGCAGCGCGGCGTCGTAGTTCTCGTTGCGGACGTACGCCCAGCACAGCTGGAACAGCGCGTCGTCGAAGTGGTCCGAGCCCTGGGGGATGAAGCGATAGGACTCGATCGCCATCGTCTCGTCGCCCTGCTCGTAGTAGATCGCCCCGAGGGCCAGATACGCCAGATGCAGCACCGAGACCTGCTCGTCGGTGGAGGTCGGCATCTGCACGACCTTCTCGAACTCGATCTTGGCCAGATCGTACAGCTGGCCGGCCCCCGCCTCGTCCCCGGCCAGGGCCTTGTCGTAGCCCTCGCGGACCAGGATCTCTCCGTAGTGATAGGTCGCCAGCGGGGTGTACTGGCTGCCCGAGGGGAAGTTGGCGAACATCTGCTTGGCCTCGCCGAGCTTGCCCTGTCGGTACAGGGTCTTGCCCAGCGCGTAGCGCACGCGCAGCGCCGACGGCCCCGCGCTGTTGCGGGTCGTCTGCAGGAAGTTGTCGTAGTAGTAGTTGAACTGGTCGATCTCGCCGGTGAGCCCGAACAGCTCGATCAGCTTCATCACCGCGTCGTCGTAGTGCGGGTGGATCGGCCCGTACTCGACGATGGCCTGGTACGCCGCCTGGGCGGGGTAGTAGTTGCGGGCGTTGAACAGGCTCTCGGCGAGGTAGAACTGGGCGTCGGCCTCGCTGGCGTTCCCCGCCAGATCGCCGTTGTCCAGCATCGAGTAGTACAGCAGCGCCGCGGTGTCGTAGTCCTCCGTGAGGAACGCGAAGTTGGCCTCGAACAGCAGGTCCTGGACCTCCTGCGGCGAGCGACTCAGCGGCTCTCCCTCGACCTGGTGGCCGAGCAGATCGACCCGCATCTCGATCAGGTCCACCTTCTCGACGAACAGATCGAGGTGGGTGGACGGATTCAGCGACCGGCCCCCGGCGCGCCCGGGCTGCGCCAGGGCCGGCGCCGCCAGCGTGCCGCCGATCAGCGCCAGCAGCAGGGCGCCGAGGGGGACGGTCGAGCAGAGGAGGCGTCTGTACATCAGTGGTTCCTCGCGTCCGTGCCGTTCCTCGTCAGCCCTCGTCGGCGCCCGGGACGTTGGCGATGTCCTCTTGCTCGAACTTCATCACCGGACCTTCCTCGAAGTTCCCCAGGGCCCCGCCCTTCTTCTGGAGCACCATCCGGATCACCGCGGTCTTGTTGTCCTCGGCGATGAACGAGTAGCTCTCCTGGCCCTTGAACGTGTACTCGTCGAGGTACGAGAACGCCCCGCTGCCGTTGCCCCGGACCACGATGTTGGCCGTGATCGAGTGGTTGCCCGGCGGGATGTTGCCCTCGAAGATCTTGAGCTCCTTCTTGCGCTGGAAGTCGGCCGCGGCGTCGACCTTCTCGAAGATCGGCGTCCCGTCGAAGAAGTACGTGATCGACTCGATGCGGTAGGCCGACCCGAGCTTGTTGACGTGGACCAGCTGGGCCTTGGCCCCGGCGACCACGCCCTTGATCACCTTCTCCTCGAGCAGGTACAGCCGCGCCTTGGAGCGGAACACCTTCTCCTTGAGGACGTTGACGTTCTGCTCCACGGACTTGAGCTCGCGGGTGATCGAAATCTCGTCGATCTCGGGCGCCTCCGGGGGCGCCTCCGCGGGCGATCCCGTGCCTTCGCCAGCGCTCTCCTCCCCGTCCTCATCCGGTTCGGCGTCCTCGTCCGCGGGCTGGGCTCCGGCGCCGGGGGCGAACCCCAGGAGCGTGGAAACCAGGACCATTCCTACGATCGCAAGCAGCCTGTCTGTCATCTTCGGACCCCCAGGGGGCGCGGCGCACCCACAGCGACCTGCAGATACACCGATAGCGGGCTCGATATCGAGAGCATAGGATAGGCACGCCCCACGAGGCGTGTCAACGACACCCCGCGGGTCGTAATTGCCCGTTTTTCCTGGTGCGCGCCCGTGCTCCTCGGGGGGTGGGCGCGACGCGGCCGCCACCCGCGCGGACACGGTCCGGCGCGTGTCGGTTCTGCTACGTTGGGGGGGACCTGCACTGGAGCCGTGTGATGCGCCGCATGCTCGTCCGATGGTCAGTCTCCTTCGTCCTCCTCTCGGTCCTGGGTGGGGTGGTCCGCGCCCGGGCCGACGAGCCACCGCCGAGGATGGACCCCGCCGCGCAGCTGCTGCTGCCCTCGCCCGTGGCCTGGATCGACGACCCGCGGGCCCTCGAAGTCAACCCGGCCGGGCTGGGGTTCCGTCGCGCCGTGGCCGCCGAGCTCGCGGTGGGCAGCGACCGTCCGGGCGGGGACCTGGCGGGCCTCGCCGGCTACGGTGGGGCGTGGGGGCTGGTGGGGGGCGG
>CAZOYV010000029.1:0-44165 GCA_964584075.1 uncultured Rickettsiales bacterium | reverse complement strand
CGCGGGACCACCGGCGGGGACGCCGGGACCACCGGCGGGGATGCGGGCACCGACACCGGCACCGACGCCGGCACCGACGCCGGCACCGACGCCGGCACCGACGCCGGCTCCGACGCCGGCGCCGACACCGGCACCGACGCCGGCACCGACGCCGGCACCGCCGCCGGCACCAGCCCGTCGGACGTGATCTCGGTCAGCCTCTCGGTGGCGTCGACGCCCGAGGGCGCCTCGGTCTCCCTGGTTCGCGGGGGAAGCGAATCGTCGATGGGGACCACGCCCTGTTCGCGAAGCATCAGTGTGACCCGGGGGGAGGCAGACGAAGGTCTGGTTCTCGTCGTACGGAAGGATGGCTATCGGGATCGGACGGTGCGGAAGAAGGTCCGGGACGGCCGGCTGGCCGCCTCGGTGACGCTGTCCGAGATCCCGAGGGTCGAGCCCAAGACGCCCACGGAGACGCCCACGCCGGCGGAAGACGGCGGGGACACGCCCGAGGGCTACAAGGACGATCCGTACTAGACGAGGTGGGTCACCAACGGGGTCTGGAGTAGGAGTACGGGCGATCCGTACGAGCTGCTGGCCGAGGTCAGGTACAGGAGGAGCGTTCCATGCGTGACGCGCAGCTGCGGGGGTGTGTGTCGAGCAGACCAACCCGGACCTGGGTTCGGGTGCTGCTGTTGTTCGCGGTCGGCATCCTGGCGTCGTCCCTGACGCTGTCGGCGCTGGCCGCGCCACGTGACGAGGCGAAACGTCACTTCAAGGCAGGGATGGAGCTCATCGCTGGCGGCGACATCGACGCCGGCGTGGCCGAGCTCGAGGTCGCGTACGACATCCTCCCCCACCCCAACGTGCTGTTCAACATCGGGCGCGCGTTCACCGAGGCCGGGCGCCAGGAGGAGGCCCTGACCTACTTCCGGCGGTACGTGGAGTCCGGTCCGCCGGATGCCGCCGACGTCCAGGCCCTGATCTACCAGATCGAGGAGGAGCTGGCCCTGGCCCAGCGCGAGGCCGAGAAGCCCGAGATCGAGATGATCGAGGGCGAGGTCAGCGCCGAGCAGATGAAGATGCTGATGGACCTCGCCGATCGCCTCGAGCGCGTGGCCGACAAGGTCGAGACCGGCGGGCCGCGCACCGGCGGCGGCGGCTTCGGCCTGTCCGGCGACGAGCTCGGCGCCGACGAGCTGCTCACGGCCAAGGGGCTGGAGTCGGTCTACGAGGAGCAGGTCGTGTCCGCCTCCCGCCAGGCCACCTCCCCGGTGGACGCCCCGGTCTCGACCCACATCGTGACCCAGGAGGACATCCGGATGGCCGGCCTGACCTCCATCCCGGACATCCTGCGGCAGGTGCCGGGCATCGAGCTGATGACGATGAGCTCGTCGAACCACAACGTCGCCATCCGCGGGATGAACCAGCGCATGGCGAACAAGGTGTTGGTCCTCGTCGACGGCCGCTCGGTGTACCTGGACGCGCTGGGGAACACGTTCTGGAAGTCGATCAGCGTCAACCCGTCGGACATCGACCGGATCGAGGTCATCCGCGGCCCGGGCGCCACGCTGTACGGCGCCAACGCGTTCAGCGGCGTGGTCAACATCATCACCAAGCCGATCGGCGAGAAGGAGGCCCAGTTCGGGATCATCGGCGGGATGGGCGAGACGATCGGCGGCGACGTGCGCTACTCCGACCGGATCAAGACGGTCGGGTACTCCATGTCGGTGGGCTACGAGCAGACCGACCGCTACGAGATGGAGTACGACCCCGAGCGCGCCGACATCACCACGGCGGTCACCGACCCGACCCTGGCCACCCGGGCGATCCGCGCCAACGCCGGGATCAACTGGCTCCCGCGCCGCGACACCAGCATCGGCCTCCGCGGCGGGCTGACGCACGGGCTCGGCGAGTTCTACGCCATCGGCCTGCTGCGCGACTACTACTGGGTCGGGACGTTCCCCTGGCTGCGCTTCGACATGCGGCACAAGGGACTGAGCACGCGCGTGTTCTGGAACAACACCTCGATCCAGAGCTACGGCCCGTTCTACTACGTCCCGGGGACGCTCGACAGCCTCTACGGCGGCCTCAAGGCCAACGTGATCGACGCCGAGGCGAGCTACTCCAGCGACGTGATGCTGGGCATCCCGCACAACATCTCCGTCGGCGTCGGGTTCCGGGTCAAGACCATTAACGGCTTCGAGCCCGGCACCGAGTGGGGCTACATCGACGACAACTACGTCGAGCGCCACCTCAACGCCTTCATCGAGGATCGCATCACCTTCTGGCAGGACAACGAGACCTTCGACTCGATGGCGCTGGTCCTCGGGTTCCGCTTCGACCAGCACCCGCTGGTCGGGTTCACCCCCTCGCCGCGCGTCGCCCTGATCGCCAAGCCGACCGAGTCGATGGCGATCCGCGCCAGCGCCGGCACCGCCTTCCGGATCCCGACCTTCATGGAGTCCTACCTCGACCTGCGCGTGCCGGGGCCGGCCGCCGGGGTCGAGCTGATCACGATGGGGAACCGCGATCTGGCGCCGGAGCAGATCCGCAGCGTCGAGGTCGGCTACCGCTTCGAGGGCTCCGACTTCTTCATGTTCGACGTGGCGGCCTACTACCAGCGGGTCAACAACCTGATCGCGCTGGGCAGCGTGCAGTCGGCCTACGACTACGGCATCGACGTCGAGGAGCAGCCGACGCAGTACGTCGCCGGCGTGTCCCAGTGGGAGAACATCGACCAGCCGTTCGGCGGCTTCGGGATCGAGCCCTCGGTCCACGTGTTCCCCGTCGACGGCCTCGACATCAGCGCCAACTACTCGATGAACCTGCTGTACGACGTGGAGAAGTACAAGGACGACCCCGACACCGCGCGGGACGAGCGCGGGCCGGTGCACAAGATCAACGCCGGGGTCCAGTACCGCTCCCCGTTCTACCTCGACTTCGGGGTCAGCATGTCGTACGTCAGCGCCTACTCGGTGCCCGAGCGGACCTTCGACGACGGCGGGAACACGATCGTCGAGCAGCTGGAGATCGACCCCTACGTGATCCTCAACGCCCGGATCATCCTGCGGCTGCTGGACGACAAGCTGAACATCGGCGTCACCGGCCAGAACCTGACCGCGTTCGGCAAGGAGGGCGGCCACCGGGAGCACGAGTTCGGCCAGCACGTCGGGCCGCGGGTCTACGGCTCGCTGAGCTACAAGTTCTAGCGGAAGGAGGCGGACCGCCATGCGAACGAAGCACCTGCGCTGCCTCCTCGGCCTGTGGACCGGCGCCGCCCTGCTGGCGGTCACGGCCTGCGAGCTGGACGTGGTCCCCAACCGCGACAGCATCGAGGAGACCAGCGCGATCCACGGCCAGGTGATCGTGCCCGAGGGGCTGCTCGGGGACGTGATCCTGACCCGCTACGGCTGCGACAACCCCCCGCCCCCGGCGGGCACCGGGCGGCCGATCGACTTCATCATCGTGCCGCGCATCGAGTTCAACAAGGGCAAGGCCGACTTCATCTTCCCCAGCATCCCCGCCCCCGCCGAGGGCGAGGCGCCGATCTGCCACATCCTGTCCGGGTTCATGGACAGCGACCACGACTGGAGCCCGTTCTACGGCGTGACCGGGCAGGTCACCAAGGGCGACGTGGAGGCCACCCAGGTGGTCTTCGAGACCCAGCCACCGGACGACACCGGCCGGGTCCCGCTGGTCGAGGATCTGCAGATCTACATCGAGAACGAGATCGTCAACGACCGGCCGTCGTGGACGATCGAGCTGATCGGGTATGCCGACGGGGCCTCGTACCTGCCGTTCGAGCCGCCCGAGGGCGAGTCCACCCCGCTGGAGATCCAGCTGGGCAAGCAGCTGGACACCGAGGACCCCTACGACGTCTACGTCGGGATGATGGACCTCAACCCGATCGACACCGAGATCTGCACCCACGACGAGCCGATGTTCGAGATCGTGTTCGGCCCCGACCTGGACGGCAACGGCCTGCCCGACGACCTCAACGGCGACGGCCAGTTCGACATCAACTGGCCGCGGGTGCTGTTCCTCAAGCTCGACACCGAGGACGAGAACCTGCTGACCACCGTCACGCCCACGCTGGTGATCCCCGGCGTGGTGATCCCGCTGAACCCGGTCGACCTCGGCGACACGGACGCGTTCCTGTTCACCCAGTACCAGGCCCAGGGCTACGAGTTCAACGGCACCGACCGGATGTCGTGGCACCACTTCGCGTTCGTGATCCCGGAGTTGGTGGTCTACGACCTGGCCACCTCCTCGCTGGACGTGCTGACCAACGCCGAGGAATACGGCCTGGAGAACCCGGCCGGGATCTACCAGGTGCTGGTGATGAACCCCTCGGGCCAGGTGTGGAGCACGCCCAACGAGCTGGCCGCCTTCGGCGTCGAGGGCCAGGACACGGTCCTCACCGTCCTGCCCTGACCGTCTCCTCCCCCCTCTCCCGTCCCATTTCCGACTGATTGACGTCACCGTTCTGTCACAGTAGAAACTTGATCCTGGAGGAACGATGGCGCTGAGCGACGTGCTGTTCCGGCGGCAGAGGCTGGTCGAGGAGAAGCTGGCCCAGTACCTGGACCACTGGCAGGAGTGCCTGGACTGCTTCCGCCAGGGCCTGGAGGCGTTCCTCGAGGAGGGCCCCGGCGAGCAGATCGACTACTACTACAGCCGGGTCCACAAGGAGGAGTCCCGCGGCGACGACCTCCGACGCGCGATCGAGACCGAGCTGTACGAGAAGGCGCTGCTGCCCGAGGCGCGAGGGGACATCCTGCGGATCCTCGAGGCGCTGGACAAGGTGATGAACCGCGCGGAGAGCACGCTGCGCCAGCTGGTCATCGAGCGCCTCGAGATCGAGCCGTGGATGCACCAGAACCTGCGGCGCCTGACGCGCTCGACGATGGAGTCGTGCCGCCACCTGCACGCCGCCGCCGGGCACCTGCTGCGCGGCGAGGACGACCCGGTCCGCGAGCTGGTGGCCAAGGTCGACGAGGCCGAGAGCCGCTGCGACCACCTCGAGGAGGACCTGATCGGCCGCGTGTTCGCCTCCGACCTCGAGCTGGCGCGCAAGCTGCAGCTGAAGGACTTCGTGCGGCGCCTCGGGACCGTCTCCGACATCGCCGAGGGGGCCAGCGACCGGTTGCACATCGTCAGCATCAAGCGCAGGGTGTAGGCTCGCCGCCGCGATGATCCTGCCGATCCTGGGCGGCGCCTACCTGGGCTGGTCCCTGGGCGCCAACGACGCATCCAACGTCTTCGGCACCGCCGTGACCTCGAGGATGGTGCGGTTCGGCACCGCGGCGGCGCTGTGCGCCGGGTTCGTGCTGGTCGGGGCCGCGCTGCAGGGCACCGAGGGGATGCACACCCTGGGCGGGCTGACGACCCAGACGTCGCTGACCGCCGGCCTGACGGCGATCGCCGCGGCGGTGACGGTCACGATCATGACGCTGCTGCGGCTGCCGATCTCCACCAGCCAGGCGGTGGTCGGGGCGATCCTGGGCATCGGCCTGATGCAGGGCGAGCTCAACACCGCGGGGCTGGGCAAGGTGGTCGCGTGCTGGGTCGGCACGCCGATCGGGGCGGCGCTGCTGGCCCTGGTGCTGTACCCAACCGCGGCGTGGGGCTTCAACCGGCTGCGGCTGGGGATGTACCGCCAGGACGTGGTCCTGCGCTACAGCCTGATCGCCGTGGGCTGCTACGGCGCCTACGCGCTGGGGGCGAACAACGTGGCCAACGTCGCGGCGCTGTTCCTCGGCGCCGAGGGGCTCACCGGGCGGCTCGAGGCGTGGCTCGGCGAGGGGCTGGCGCTGCGCGCCCTGGCGCTGCTCGGCGCGCTGTTCATCGGGCTGGGGGTGATCACCTTCAGCCGCCGGGTGATGGACACCGTGGGCAAGGGGATCGTGCCGCTGGACGGGTTCTCGTCGCTGGTGGTGGTCACCGCCGAGGCGGTCACGGTCCACGTCTACGCGATGGTCGGCGTGCCGGTCTCGACCTCCCAGGCGGTGATCGGCGCGGTGATCGGCGTGGGGCTGGCCCGCGGCGTCCGCGCGTTCCGCCTGGCGCCGCTGCGCAACGTCGGCCTCGGCTGGGTCCTGACCCCGGGCATCGCCTGCGCGATCTCGGCGGGGCTGTACTTCCTGGTCCACCTGCGCTACGTGGGCTGAGCCTGTCCGCGCGGGTCCGCCCGCCACGCACCGCGACGGGACTTCCGGTACGATCCGTCCTCGAGGAGGTCCTGGATGCGATTCCTCAAGAAGCTGGGCGAGCTGCTCCTCGCGGGGCTGCTGGCGCTGCTCCCCGTGTGGCTCACGATCCAGGTGCTGGTCTGGGTCTTCGGCTTCGTCGACAAGGAGGTCGGGGCGATCCTCGAGCCCCTGGTCGGCCGGCACGTCCCCGGCAGCGGGATCGTCCTGACCTTCGTGCTGGTGTTCACCGTGGGGCTGTTCACCCGCTGGTGGGTGACCGAGACGATCATGGAGTGGTTCGAGGCGATCACGCTGCGGATCCCGGGACTGGGGCACCTGTACAAGGCGATCAAGCGGCTGCTCGACCCGCTGTCGCGCAAGGAGGACAAGCCGTTCCGCGAGGCCGTGTGGGTCCGGCTCAACGACGACCTCGAGGCGCTCGGGTTCGTCACCTCGGGGGCGATCGACGACGGCCGCGGGCCCGCCGAGGAGGGCAGCGACGACGAGCTGATCTCGGTGTACCTGCCGTCCAACCAGCCCTACCTCGGCCACGTCACGGCGATCCGCCGCGGCGACCTGACGCCGTGCCAGATGAAGCTCGACGAGGCGATCAGCTACGAGTTCTCGTTCGGCGCCGCCGCGCCGCCGGGGATCCAGGTCGCGGACACCCCCGAGGAGGGCTCCTGATGCGAATCCTCTCCGGACTCGGCGAGATCCTGCTCGCCGGGCTGCTCGCGCTGCTGCCGATCTGGCTGACGATCCAGGTGCTGGTCTGGGTCTTCGGCTTCGTCGACCACCAGATCGGCGCGCTGGTCGAGCCGCTGCTGGGGCGCCACATCCCGGGCCTCGGGATCCTGATCACGCTCGGCCTGGTCCTGATCGTGGGCCTGCTGACCCGCTGGTGGGTCACCGAGAAGATCATCGCCTGGGCCGAGGCCGTGACCCTGCGGATCCCCGGCCTGGGCCACCTCTACAAGGCGATCAAGCGCCTGCTCGACCCGCTGACCCGCAAGGAGGACCGGCCGTTCCGCGAGGCCGTGTGGGTCCCGCTCAGCGACCAGGTCCAGACGCTCGGGTTCGTCACCTCGGGCAGCCTCGACACCGGCAAGGCCGACGGCGACGAGCGGGTCTCGGTGTTCCTGCCGACCTGCCACCCGTACTTCGGTCTGGTCACCGTCGCCCGCCGCTCGCGGCTGCGCACCGCGCCGGTCAAGCTCGACGAGGCGATCAGCTACGAGTTCTCGTTCGGGGCCGCCACACCGCCGGGGATTGCAGTGCGGGCGCGGGACGACGCATTGACAGAACCCCCCGAGGATCGTTAGCTCCGGTCTGCCTATGTGGTCCTTCCTCGCAGACGTCGCGCTGCAGTTCGCCGTCGCCCTCGCCCGGAGCGCGCCGTTCCTGCTGCTCGGCCTGCTCGCCGCCGGCGTGCTCAAGGTGTTCCTGCCCGATCACCTGCTGACCCGCTGGCTCGGCAGCCGCCCGCGCCGCAGCGTGGCGCTCGGGTCGCTGCTGGGGATCCCGCTGCCGATCTGCTCGTGCGGGATCGTGCCGCTGTCGATGTCGCTGCGCCGCAAGGGAGCCGGGCGCGGCGCGACGATGTCGTTCCTGATCTCGACCCCCGAGACCGGCGTCGACAGCATCGCCCTGACCCTGGGCCTGCTGGGCCCGGTGATGGCCGTGGTGCGGCCCGTGGCCTCGCTGGTCACCGCGCTGGTCGCCGGGCTGTTCATGGAGGCGTCGGACGAGGAGGCGGGGGGGGCCGAGGACGATCCCGAGAGTGAGACGGAGCCCGAGAACGAGATCGAACCCGAAATCGAGAGCGAGATCGAGAGCGAGATCGAGCGCGAGGCCGAGCACGAGGCCGAGTCCCCCACCACCCCGCTGTCCTCCGAGCCGCGCATCATCTCCGCCCTGCGCTACTCCTTCTTCGACCTGCTCCCCGAGATCGGCCTGTGGCTGATCCTCGGCCTGGCGCTGACCGCCGTCGTCGGCGCCGCCGTCCCCGACGGGCTGCTCGAGGACCACCGCTGGGCGGCGGGCCTGCCGTCGATGCTGCTGGCCATCGCGCTGGGGCTGCCGGTGTACATGTGCGCCTCGGGCTCGACCCCGCTGGCCGCGGCGCTGGTCGCCAAGGGGCTCAACCCCGGCGCGGCGCTGGTGTTCCTGCTCACCGGGCCGGCGACCAACCTGGCGACGGTGACGCTGGTGCGGCGGTTCTACGGCCCCCGGTTCCTGCGCATCTACCTGGTCTGCATCGCGGTGGTGGCCGTCGCGGCGGGGCTGGGGCTCAACGCGCTGCTGGCCGCCACCGGGTGGCGCGTGATCCCCCAGGTGGGCAGCGAGACCGCGGTCACCGTGGGCCCGCTGGAGGTGGTCGCGGGGCTGGTGCTGGTCGGGATGCTGGGCTGGGCCTACGCCCGGACCGGGCTTCGCGGGCGGCTGGCCGAGATGGCCGGGAGCATGGCGCTGATCGCGTGGCTCGAGCGCGCGCTGGGCCGCGGACCGCGCCGCGGTCTGCGCATCGCGGCGGCCCTCGCCGTGGTGCTGGCGCTGGCCTGGGGCACGACCGCGCTGAGCGCGATCCAGCCCGGGGAGGTCGGGGTCCTGCGCCGCTTCGGCGCCGTCCGCGGCGAGCCGCTGGCGCCGGGCCTGCACGTGCACTGGCCGGTGCCCGTCGACCGCGTCGACCGCTGCCCGGTGGACCGCGTCCAGGCGCTGGAGATCGGCTTCCGGCTGGTGGACGGAGTGCGCGTCCGCGACCCCGCGGTGGCCCGCGAGCTGGACCTGGTCACCGGGGACGTCAACCTGATCGATCTGACCGCCGTGGTGGAGTACCGCGTCGCGGACCCGGTGGGATACCTGTATCACGACGACGACGTGGCCGGTCTGGTCCGCGTCGCCACCGTGGCCGCCGCCAACGAGGTCGTCGCCGGGGAGGCCATCGACGACGCGCTGACCGTCGACCGCGACGCCCTGCAGCGCGCCACCACCGAGCGCGCGCGGGCGCTGCTGGCCGCCTACGGCTGCGGCGCCGAGCTGATCGCGGTGCGGATGATCGACGTCCACGCGCCGGCCCCGGTGCACGACGCGTTCCGCGACGTGGCCAGCGCCCAGGAGGACCGCGCCACCGCGATCCACCGCGCCCACGGGCAGCGCGAGCGGGCGCTGTCCGACGCCCAGTCCCAGGCCACCCGCCGACGCGCCGAGGCGCGCGCCACGGCCACCCGCGACACGGCCCGGGCCCACGGCGAGGCCGCGGCGTTCACCGACCTGCTGGAGGCCTGCCGCGAGGCCCCGGCGGGGACGCGGATGCGGCTGCACCTCGAGGCGCTGGAGCGCGTGCTGCCCGGCCGGACCAAGCTGATCCGGCCCGGCGCCGGCGAGTTCGAGCTGTGGCTGCTGGACCCGGAGGGGGCCGACCCCGACGAGCGGAGCGGGACCCGCATCTCCGTGCCGGTCCTGCCCCGGCGACCGGGAGACCCCGACAGCGTCGAGATCGACCTCGACGCGCCGCTGCCCGGCACCGTACCACCCCGAGGGAGGGAACGATGACACCGCTGGTCCGCTGGACGATCGCCGCGCTGGTCGGCGCGGTCCTGGTGTGGGGCGCCTTCACGGCGGTCTACGTCCAGGACACCACCGAGTACGTGGTGGTGACCCGCCTCGGCGAGCCCGTGCGGACCGGCCTCGAGCCGGGCCTGCGGACCCGCATGCCGTGGGGGCTCGAGCGCCTCGAGCGGATCTCGGCGCGCCAGCACCTGCTGCTGCCCGACGACACCGAGTACCTGACCCGCGACAAGCGCAACCTGCTGGTCTCCTCGTACCTGCTGTGGCGCGTCGCCGATCCGCTGCAGTTCATCCAGAGCGTGGAGGACCGGGCCGGGGCCGAGGCGCGGCTGTCGTTCGTGCTCGGCTCCGAGATCGGCACGGCGCTGGGCACGGTCACCCTCGAGGAGCTGGTCAACGACGCCGAGGACCCCGAGGGCCTCGCGCGCCTGTCGGAGACGCTGCTCCAGCGGTGCCGCGCGGTGGCGGGCGAGGAGTACGGCATCGAGGTCGTCGACGTCCGCGTGCGGCGGCTGGGGTTCCCCGACCGCAACCGGATCAGCGTGTTCGAGCGGATGCGCGCCGAGCGCAACCGGATCGCCGTGAAGTACCGCTCCGAGGGCGAGGAGCAGGCGACCAAGATCCGCAGCGAGGCCGACGTCGAGCGCGCCGAGATCCTCGCCGCCGCCGAGCGCGAGGCCGCCGAGATCCGCGGCGAGGGCGAGGCCGAGGCGGCGCGGATCTACGCCGCGGCGATCGGCGAGGACCCCGGGTTCTACGAGTTCCTGCGCACGCTGGAGGCCTACGACACGATCGTCGACCCGGAGACCACGCTGGTGCTCCCCGCCGACGCCGAGCTGCTCGAGCTGCTGCTGGACGGACCGAAGGGGGGTCGTTGAGCCGCACCGACCCGCTGATCGGCGCGCTGCGCGCCGTGCTGCGCTCGCTGCGCCGCCCGTGGTGGCTGGTCGCCGCGGTGGCGGTGCTGTGGCTCGCCTCCGGCCTGTTCGTGGTGGACAAGCAGGAGCACGGCGTGGTGGTCCGCTTCGGCGCCGTGGTGCGCGACCGCGTGCCCCCCGGGCTGCACGCCCACGCGCCGTGGCCGATCGCCCGCGCGCACGTCGTGGACACCTCGACGAACCACAGCATGAGCGTCGGGTTCAAGCTGCGGGACAAGGTGATGGGGATCCCCACCCCGCCCGAGCAGAGCCGCTGGCTGACCGGCGATCTGAACATCGTCGAGGTCCGGATGATCGTCCAGTACCGCGCGGTCGACCCCGCCGCAACCCTGTTCGCCTGCGACGACCCGGACCGCCTGGTGCGCCACGCCGGCGAGGCGGTGGTCACCGACCTGGTCGGGCACCTGGCGGTCGACGACGTGCTGACCACCCGGCGCGGGGAGCTGGTGACCCGCAGCGAGCTGCAGATCCAGCAGCGGCTGGAGGCCTGGGGCTGCGGCCTGGCGGTGACCTCGGTGCACTTCGAGGGGCTCGACCCGCCGCGCGAGGTGCTCGACGCGTTCCAGGAGGTGCAGAGCGCCGAGGCCGACAACCGGCGCCTGCTCCAGGAGGCCGAGGGCTACGCCAACACGGTGCTGCCCGACGCCCGCGGCGAGGCCGCCGCGCAGGTCGCCGCGGCCAGGGCGTTCCGCGAGCAGCGCGTCGCCGAGGCCGAGGGCTGGCGGAAGCGCTTCGGGGCGCTGTCGGCGGCGGCCCGCGAGGCCCCACGGGAGACCCGCCAGCGGCTGTACCTCGAGGCCGCCGAGCGGGTCCTGGGGCGCGTCGAGCTGGTGATCGTCGAACCCGCCGGCGGGGGAGAGCGGCAACGCATCGTGGTGGTCCAGCCACGGGCCGCCGCGGCGACCCCGGAACCCTGAGGACAAACCCGCAGATCCCCCCTTGAATCCCTCGCCCAACATCGTAGAATTCGGCGTTGCCCCTCGACGGTCGCAGGCCGGCGGCCGATCCCGAACAGGCAACGAAATCAGGTCGGAAGCGACGGCTGGTGGGGACGCACCCCGCCGCTTCCTCGGGGGCTGAGTTCTTTCATGGCGGGTCAAGGCAACCAGACCAAGTACATCTTCGTCACCGGCGGCGTGCTGTCCTCCCTGGGCAAGGGCCTCGCGGCCGCGTCGATCGGCGCCCTGCTCGAGGCCAAGGGCCTGCGGGTGACGATGCTCAAGCTCGACCCGTACATCAACGTCGATCCCGGCACGATGAACCCCTACCAGCACGGGGAGGTATTCGTCACCGACGACGGCGCCGAGACCGACCTCGATCTGGGGCACTACGAGCGCTTCACCTCGCGCAAGTACGGCCAGGTCAACAACACCACCACCGGGCGGATCTACGAGACGGTGATCCGCAAGGAGCGCAAGGGCGAGTACCTCGGCCGCACGATCCAGGTGATCCCGCACATCACCGACGAGATCAAGGAGTCGATCAAGCGCTGCTCGGTGGACACCGACGTGGTGATCGGCGAGATCGGCGGGACCGTCGGCGACATCGAGGGCCAGCCGTTCTACGAGGCGATCCGCCAGTTCCGCTCGGACATCGGGCGCGACAGCGTGCTGTACGTCCACGTCACGCTGGTGCCGTTCATCTGGACCGCCGACGAGCTGAAGACCAAGCCGACCCAGCACAGCGTCAAGTACCTGCGCGAGGCGGGGCTGCAGCCGGACATCCTGGTGTGCCGCTCGGACCGCCCGCTGCCCGAGGACGTCAAGCGCAAGATCGCCCTGTTCTGCGACGTGGACGCCAACGCGGTGATCAACTCCGCGGATGTTCCATGTATCTACCAGGTGCCGCTGATGTTCCACGAGGAGGGGCTCGACGACCTGGTGTGCAGCAAGCTCAACATCTGGGCCCGCGCCGCCGACCTGTCCGCCTGGGAGGAGGTCGTCGACCGCTACCAGAACACCGACGAGACCGCGGTGATCGGGATCGTCGGCAAGTACGTCCACCTGGTGGAGTCGTACAAGAGCCTCAACGAGGCGCTGGTCCACGGCGGGCTGGCCCACCGCTGCAAGCTGGAGCTCCGCTACCTCGACTCCGAGGACATGGACCAGCCGGGCGGTACCGACGTGCTGCAGGACGTGGACGGCGTGCTGGTCCCCGGCGGGTTCGGCGAGCGCGGCATCGAGGGCAAGATCGCCGCGGTGCGCTTCGCCCGCGAGAACCGGGTGCCATACCTCGGCATCTGCCTCGGGCTGCAGATGGCGGTGATCGAGTTCGCGCGCCACGTGTGCGGGCTCGACGGCGCCCACAGCACCGAGTTCGAGCAGGACACGCCCCACCCCGTGATCGACCTGATGGAGCACCAGCGGGACATCACCGACATGGGCGCCACGATGCGGCTGGGGGCCTACCCCTGCACGCTGCGCGAGGGCTCGCTGGCGCACCGGACCTACGGGGTCACCGAGATCTCCGAGCGCCACCGCCACCGCTACGAGGTCAACAACGACTACCGCGAGCGGCTGGTCGCCGGCGGCCTGGCGCTGACCGGGCTGTCCCCCGACGGCCAGCTGTGCGAGATGGTCGAGCTGCCGGACCACCCGTGGTTCCTGGCCAGCCAGTTCCACCCGGAGTTCAAGTCGCGGCCGATGGAGCCGCACCCCGTGTTCCGCGACTTCGTCGGCGCGGCGATCCGCTATCGCGAGGCGAGCGCCGAGAAGGAGGGCTAGCGCCGTGTGCGGATTCGTCGGCATGGTCGGCAGCGGAGACGTCTCCAGCGCGATCTCGGTCGCGCTGCAGGCCCTGCAGCACCGCGGCCAGGACTCGGCGGGGATGTTCACCCGCGACGGCGAGCGGTTCCTCTCCCACCGGGCGATGGGCCTGGTGCGGGACGGGTTCGACGCCCGCGTGATCCACGATCTGCAGGGCGGGATCGGCATCGGCCACGTGCGCTATCCCACGCTGGGCACCGTCTCGCTGGACGACGCCCAGCCGTTCCTGTACCGCCGCCCCGGCGTGTTCATGGCCCACAACGGCAACATCACCAACTACGCCCGGCTGCGCCGCGACCTGGCCCGCCAGTCGGTGCAGGTGCTCAGCACCTGCGACGTCGAGCCGATGCTGCTGGTGTTCTCCGAGGCGCTGATGGACCGCCGCAAGGCGAACCACACCGTCGAGGACGTGGTCGCCGCGCTGAAGACCACCTTCCGCAAGGTCCAGGGCGCCTACTCGTTCGCCGTGGCGCTGCGGATCAGCGGCGAGGACGCGCTGATCGCCTGCCGCGACCCCCGTGGGATCCGCCCCGGGGTGTGGGGCGGCGACGGCAACACCTGGATCGCGGCCAGCGAGTCGGTGGCGCTGGACTCCCTCGACGTCCCGCCCCGCGGCGACATCCCGGCCGGCCACGCCCTGCTGCTGCGCGCCGGCAAGGAGCCCGTCGACCTCGAGATCGCGGTCGAGGACAGCAACCCGTGCGTGTTCGAGGAGATCTACTTCGCGCGCCCCGACTCGATCATGAGCGGGCACACGATCTACGAGCGCCGGCTGGTCTTCGGCCGGGCGCTGGCCCGGCAGTGGCGGGACAAGGGCCTGGCGTGCGACCGCGTGATCCCGGTGCCCGACACCAGCCGCCCCGCGGCGATGGCGTTCGCCGAGACCATCGGCGTGCCGTACCGCGAGGGGTTCATCAAGAACCGCTACAGCGGCCGCACGTTCATCATGCCCGACTCCTCCAGCCGCGACCTCGGGCTGCGGCTCAAGCTCAACCCGATCCGCGAGGAGTTCGACGGCCAGCGCGTGGTGATCATGGACGACAGCATCGTGCGCGGCTCGACGATCGGCCGGATCATCGAGCTGGTCCGGGCCCAGGGGGCGATCGAGGTCCACCTGGCGATCCACTCCCCGCCGGTGCTGTTCCCCTGCTACTACGGCATCGACATGAGCACCCCCGAGGAGCTGTTCGCCCGACGCATCTTCGGCCGCGCCCCGGGCCCCGACGAGCTGGAGCTGGCCCGCGCCACGGTGGAGGGCGCGCTGGAGCGCAGCCTCGAGGTCGACTCGGTGACCTACCTGTCGGTGGAGACGCTGCACCAGCTGAGCAACGGCGGGCGCTGCATGGCCTGCTTCGAGGGCCGCTACCCGCTGCCGCTGTCCGACGAGGACCGCGTCGAGATCGAGGCCCAGCGGCGCAGCTGCGGCCACGGCTGCGCGGTTCCGCACGGCGCCAGCGCCGGGTCCTGAGCCGATGAAGGTCGCGCTGGCGCAGATCGCCCCCGTCGTCGGGGACCTGGACGGCAACCTGGCTCGCATCGAGAGCGCCCTGGCAGAGGCGTCGCGGCAGGACGCCGGGCTGGTCGCGTTCCCCGAGATGACGCTGACCGGCTACCCGCCCCACGACCTGCTCGAGCGCCCCGAGTTCATCGCCCGCAACCGCGCCGCGCTGGACGCCGCCGCGGTGATGACGCGCCGTGGGCCGGCCGCGATCGTCGGGTTCGTCGACCGCAACGAGGACGAGCGCGGAAAGCCGCTGCACAACGCCGCTGCGCTGCTCGCCGGCGGGGCCGTGGTCTCGGTGCACCACAAGGTCCTGCTGCCGACCTACGACGTGTTCGACGAGGCTCGCTACTTCGACGCCGGCGGGCCCGTGGCGACGACCGAGCTGGCCGGCCACAGGCTGGGCATCACGATCTGCGAGGACGCCTGGGCCCAGTCCGAGCTGACCCCCCGCCCGCGGTACGCGCGCGACCCGCTCGCCGAGCTGGTGGCCGCCGGCGCCGAGCTGCTGATCAACGTCTCGGCCTCGCCGTTCACGCTGCCCAAGCGCGACCACCGCCCCCAGATGCTGGCCGGGGCCGCACGCCGGCTGGGCGTCCCGCTGCTGTTCGTCAACCAGGTGGGCGGCAACGACGACCTGGTGTTCGACGGCCACAGCCTGGCGATCGGCCCCGACGGCGCCCGCTGGGCCCGCGGCCCCGAGTTCGAGGACGCCCTGCTGGTGGTGGACCTCGACGAGCGCCGCGGCCCCGACCACGCCCTGTGCGGCGACGACGAGGACGCCGTGATCGCGGCCCTGACCCGCGGGACCCGCGACTACGCCCACCGCTGCGGCTTCCGCACCGCGCTGGTCGGCCTGTCCGGCGGCATCGACTCGTCCGTCGTGGCCGCCATCGCCGCCCGCGCGCTGGGGCCCGACAACGTGTGGGGCGTGGCGATGCCGACGCGCTACAGCTCCGCGGGCTCGCTGACCGACGCCGCCGCCCTGGCCCGCAACCTGGGGATCCGCTACGACGAGTTCCCGATCGACGACCTGTTCGGCCGCTTCGCCGAGCAGCTGCAGCCCCTGTTCGGAGGCAAGGGCCCGGACGTCACCGAGGAGAACCTGCAGGCCCGGCTCCGCGCCGTGACCCTGATGGCGCTGTCCAACAAGCACGGCCACCTGCTGCTGACCACCGGCAACAAGTCCGAGGTCGCCACCGGGTACTGCACGCTGTACGGCGACATGGCGGGCGGCCTGGCCGTGATCTCCGACCTGCCCAAGATGATGGTCTACGCCGTGGCCCGCGCGCTGAACCGGGACGGCGAGCAGGTCCCCCGGACCGTGATCGACAAGCCCCCCAGCGCCGAGCTGGCCCCCGATCAGACCGACCAGGACAGCCTGCCCCCCTACGCCCTGCTCGACGAGATCCTCGAGCACCACGTCGAGGGCCACGAGGACCGCGCCGCGCTGGTCGCCCGCGGCCACGACCCCGCCGTCGTCGACGACGTGATGCGCCGCGTGCGGATCGCCGAGTACAAGCGCCGCCAGGCCGCCCCCGGGCTCAAGATCACGTCCAAGGCGTTCGGCCCCGGCCGCCGGATGCCGATCGCCCAGCGCTGGCGCGGATAGCCCCACCCCCCGACACTGGCGGAGGGAGCCCCGCCCCCCAACGCCGGCGGAGGGAGCCCTGCCCCCCAACGCCGGCGGAGGGAGCCCCGCCCCCTCCGCGTCCGAGTTCCAGATTCTGGCTCGAACTGTGTCATTTCCTGGAAGTCGGTGTATCGAGTTCCAGAATTTGGCTCACTCTGTGCCAGAAAGTGGAAGTCGGGCATGGGCGTTCCCTTGATCCGGTCCAGCGGCGGGCGGACCATCGGGGGTGGAGGTGACGGAGATGGGACGCTACGTCTGGGGGATCCGCGTCGGGGTCCTGCTCGCGGGGCTGGCCCTCGGCTGTCCCGGGGAGGACGGCCGCGACCCGTGCACGCCGGTGGAGGACTGCGAGATCCCGGCCGAGGGGATCCTGATCGCCTCCGAGGACGGGGACGACATCGCGCCCTGGGGGCTGGCGCTGCGGGACGTGTCGGGCGATGGCCTCGCGGACGCGATCCTCGGGGACGCGGGGTACCTCGGCGCGGTGCGGATCTACCACGGGCCGTTCTGCGACGACCGCTTCCTCGAGGACTGGGACGCCGAGATCGACGGACCGTTCGACAAGGACTTCGGGGACGTCCTGGCGGCCGACGGGGATCTGGACGGGGACGGCGACCCGGACCTGCTGATCGGCGCCCCGGAGAACTCGGGGGACGACGAGGTGGGAGAGGTCTACGTGTTCTCGGGCCCCCTCTCCGGCTCGCTGACCGAGGACGACGCCACGGCGCGGCTGATCGGGGAGAACGGCAAGGACAACGCGGGCCGCGTCGTGGCCTACGCCGGCGACGTCGACGGGGACGGCACCGACGACATGCTGGTCGCCACCGACGAGTACCCCGGCGGCGCCAGCCGGGGCATCACGTACCTGTTCCACGGCCCGGTGGTCGGCGAGCACTCCCTGGGCGAGGCGGACGCGATCCTGCTCGGCGAGGAGGAGGGCGACCAGTCCGGCATCGCCGCGGACGGCGCCGGGGACCTGGACGGGGACGGGTTCGACGACCTCGTGGTCGGCGCGCAGCGGTCCGACGCCAGCGGCCTCAACGCCGGCGCTGCGTACGTGGTGTACGGACCCGTGTCGGGCACGGTCTCGCTGAGCGACGCCGACGCGCGGCTGGAGGGGGAGAACACCAACGACCACGCCGGCAGCGCCGTGGCCGGTCCCGGCGACCTGAACGACGACGGGTACGACGACCTGATCGTCAGCGCCACCTGGGAGTCGACCAGCAGCACCCACTCCGGGGCCGTGTACCTGCTGTACGGGCCCGTGGCGGGCACGATCCCGCTGGCCGAGGCCGACCACAAGATCCTCGGCGACTGCTGCGAGGTCGGCCAGCTGCTGGTCCCCGCTCGCGACCTCGATGGAGACGCCGCGCGGGACCTGGTGGTGGGCTCCAACGGCGCCGTGCACCTGCTCCACGGCACGGAGCTGGGCGTGGAGGGCATGGACGAGGTCGAGATGATAAGGGCGGAGGACACCGGCATCGACGGCATCCGCTGGTTCGGGTTCCGGGCCGCCAGCGGGGCGGACACCAACTGCGACGGCCGCGACGACCTGCTCGTCGCCTCGGCGCTGGGGGAGTCGTGGGACGACCCCTACTGGCCCGGCGGCGCCCACCTGTTCGGCGGGCGCTAGCAGCCCGCCGCGCGCTGCGGGTCCGAGGTGCGCACGTAGACCTGGTCGTCGGACGGACCCTGACAGAGGGCGCAGGGCTGCCTCGGGGGTCCTCCCATCTCGGCACGAGGGTGCCGCACAGTGGTACCATCGCGGGCACACCGCGGGGCAGGATGTTCTCCAGGGGGAGCCGATGAAGACGCGATGGGTGCTGTCACTGTTCCTGGCCTGGGCCGCGCTGCCGGGCTGTCCCACCACCACCAGCGGCGACGACGACGACGACGGGATCGAGGACGACGACGTGGTCGGCGACGACGACGCCGGGGACGACGACGCCGACGACGACGACAGCGGCGACGACGACGCGGAGCCGGTGGACCACTACTGGGCGCTGATCGAGCTGTGGCAGCTCGAGGACGTGGCCGACGGCGCCTGCAGCGTCACCGGCCAGGCGCGGTTCGTGGAGACCGCGGCCGGGGAGACGCCGTACAGCGAGACCGTCTACGGCGACTGCCGGGTCTGGGAGTGGGACCTCTCGGCGCCGCCCGCGTACCTCGACGCCGGGACCGTGACCGTCAGCGGGCTGCAGGGCGGCGAGCTGACCTACAGCCCCGGCGGCGACGGCCGCTACGAGCTGGACGGGACGGTGGACTGCGGCGTGTTCGACGCCGGGAACGCCCAGGCCACGCTGACGCTCCAGGGTGGCGCGGACGTGGCGGCGCTCCAGGTGGGGCCGTTCGTCCAACCCCAGCCGCCGTTCCCCTACAGCACACCCGACCTGACCGCGGGGGCGGTCTCGCTGGACCGCGGCGCGGACTTCTCGGTGACGGCGGGGAGCTGGCTGATCTCCCAACAGGTGATCCTGATCGCCACCGACACGGCCGCGCAGCGAGAGGTGATGGTCGCCTGTCCGTTCATGGCCAGCCCGACCGTGGTCCCGGCCGCGGCCCTGGCCCACCTCCCCGCCCCGGCGGACGCGTCCGACGCCTGGCTGTGGAACTCGTCGCGCGGGCTGGGCCTGGACAGCACCGCCGACCACGATCTGGAGTGGCTGCCCCGGCACATCGAGCGGGCCCCGCTGGATATCGTCCAGTAGTCTCGGCGCAGCGCTGTTCGCCGGCTACGCTCCGCCCCTGCGCAGCAGCGGTCGGGCGGCGAGGCCGGCTCCGAACACCACCGTGAGCAGCACGACGATCGTCGGCCCCGGCGGCCAGTCGGTGGGGAGCGCCAGCAGCGAGCCGGCGATGGCGCACACCAGGCTCACGGCGGTGGCGCCGAGCATCATCGTCCGCAGGTCGCGGGCGAACAGGCCGGTGGTCGCCGCCGGCAGGGTCAGCATCGCGATGGCGAGCACCACGCCGACGAGCTTGAGCAGCGCCACCACGGTCAGCGCGATCAGGACCAGCAGCAGCAGGTTCATCGCGCGGACGTCCATCCCGCTGAGGCGGGCGTGCTGCTCGTCGAAGGTCAGGATCTGGAAGTCCTTGAACAGCAGCACCGTCACGGCGATGACGACCACGACGAGGGCACCCATCGTCCACAGGTCGCGGTCCTGGACCAGCAGGATGTTGCCGAACAGCAGGCTCATCGGGTCCTGGACGACGACGGAAGTGCGGTCCACGCCGCGCAGCAGCAGCACCCCGACGGCCATCCCGACGACCCACAGGGCGCCGATCGCGGAGTCCTCGCGGACCCGCGCGCGGACCCACGGGGCGCTGAGCACGGCGGCGGCGCCGAGGGCCACCGCGGCCGCGCCCCAGGTGGGCTCCAGCCAGGTCCAGCCGGCCCTGTCCTGCAGGTAGTAGGCCAGCCCGATGCCGCCGAACGTGGTGTGGGCGATGCCGCCGCCGAGGAACACCACGCGCTTGACCACCACCAGGGTCCCGATCACGCCGCAGACCAGGCTGGCCAGCAGGGCCGCGACCAGCATGCGCAGCACGAACGGCTGCAGCAGCAGGGCCTCGGAGTCACCCATCGCCGTGCTCGCGGTCGTGGCCGTGGGGATGCTCGGCGAACACCCGGTGGGGCACCCCGTGGGCGATCAGGTCCACGGGGCACTGGTAGGTCTGCTCGAGCATCTCGGCGGTCAGGTGGCGGTCGCCGTGGGTCACCAGGCGGCGGTTGAGGCACGCGACCTTGCCCACGTGGGACGAGATCACGCCGATGTCGTGGGTCACCATCACGATCGCCACGTCGCGGTTGAGCTCGGCGAGCAGGTCGTAGATCGTGCCGCTGATCGCCGAGTCGACGCTGGCGGTGGGCTCGTCGAGCAGCAGGATCCGCGGGCGGGCGACGAGCGCCCGGGCGATGTAGACGCGCTGCTGCTGCCCCCCCGAGAGGTCCCCGATCTGCTCGCCGCGGTGCTCGTACAGCCGCACCGCCTCCAGCGCCTCGCGGGCGGCGTCCCGATCGGCGACGGACCAGCCGGGGCGCAGCCCGCGGCGCGTGCGCCGGCCCATCAGCACGACGTCCCAGGCGCTGATCGGGTACGCGTCGTCGAACGCCGTGTGCTGGGGCACGTAGCCCACCTCGCGGCGCCCCTCTGCCGGATCGCGGCCGAAGATCCGGACCGTCCCGCGCAGCGGCGGGACGAGGCCCAGGATCGCCTTGAGCAGGGTGGACTTGCCGCCGCCGTTGGGGCCCAGGATGCCGACGAAGTCGCGCTCCTCGACCACCAGGTCGACGTCCTCGATCACCGGCATCCCCGCGTAGCCGGCGGTGAGGCCCCGCAGCTCGATCGCCGACGCGTCAGCCATCGCCACCCTCGAACGCCTCGACCAGCGCCGAGGCCAGCGTGCGCAGGGTGGCCGCGACGTCCTCGGCGAGCGGGTCGGCCTGCACGACGCGGCCGTCGATCTCGCGGGCCACGGTCTCGGCCGCGGTGGTGTCGAACTGCGGCGAGGCGAACACCACCCGGATGTCCTGGGCACGGGCCTGCTGGGCCACCGCGGCGATGCCCGCGGGGCCGGGCTGCCGCCCCCCCTCCTCGACCGCGATCTGGCGCAGCCCGTAGGCGTCGGCGAAGTAGCCCCACGACGGGTGGTAGACCAGGAACGCCCGGCCGGCGTGGGGCGCCAGCTGGTCGCGCAGCTCGGCGTCGAGCGCGTCGAGCTCGCGGACGTGGCGCTCGTGCCCCGCGCGGTAGTCGGCCTCCCCCCCAGGATCGGCGGCGATCAGCGCGGCCAGCGCCGCGTCGGCCATCGTCCGCAGGTGGGCCGGGACGAGCCACACGTGGGGATCGGTCGTGCCCCCGTGGTCGTGGTGGCCGCCGTGATCGCGGTGCTCGCCGTGGTCGCCGGGCTCCTCGGGAGCGTGCTGCGCCATCGGCCGCAGCGGGATCCCCTCGGCGCAGGCGACGACGACCAGGTCGGG
The DNA here is from genome assembly GCA_964584075.1 of uncultured Rickettsiales bacterium. Classification (GTDB taxonomy): domain Bacteria; phylum Myxococcota_A; class UBA796; order UBA9615; family CAYRNR01; genus CAZOYV01. The sequence goes on along the minus strand of CAZOYV010000029.1, from coordinate 22,601 downwards.
GTTCTGCTGCTGGAGGGTCGCCAGGTGGGTGCGCTCGAACTCCACGCCGGAGCCGACGGTCAGGTACAGCTCGGCCCGGCCGGCGGCGCGCAGCATGCTGGGGGTCGGCTCGTAGAGGTGCGGGCTCTGGCCGGGCGGCACCAGCGCGGTGACGTCGACGCGCTCACCGCCGATGGCGCGCACCATCGGCAGCTGGGCCGCCAGCGTGACCAGCACGCCGAGCGAGTCCTCGCCGGCCGCGGGGGCCTCCGCCTCGCGCTCCTCCCGCCGGCAGCCGGAGGTCAGCAGCACGGCGAGCGCGATGGCGAGGGGCAGGACCGATCGAGCCATCCCGGATCCTCCGGCACTCACGGTATCACGATGTAACACGGATCACGGCGAGGCGACAGGGGGAAGCTGGTCGGCCAGCGGCGCCCCGGCGGCGTCGAGGCACGCCGTCGGCGCGCCGTCCGACCCCTTGCAGGCGGTCGTCGCGCAGGGGTAGGGCTCGCTGCGCGCCGGGAGCGGCTCGATGAACATCGGCTGGATCAGCCAGCGCCCTCCGGTGCCGGCCAGCGCGTGGCACAGCGGCTCGGGGTACTGCCGGTCGATCACCAGCCGCAGCGCGGTGGCGTCGTGGAGCATCGAGATGTCGGTGACGGCGTCCCCGGCGACGAACACCGGCCGCCGGGCCTCGTCGGGGTCGGGCTGCAGCGTGCCGGCGCCGCCGAAGATCGCACGATCGATCCAGCAGCGCTTGCCGTCGACGTAGGTGATCAGCGTGTTGTCGCCGTCGGCCACCGGTCCGCAGCCGGCCAGCTCGGCGGTCAGGCGCCCCTCGGCGTCCTGTAGCGTGCGGATCCCCACCGCGTGGTCGCGGTCGATCCCGACCCGCTCGGCGAACGTCTGCACGATCGGCTCGGGGGACGCCGACACGATCCAGACGTCGAAGCCGTGCTCGCGCAGCACGCCGATCAGCTCGCGCATCGGCTCGTAGATCCGGATGTAGCCCTCCAGCCCGTCGCGTCCACCCAGCGACAGCGTCGCCCCCACCGGCGCCACGAGGTAGGCGTCGATCGCCTCCTGCGCGCGATCGCGGACCTCGCCGGGCAGGTCGCCGGCGAGCAGCTGGGCCAGCCACGCGTACTCGGGCACGAAGGCCCGATGGTCGAAGCCCTCGTCGCGCCACGCCGCCGCGCCCGCGACGGTCTTGCGGTCCTGGTAGATCGCCAGCATCTCGGCGACGCAGTCCTCGTCGCGGCTGGTGGCGAGCCGGCCCTCGTCGGTGGTCTGGTCGCAGGCCGAGGACAGCGCCGCGCGGGCCGCCTCGGTGAGGTACGCGCTGGTCGCGCCCCAGTCTCCACCCACCGGCGCCCGGTACCCATCGTTCTGCAGGAACCAGTAGAACGTGCCGTTCCCGACGTCGTTCTTGATCACGGTGTTGTCCCAGTCGAAGACCGCCACCGGGGGCCGCGCGGGATCGTAGCCGGGGCTGTCCTTGCCGTGGGTCCGGACCAGCTCCTCGAGCGCCTCGCGGTTGCCTTCGGCCCAGCCCTTGTCGGGGTCGAGCAGGGTCTGGTCCGCGCTGCGGCGGGCGCCGTCGTCCCGGACACACGCGGGCAGCGCCGAGGCGAGCGTCGTGGCGACGACGGCGGTCCACAGGGTGATCCCGAGATCTCGCATCCGATCCTCCTCGACCAGGCGGGCCAGGGTACCACGCTCACCAGCCCAGCAGGCGCCGCGCGTTTCCGCCCAGCACGCGCTCGACGCCGGCGGTGTCGAAGCCGGCGCGGGCCAGCAGGCCGCGGACCAGGGGGAGCTCTCGCTCGTGGACGAACCACGGCCAGTCGGTCCCGAACACCACGTGCTCCGGGCCGTGGTCGGCTGCCAGCGCGGCGAACACCGCGGCCGGCAGCACGTGGCCGGCGTTGGAGGTGTCGAGGAACAGGTTCTCCGCCGGGACCAGCGCGCGGCGCAGCTCGGCGGGGTCCGCCGCCAGGCCTCCCATGTGGGCGCCGACGACCGCCACTCCGGGGTGCCGCCGGGCCAGCGCGGCCAGCCGCCCCGGCGTGGTCAGGTGCCGCCGGTCGGCGCCGAAGTGCACGTCCGCGCGGGTGTAGGTGTCGAGCACGAGCACCGGACGGTGGCCGTGGCGCGCCCCCTCGCGGGCCAGCGCCCGGAGCAGCGCGTCGGTGTCCGGGTCGTCGGGGGCGAAGCGCTGCGTGAAGGACGACATCTTCCAGCCGCGGGTGCCGCGCGCGAGGCCAGCGCGGATCTCGACCGCGGGGTCGTCCATCGCCGGGTGCAGCGTGTCGAACGAGGCCAGCGCCGGGTGGGCCGCGGCCGCCGCGCGGTGCTCGCGGTTGACCTGCCGCACGCGCTCCGGCGGGGCCGTCGGCAGCAGCACGCAGCGCTCCAGCCCGTTGCGCACCGCCGAGGCCTGCAGCTCGGCGGGCTCGAGGCGCTCCCCTCCCCCGGCCACGTCGAGGTGCAGCTCGGCGACCATCTCGGGACGCGAGGCACAGCTCTGCACGATCCGCGGCGTGAACCAGTGGCAGTGCATGTCGATGGCGGGCGCAGGCATCGCGACGAGGGTACAATGGCCGCCGTGCAGCGCAAGTACACAAAAGTTGTAGAGTTGATCGCCGCCCTGGACGGAGCGCTGGTCGCGTTCTCCGGCGGCGTCGACAGCACGCTGCTGCTCCACGCCGCCCGGGAGGCGCTGCCCGGGCGCGTGCGGGCGGTCACGGCCCGCTCGGCGACCACGCCGCCCGAGGAGGTCGAGCAGGCCCGCGAGCTCGCCGCCCTGGTGGGCGTCCCGCACCAGGTCGTCGACAGCGACGAGCTGGACGACCCCGACTTCCGCGCCAACTCGCCTCAGCGCTGCTACCACTGCAAGCGGATCCGGTTCGGGGCGCTGGTCGAGCTGGCCCGCGAGTGGGGCCTCGCCGCGGTGCTGGAGGGCAGCAACGTCGACGACGACGCCGACTACCGCCCGGGCGCGCGGGCCGTCCGCGAGCTGGGCGTCCGCTCCCCGCTGCGGGAGGCGGGGCTGACCAAGGACGAGATCCGCGCCCTGTCGCGCCAGCACGGACTGCCCACCTGGGACAAGCCGGCGCTGGCCTGCCTGGCGTCGCGGGTCCCCTACGGGGTCGAGCTCGACGAGCCGCGGCTGGCCCGCATCGGCGCCGCGGAGCGCTCGCTCCGGGAGCTGGGGCTGGTGCAGCTGCGGGTCCGCGACCACGGCGACGTGGCCCGCGTCGAGGTCCCGCCCGGAGAGATCGCCGCCGTGGCAGGGGCGCCCCGCCGGGACGAGGTCGTGGCGGCGCTGCGGGCGGCGGGCTACCGCTACGTCGCGCTCGACCTGGAGGGCTACCGCACCGGCGCGATGAACGAGGTGCTGGAGCCGGAGGAGTGATGGGCGCGACCGCGACGGGCATCTCCGTCGCCGAGGCGCTGGCCTGGATCCAGGGCCCGGACGACGAGCTGACCACCCTGCTCGCCGCCGCCGACCGCGTCCGCCGCGAGCACCGCGGCGAGGCGGTCGAGCTGTGCGCGATCTGCAACGCCAGGAGCGGCAACTGCTCCGAGGACTGCGGGTTCTGCCCCCAGTCGGTCCACGCGACCAGCGATATCGAGCGCTACGGCCTGGTCTCCACCGAGGAGATGGTCGCCGCCGCGCGGCAGGCGGCCGCCCACGGCGTGGCGCGGTTCAGCATCGTGACATCGGGCCGGGCGGTCCACCGCGAGGCCGACGTCGACGTCATCGCCCGCGCCGTGGAGCTCATCGCCGGTGAGCTGGGGATGGGGGTCTGCGCGTCTCTGGGGCACGTCTCGCCGGCCGTGCTGCGGCGCCTCCGCGACGCCGGGCTGCAGCGCTACCACAGCAACCTCGAGACCGCGGCGAGCCACTGGGCCGAGGTCTGCACCACGCGCCGCTACACCGACACCTGGGACACCCTGCTGGCCGCCCGCGACGCCGGGCTGTCGCTGTGCTCGTGTGGCATCTTCGGGATGGGCGAGGCCCCCGAGCAGCGTGTCGAGCTGCTGGCCAAGCTGCGCGAGCTGGACGTGGACTCGGTGCCGGTCAACTTCCTGCACCCGCTGCCCGGGACCCGGATGGCGGCGCTGCCGGGCCTGACCCCGCGGGAGTGCCTGCGGGTCGTCGCGGTGGCGCGGCTGATGCTGCCGGGCAAGGTGATCCGGGTCTGCGGCGGACGCGAGCACGCCCTGCGCGACCTGCAGTCGTGGCTCCTGCTGGCCGGGATCGACGGGCTGATGGTGGGCAACTACCTGACCACCCGCGGGCGCGGTATCGAGGACGACCTGCAGATGCTGCACGACGCCGGGCGATCGCTGGTCCCCCCGCCGTCCCGGGAGCCCCCGGCGTGACGGCCGCCCCCGGGGATCGCGTGGTCGTCGCGATGAGCGGCGGCGTGGACTCCACGGCGGCGGCGGTGTGGCTCCAGCGGGACGGCCTCGAGGTGATCGGCGCGACCCTGCGCCTGGGGACCTGCGACGAAGCCGCGTCGCGGGACTCGTGCTGCGACGAGCGCGGCGTGGTGCAGGCCCGTACGGTGTGCGATGCGCTGGGGATCCCCCACGTCGTGATCGACCGCCAGGACGACTTCGCACGGGAGGTGCTGCGCCCCGCGTGGGAGGCGTACGCCGCGGGCCGGACCCCGAGCCCCTGCGTGGGGTGCAACGAGCGGATCAAGCTGCGGGCGATGGAGGCGCTGGCCGACGAGCGCGGCGCCCGCTGGATCGCCACGGGTCACCATGCGCGGATCGTGACCGAGGGGGGACGCATCTCGCTGCGCCGCGGGCGCGACCGGGACAAGGACCAGACCTATTTCCTGTTTCAACTCACGGAGTCCCAGCGGCGCCGTCTGCTGCTCCCGGTCGGGTCCCGCACCAAGGCCGAGGTGCGGGCCGCGCTGCGGTCGCGATCGCTGCCCAACGCCGAGCGCGCCGAGAGCCAGGACGCCTGCCTCGCCACCGGCGGCGAGGGCTTCGCCGAGGCGCTGCGCGAGCGCTTCGCGGGCGCCGCGCAGACCGGCCCGATCGAGGACGAGCGGGGCCGGCGGCTCGGCGAGCACGATGGCCTGCACCGCTTCACCGTCGGGCAGCGCCGGGGGCTGGGCGTCGCCCTCGGGCAACCCGCCTACGTGCTCCGCCTCGAGCCCGAGCGCGGCGCGGTGGTGGCGACCACGGACCCGGCCCGGCTGGAGGCCCCCGGGCTGCGCGCCGGGGGAGCCCGCTGGTGGCGGCCGGTGCGCGACGGCGAGCGGCTGGCGGCCCAGATCCGCTACCGCAGCGCGCCGGTGGGCGCGACGCTGACCCTGCTCCCCGGGGACCACTTCGAGGTACGCTTCGACGAGCCGCGGCGGGCGGTCACGCCGGGCCAGGCCGCGGCGCTGTACGACGGCGACACGCTGGTCGGCGGGGGCTGGATCGAGGGCCCCCTGCGCCGCGGGACGGGAGGAGCGGGATGAGCGAGCGGGACCCACGCTACGAGCGGCAGGTGCTCGTCGCGGAGCTGGGGATCGAGGGCCAGCGCAGGCTGCTGGACAGCCGCGTCCTGATCGTCGGCTGCGGGGCGCTGGGCAGCAACCTGGCCTCGCTGTGCGTCCGCGCCGGCGTCGGCCACGTCCGGATCGTCGACCGCGACCGCATCGAGCGCAGCAACCTGGCGCGCCAGACGCTGTACGACGAGGACGACGTGGCGGCGCGGCGCCACAAGAGCGAGGCCGCAGCGGCCAAGCTGCGCCGGATCAACGGCGACGTCACCGTCGAGGACCACGTGCTCGACGTGGGGGCCGACAACATCGAGGGCCTGCTCGACGGCGTCGACGTGGTGCTCGACGGCGCCGACAACTTCGAGACCCGCTACCTGCTCAACGACGCGTGCTGCAAGCACGGCGTCCCGTGGGTCTACGGGGGCGTCGTCGCCACCACCGGGATGTCGCTGACCGTCGTCCCCGGCGAGGGCCCCTGCCTGCGCTGCCTGTTTCCCCGGATGCCCCCTCCCGGCTCGCTACCCTCGACCGACGTCGTGGGCGTGCTCAACACCGCCCCGGCGCTGATCGCCTGTGTCCAGGTGACCGAGGCGTTCAAGCTGCTGGTCGACCCGGCGCGCGCCGCGACCGGGCTGCTCCACGTCGACCTGTGGACCCGCGGCTTCCGGACCCTCGAGGTCCGCCGCGAGCCGTCGTGCCCGGCCTGCGGGCAGGGCCGCTACGAGTTCCTCGAGCCCCAGCGCAGCCCGTAGCGGCGCAGCTTGCCCTGCGCGGCCCCCCGAGTGCTCTCGATCTCCTGTTTCAGGTATCGATTCTCGCGGTCGAGCTGCTCGTTGTCTACCCATGTTTGGCTGCACAGAAGACCCGATTTCGGTCCATTCCCCCGTATTTCCCCCGTATTTCCCCCGCATTCCGGTCATCTCGGGTTGGCACGACGCTTGCGGGAACCGAGATTCGTCCATAGCGAGAAGGACCGGAGGCGACCATGCAGCGACAGATCATCCACATCGACGAGGACCTCTGCGACGGCTGCGGCGACTGCGTGCCGTCCTGCGCGGAGGGGGCGATCCAGGTCATCGACGGCAAGGCCCGGCTGGTCGAGGACGCCCTGTGCGACGGGCTCGGCGCCTGCCTCGGCGAGTGCCCCCAGGGTGCGCTGACGATCGAGACCCGCGAGGCCGGCGCGTTCGACGAGGAGCAGGTCCACGACCACCTCGCGCGACGCGATCACGTCGAGCGAGGCGCAGCCGGGCTCCACCACCACGGTCCCGGCGCCGGCGGCTGCCCGGGGGCCCGGATGCAGGTCCTCGCCGACACCGCCTCCGCGGGCGAGCCCCACGACCAGGCCGGGACGCGCCCGTCCGAGCTGCGCCAGTGGCCCGTGCAGATGCACCTGATCTCCCCGACCGCCCCCTACTTCCAGGGCGCCGACGTGCTGCTCTGCGCCGACTGCGTGCCGTTCGCCGTCGCGGACTTCCACCGCGACCACCTGAAGGGCCGCGGCCTGGCCATCGCCTGCCCCAAGCTCGACGGCGAGCAGGAGTCGTACCTGCACAAGCTGGTCTCGATGATCGACGACGCCCGGATCGACACGCTGCAGGTGATGATCATGCAGGTCCCCTGCTGCGGAGGGCTGTTCCACCTGGCCAAGGAGGCCACCTCGCGGGCGAAGCGCAAGGTCCCGGTCAAGGTCACGGTGGTCGGCCTGCGCGGCGAGATCCTGTCCGAGGAGTGGGCCTAGCCGCGGCCCGCGCGCTTGACGCGGGGCCCCCGAGCGCCCAAGGTTCGGGGCGGGATGGGAGCCACCTTCGACCTCGACGCCGCCCTCGACGGTGTCCGGCACTGCCGGTCGGTGCTGGTCTGCCCCCACAACGATCCCGATCCCGACGCGCTCGCGGCGGCGTGGGGCATGGCCGAGCTGCTGCGTCACGAGCTCGGCGCCGAGGTCACGATCGCCTTCGACGGGATCATCGGTCGCGCCGAGAACCGCGCGATGGTCCGCGAGCTGGGGATCAAGCTGCGCCGCCTGGACAAGCTCGATCCCGCCGACTTCGACGGCGCGGTGCTGGTCGACACCCAGCCGACGGCGCGCAACCACTCGCTGCCCACGGGCATCGACGTGATCGCGTGCGTCGACCACCACGGCCGCCTCGAGCGGCGCCACGACTTCGCGTGGCACGACGTGCGCCCCAACCAGCAGACCACCTCGTCGATCGTGCTGGGCTACCTGCGCGAGCGGGCGGTCGAGCTGGCGCCGGGGCTGGCCACCGCGATCCTCTACGCGCTGAAGACCGACACCCGCGACTTCACCCGCGAGGCCAGCGCCGCGGATCTGGAGGCCCACGACTTCGTGCTGCCGCGCGCCGATCTGCGCTCCCTGGGGGCGATCGTCAACCCGCGGCTGGACACCCGCTACTTCCACATGCTGCACCGGATGCTGGACGCCGCCCACCTGCACGGCGCCGCCGCCGAGGTCTACCTCGGGGACCTGCCGTACCCCGACCTGGTCGCCGAGATGGCCGACCTGCTGGTGCGCCGCAAGGGCACCGACTGGTGCCTGTGCGGCGGGATCTTCCAGGGCGACCTGCGCTACTCGCTGCGCACCGAGGACGAGCAGGCCGGCGCCGGGGCGCTGGCGGTCGGGATGGTGGAGCGCCACGGGGGTTCGGCCGGGGGCCACGGGATGACCGCCGGCGGGCAGATCCCGCTGCCGGACGACCTGGAGCCGGCGGCCGTCGCGACGCTGTGGACCGGGCTCGTCCGGGAGTTCCTCGACGCGGTCGAGGCCCCGGCCGAGGGAGCGCCGCTGTGCCCCCACCCCACCGAGGAGCTGCTCGCCGCCCCGCGGGCCGACGTTCCCGAGCCCTGATCCCGGGTGCCGGGGCGCTCACCCCTCGCCGCGGTGGTCGTCGACCACGTCGCGCACGACCTGCAGCAGCTCTCGCGCGCGGAACGGCTTCTGCAGCACGTGCAGCGAGCGCCGCTCGGAGATCTCCCGCGCCTGGGTGGCGAAGATGTCGCCGGTCATGAACACGAACCGCCGCTCCAGGTCCGGCGCCTGGAGGTGGACCCACTCGAGCAGCTCGAGGCCGTCGAGCTCGGGCATGATCACGTCGCACAGCACCGCGTCCCACCCCGGCTCCCCGAGCCGCTCCATCGCCCGCTCGGGGTCCTGCTCGACGGCCACCTCGGCCCCGGCGGCCTCCAGCGTGGTCTGCACCGAGATCAGCACCCCCTCCTCGTCGTCGACGACCAGCACCCGGCTGCCGGCCAGCAGGGTCGGCGAGCGTTCCTGGCCGTAGCCCAGCATCTGGCCGGAGTCCATCGCCGTGGTGCAGGCCGCGAGGGGGCCCGGGCGGCCCGCCAGGATCGCGGCGACGTCGATCGGGATCGAGTCCTCGCCGGCCTCGGGCTGCTTGCGCGTCAGCGGCAGCCGCAGCGTGAAGCGCGCCCCGCGGCCGGCCACGTTCTTGGCCGACAGCATCCCGCCGTGGCGCTCGGCGGCGGTGGCGGCGAGGAACAGCCCCAGCCCGGTCCCGCGGCTGCGCTGGCGGGTGGTGAAGAACGGGTCGAAGATCCGCGGCAGCGCGTCGGGGGGAATCCCCGGCCCGTCGTCCTCGACGAGCAGGACCAGCTGCTCCTCCCGGCGCGAGGTGCGGATCTCGATCCGCCCCCCCTGCCGGCCGTCGTCGCGCCCGCGCAGCGCCTGCTCGGCGTTGAGCACCAGGTTGAGCAGCAGCTGCACCAGCTGGTCGGGATCGCCCTCGACCACGGGGGCCTCCACCTCGCGCACGATCCGGGTCCGGATCTCCGCCGCGGCCTGCTCCTCGTGGCGCAGCGCGACCACCTGATCGACGACGTCGTCGAGCGAGACCGGGCCGAACGCCCTGCCCTCCTGCCGCGCGAACTCCAGCAGCCCGCGCACGACGCTGCCGGCCCGCATCGCCTCGCGCCGCATCATCGCGATCCGCGGGCGGACCTCGGCGGTCATGTCCTCGGGGTCCAGGGCCTCGGCGATCCCGGCCACCGAGGTCAGCGGGTTGTTCAGCTCGTGGGCCACGCCCGACAGCATCCGCCCCAGCACGGCGAGCCGCTCGGACTGGGCCAGCTGCTCCTCGACGCCGCGCAGCTCGTCCAGCTCCTCGTGGGCCTCGGCCAGCTCGACCTCCCGGCGCCGGGCGTCCATCGTCAGCGCCGCGGAGCCGGCCATCGCGAACAGCAGGAACCCCCACTCCATCAGGTAGAACCCGGCGTAGACCCCCATCAGCACCAGCGTGTCGTTGACCGCCGAGAGCAGCAGCAGCCCCACCGCGACGAGGAACGGAACCGTCCCCGGGATCCGCCTGCGGACCCCGTTGATCAGCATCACGACGTACCCGCAGAACGACGCGACGACGGCCAGCGTGAACAGCGGCATCGCCGGACCGGGCGCCACCTCGACGACGGTGTGGGGGATCCCGAGGAACACCAGCTGCTTGGGCTCCGGCTCGGTCCCGAACAGCAGCTCCGTGGGGATCAGCGCCGCGTATGCCGCGACCACCAGCAGCAGGGACAGGTTGGTCCACCGCAGGACGGGGTGGGTCGTCTCGGTGATGCGTCCGAGGAAGTGCATCATCACCGGCAGCGACGCCATCGCGATCCCCACCTGGGCCAGCTGTACGGCCCGCGCGGTGGCCAGGTCCTCGTTGGTGTACAGCACCCCCGCGAGGGTCGCGTAGGCGGTCAGCAGCAGGCAGTACGCCGCGAACGGCAGGTAGTGCCGCTGCTCCGGGCCCAGCCCGCGCAGGAAGAACACCGTCGCCGCCATGTACAGGCAGATCCCGGCGAGCACGAGGACGGCGACGGAGAGTGGGGTCATCCCCTCCCGTTGTACTACGGATCAGCGGAGCGCGGCGTCCTCGAGCACGTCGGCGTGGCCGTAGATCGGGGCCGCGGCCCGCAGCGCGAGCGCCACCGCGTCGCTGGAGCGGCTGTCGATCTGGACCGTGCTGCCGTCGGCGCGGCGGAGGTACAGCGCGGCGTGGAACGCCTGGTCCTCCAGCCTGCGGATCGCCACCGCCTCCAGCCGGGCGTCCAGCCCGTCGATCACCAGCGCCAGCAGGTCGTGGGTCATCGGCCGCGGCATCTCCAGGCCGTCGAGCTCGCGGGAGATCGCGTCGGCCTCGGCGCTGCCGATCACCATCGGCAGCACGCGCCCGTCGGCGGCCTCGAGCTCCAGCGTGATGCCGTAGCCGTACGGATCGGGGTACAGCTGCCGGACCGTCAGCGGGACGAACTCGTCGCCGGCGTCGAAGCTCGACACCGTCTGGATCGGCTCCTCGGGCATCACCCGGGTGCCGACCAGCCAGCCGGCACCGCTGCAGATCAGCGCGGTGAAGACCAGCAGCAGGCCGCCGCCGGACAGGAGGCAGCCCCACGGCGTGCCGCGGGGGCCCTCGTCAGTCATCCCCTCGTTCCACGAGGCGCAGCTGGAGCGTCTCGACCGCGCCGACGCCCTTGAGCGCCGACACCGCCCCGATCACGGTGCCGCGCAGGAACGCGCGGGGGAACTCGGTCAGCGGGATCACCTCGCCGTTGATCACCAGCTCCACCGAGTCGTCCCAGGCCGCGTCGCAGTCCTCGGCCGCGGCGTCCCCCGCGGCGATCCGCTCGGCCAGCTCGCGGCACGAGCCCGCGCCGCAGCGCGCACAGTCGAACCCGGGAAGCCCTGCCAGGATCTCCTCGACCTTGTCCGTCATCCGACCTCCTAGTCCCCTGTCTCGGGAGACTAGAACATCATCGAGGCCAGGTATACCTCCGACGGGGCCGTGACGCTGTAGCGCAGGTCGACGACGCGCTCTCCGCCCGGCGGGACCTCCAGGCGCCACTTGAGGATCCCGGGCCCGTCGTCCGGGTTGGGCGGCATCGCCTCGGTGGACTCCAGCATCTTGACCACGACCTTGTCCATCTCGCTGACCGGGACCTGGTCGACGACACGCACCACCTGGGTCTGCTCCGAGAAGTTCTGGACCTTGATCCGGAAGTGGAACGTCCAGCGCGTGGTCTTCTTGCCGGGGCCGACGTAGTCCTGCTGGCGGGCGATCAGCTGGCGCTCGATCTGGAGCTGGTCGTCGGTGCCGAGCGACAGCAGCAGCTCCTCGCCGGGCACCACGGTCTTGAGCTGGCCGGAGCCGACGAAGTCGCCGCCGACGAAGGTCGACACGCCGCCGGGCAGCAGCGGCGCCTCGCCCTCGTACTGCAGCCGCGCCTGGCGGTAGACCTCGGGCACCAGCTTGGGCACCGCGGTTCGCTCCATCCCCACGGCGAAGGTCTGGTTGCCCACCGGGAGCCGCTGCTCGCTGCCGTCGCCGGCGATGGTGCGCTCCCCGGGGATCGCGAACACCACCGCGCCGGCGCCCTGCACCGAGGCGCTCATGTCCGACGACACCACGGACTGCTGCGGCATCACGGTCTGGGGGTTGGCCTGCATCTCGTTGTCCGGGGTCTGGTAGTAGCCGCGCCCGGCCATCAGGTTGCCCTGGACGTCGTAGTCCCAGCCGTAGGTCTCGCGGCCCAGGTACCACGACGCCAGCTGGGGCAGCTCCCCCGACACCGACGGGTTGGCGGTGGAGAGCAGCAGCTCCACGCCCTGCCAGTCCTCGCCGGTCTCCTGCGAGACCAGCCCGAAGTACTCCAGGGTGACGTGCCCCGTCTGCTCCTCGAGCCGCGCGTTGTAGGCCGGCCGCCAGCGGGCGCCGTAGACCTGGTAGCGCAGCCCCACGGTGGCCTCGCCGCCCCGCGCGGCGTCCACGTCGACGCGGACCGTCATCCCGGTGGCCAGCGGGTTCTCCAGCTTGATCAGCAGCGGCTGCAGCTCCTCGTCGAGCTCCTTGGCCCGCTCCTGCTCCTTGCGCAGCTCGGCGGCGATGTCGCGCTCGGCGTCGCCGAGGAACGACAGCGTCCCGCGGATCTGGTCCAGCGACGGCTGGGGGCTGCCCTCCTCGCCACCGGTGAGCAGGGTCTCGCGCAGGTAGGCGCGCTGCGCCAGCAGCGACTCGATGCGGTCCCGGACCTGGCCCAGCTCCTCGGTGATCTCCAGCATCTGCTCGCGGATCTCGGCGATGCGCTCGGTCTCCTCGACGTCGCCGTGCCCCGAGACCAGCTCGGCGCCGACGATCCGCGCCTGTTCGTCGCGGACGAAGGCGTGGAGGCTGTCGGACGCCAGCCCCAGCGGCAGCCCCTCGAAGGTGACGCTGTTGGTGCCGGCCCGCAGCTCGGCCTCCAGCACCCGGGTGACCAGCGCGCGATCGCGGTAGACGGTCACCGACTCGGTGTCGGAGTTGGGCTCCAGCGGCAGCGTCTGGCCGGCGTAGCTGCCCATCTGGTAGCCGTACCCGTAGCCGTACCCGTACGAGTCGGCGTACCCCAGCGCCCCCAGCTGCTGCTGCATCGCCGGAGCGGGGTTGGCCAGCATGCCCTCGACCTCGTCGAGGTCGAAGGACAGGTTCATCTTGCGCTTGGCCTCGGCCGCGAAGTCGTGGTCGCCGCCCCCGGCGAGGGCGGCGCCGGGCAGCGCGAGCAGCAGGGCGAGGCACAGCGAGACGGCGGTCCGCGTGGCGATGGTCATGGTCCCTCCAGTGGGGGGCGCCCCCCCTCGGGTCGACACGGTAACACCAACGATGCAGGCGCTGTTCCGTCACCGGGGTAACGACAACGTAACGGCGGTGGCCCTCCTCGCGTGTCGCGGCGTCGATCCTGTTACTTGCTACAGCCCATCGCAGGGGCGATCACGCGATGATTGCCTAGACGCGCGTACATCATTAGACTTCGCGCACCCGAGACCACCGTTCCCGACGATCCCCCGGAGGTGTTCCGTGTCGCGCACGTTCCGCCCGCTGCTGACCGCGCTGGCCCTCGCCAGCCTCCTCGCGGCCCCCGCCGCGGCCCAGCCCGAGCTGCCCGAGATCTTCGGCGACCAGCCCGGCGACGGCCTGCAGGTGGTGTCCTCGCCCGACGGCGACTACACCCTGCGCGTCTACGGCCAGCTGCAGCCGCGGGTGGTGTTCTTCGACATGGGGGACGACACCGACCTGAACCCGATCGTCTCCGGCGATCCCGACGACCGCGAGGGCTTCGAGGTCCGGCGCGCCCGGTTCGGCGTCGGCGGCAAGCTCGGCCAGCCGTTCGCCTGGAAGCTGCGGATGGCCTACGACGCGCGCTACGACCTGGTGGACAAGACGGTCCGCCCCGAGACCCTCGGGTTCTCGGTGCTCGACGCCTACATGGAGTGGGTCTCGACCCCGTTCTTCCAGGTCCGCGCCGGGGCGATGGAGGTCCCGTTCGGGGGCCAGAACACCCAGAGCTCCGCGGGGCTGGCGCTGGTCGAGCGCGCGGTGGTGGCCGAGCGGCTCGGCCCGGACTACGACGTGGGCCTGCGGCTGCACGGCTCGATCGGCGGCGGCAAGGCGATCTTCGCGCCCCAGGGGCTGTCGTGGTACGTCGGCGCCTACAGCGGGGACGGCACGGTGATGGACCCCGACGACAACCTCGGGCTGCTGTGGGTCGGGCGCCTCGCCGTCTCGCTCGGCGACGACCTCGGCGAGACCGAGTCGTGCCTCGGGTTCCGCGGCTTCGGCGTGCGCATCGCCGGCGGCGGCGGGTTCAACTTCGAGCGCGAGTCGCGGGACCAGTACGTCGGCGGCGACGTGACGATCAAGGCGTGGCGCTTCGCCCTCCGCGGCGAGTTCCTCGCCGCCCGGCGGGTCCCGAGCTACCAGGGTGTCGAGGACGCCCCGTTCCCCGAGCAGTTCCGCCGCCACGGCTACCTGATGCAGCTCGGGTTCATGATCGTCCCGGACCTGCTCGAGGTCGCGTTCCGCCACGACTTCTACGACGACGATCTGCAGGACGACGACGACTACAGCAACGTGCGCTACCTCCAGGGCGGAGCCAACCTGTTCTTCCTGGAGGGCCGCATGAAGGTCCAGGTGAACTACATCCACCGCTACGAGCCCGGGGAGCTGCCCGGGATCGAGAACGACACGATCCTGGCCCAGGGCACGCTGGTGCTGTGAGGGGGCGACGATGACGACGAGGCGATCCCGCACCCTCCAGGCGCTGCTCGCCGCGGGCCTGCTGCTGCTCGTGCAGCCGGGCTGCCCCAAGGAGGAGGCCCGCTCCCACGCGCTGCAGATCACCAGCGAGGACCAGCTGATCGGCGGTCCGGGTGCGCTCGGCGAGGTGGGCGACTGGCTGATGTACAACGATCAGATCGAGCTGATCGTCCGCGGCACGGGCAACTCGCCGGGCTTCGGGATCCGCGGCGGCTCGCTGCTGGACCTCGACCTGGTGCGCGGCCCCGAGGAGTTCGGCGGAGAGGGCAACGACCGCTTCGGCGAGCTGTTCCCGCTGGTCAACTTCGTCTACCCCAACCCCAAGCCCGACGCCGAGTACACGGCGATCGAGGTCGTCGCCGACGGCGCCGACGGCGGGCCGGCGATCCTGCGGGTCGAGGGCGAGCGCGACAAGTACATCCACATCCTCAAGCTGCTCGCCGACATGCTCAACGGCGACGAGAAGTACTTCCGGATCCGGACCGACTACGTCCTCCACCCCGGCGCCCGCTACGTGGAGATCGTCACCGAGGTGTTCGTCCCCGAGGAGATCGCCGAGGAGCAGGGCTTCCCCACCGAGACGACCTGGATCGACCTGGAGGACACCACGGAGCCGGTCAACGCGCTGCAGCAGCTGGTCAACGGCGTGCTGCCCCCGATCGTCGCCGAGGCGGAGGACCTCGAGAACGTCGGGGTCGACCCGCGGGTGGTGTCGTCGCCGTCCACCGACTTCGAGGCCGCGGGGGTGGAGCCCGGGCACGAGCTCAAGGCGGACCTGGGGGACGGCACCCTCGGCGAGGTCGCGATCGCGTCCGTCGACGGCCACGAGCTGACCCTCGAGGAGGACCTGGTGCTCACCGGCGGCGGCGCCTACTTCCGCGTGCTCGGGGACGCGGGCGACTCCGGCACGGTGTTCGGCGACTTCTTCTTCATGGGGGGCAAGGTCTCGTTCTTCATGCCCGACGACCAGCACCCGATCCGGGCGGACTGGAACGGCGGCCTCGGCCCCGCGATCGGCTTCGACTACGTCGGCACGATCCTCGACGTCGGCCGCGCGGGCGGCAGCACGTTCTCCGACCCGATGCTGGTGGACTTCTACGCCGGGGCCGGCGACGGGGTCTCGTACGCCTACGGCACCCGCGATGGCCTGACGTCGGTGCCGATCCTGCTGGAGTCGTTCTCGGTCGCGTTCACCCACGACTCGGCGCTGCAGCAGGTCCTCGTCCCGGGCCAGGGCGCGCGGTTCCGGCGGTTCCTGACCGTCGGCGAGGGGGACGTCGCGTCGGCGGTGGAGGTGCTGTGGACCGAGGTCCGCGACGAGCCCGTCGGCGCGATCGAGGGGTTCGTGCTCGACGGCCGTACCGGCGAGGGGGTCTCCGGCGCCGCCGTGCTGGCGTTCCGCGATCCGGACCCCGGCGCCGGCGAGCTGCCCGGCAGGGACCAGCTCGCGGGGCCGGTGCTGCAGTTCGAGACCGACCTGTACCGCGACCGGGTCGCCGACGGATCGTTCGGCGGCGTGCTGCAGCCCGGGGACTACCTGCTGATCGCCACCGGCCCCGGCAACGTGCACAGCGAGATGGTGCGCCTGACCGTGGAGGACGGCGGCGCCCACCGGGTCACCCTGGTGCTGCCCGAGACCGGCGTGGTGGCGTTCGACGTGCGGGATGCCCGCGACGTGAACATCCCGTGCAAGCTGACGTTCCACGGGCACGACGGCGCCGGCAAGCCCGATCCGCTGCTGGGCGAGGGCTACCTGCCCGGCGATCTGGCCTACCTGGAGTGGAGCTCGATGGGGGTCGGCGAGCTGGAGGTCGCCCCGGGGACCTACACCGTCGAGATCTCCCGCGGCCCCGAGTACGACCTCGACGTCCACACCTTCGGCGTCACGCCGGGCACGACCACCGTGCTGAAGGGCAGCATCGAGCGGGTGGTGGACACCACGGGGTGGATCGCGGGGGACCTGCACACCCACATGCAGAACAGCCCCGACTCGGGGCTGCTGTTCCAGGACCGCGTGGAGTCGTTCCTCGGCGAGGGCGTGGAGTACGCCGTGGCCTCGGATCACGACCACCTCTCCAACCTGCAGCCGGTGATCGAGGAGATGGGCGCCACCGAGTACCTCAAGGCCACCGTCGGCGACGAGCTGACCACCGCCGAGATGGGGCACTTCAACGGGTTCCCGCTGGCCTACGATCCGGCCGCGCCGGAGGACGGCGCCCCCGACTGGCAGGTGGAGTCCAAGTTCGACTCGTCGCTCAGCGGGGACCCGCTGCCGCACCTGACCCCCGGCGAGATCTACGACGCGCTGCGCGCCGCGGGGCGCTACGCCCCCGAGGACACGGTGGTGCAGAACAACCACCCGCGGGACGGGCTGCTGGGCAACTTCTACATGTACTCCGTCGACCTGCAGACCGGCGAGCCGACCGCCGACGGCAACGCCCTGGCGATGCTCCACGACGTGGTCGTCCCCGAGCACTTCTCGTACGACTTCGACGCCATCGAGATGTCCAACGGCATCCACCAGGAGCTGATCCGCAGCCCGACCATCGAGGAGGTGCGCGCGTTCAACGAGGACGGCACCGGCACGATCTACTCCGCGCTGGCCCGCACCGTCGACGAGCAGGAGGCGCTGCGCACCGGCCAGACCGGCCTGCACGGCAGCTACGCCGGCGCCCTCGACGACTGGATGAACTGGCTCAACCAGGGCAACCGCTACACCGCGACGGGCAACTCGGACTCCCACTGGCAGACCGACGAGGCCGGCGTGCCGCGCAACTACATCCGCAGCAGCACCGACCTGCCCGACTTCATCGACGAGCGGGAGATCGCGGCGGCGATCCAGGACGGCCGCGTCAGCCACAGCTACGGCCCGTTCATCGAGCTGTGGGCCGAGGGCGACGGCGGCGTCGGCGAGATCGGCGACACGGTGGCCGACGACGACGGCGTGGTGGACCTCCACATCCGGGTGCAGAGCCCCACCTGGTTCGACGTCGACCGCATCGAGATCTACCAGAATGGCGTGATGATCTGCTCCATCGAGGGCGACCACACCTGCGCCGAACCGGCCGACAACTACGGCCTGTTCCACCCCAACGAGCAGGTGGTCAACTTCGACGGCACGGTCCCCGTCGACCTCGCGGACTACTGGATGCTGTCGACCCCCGACGACGTCCCGTCGCTGCCGCCCGAGCACGGCCTGCCCGTGGACTCGTGGTTCGCGGTCGTGGCGATGGGCGACGACTCCACCGCGCCGCTGGCGCGGGACGCCACCCGGGAGCCGATCCGGTTCTCGGACATCCTCACCGGCTCGCTGGGCGCGATCCGCTTCGAGGACATGACCAGCAGCCTGCTGTCCGGCATCGACATCAGCCTCGGCGCCGACTTCCACAAGGTGTTCCCGATCATCCCGTGGGGGCTGACCAACGCGGTGTTCGTCGACGCCGACGGGGACGGCGAGTGGGTCGCCCCGGGCCTGCCGCTGTACGTCACCCACCACGACTGGCAGGCGATGGAGGAGGCGGCGCCGTAGCCGCGGCCGCTACTGGATGTGGGCCCCGGGCGCGGTGTCCTCGCCGAGCATCGGGGCCTCCTTGCCCAGCACCAGGGCCTCGCGCACCACGGCGCTGATCTTGGCCCGGTCGCGGTCGGCGAGCTTGGTGAACCGCAGGCCGACGAACGCCGCGTCGGGGTCGCGGCCGGTGGCCACCCGCATCACCATCGCCTCGGCCCGGATCACCTGCTGCGTGCCCTTGCCGGGCAGGTAGAGCTCGACGGCGACGTCGGTGCCGGCCGGGGGCGGGGTCGCCATCCGCAGCGCCAGCCCGCCGGCGGAGAGGTCGGTGGTCCGCGCCGGGAAGAACGCGGCGGTGCCCACCACGTGGACCCGGGCGGGCAGCGACAGCTCCACGCGCGGGTCCCAGCGCACGTCCTTCTGCTCCTCCTCGGCAGCCTCGTCCTGCTCCTCGGGGTGCTCCAGCGCCTGGATGAAGTCGCGGCACGAGCGGAACCGGTCGCGGGGGTCCTTCTCGATCGCCTTCATGATCGCAGCGACGAAGTGCTTGGGCAGCTCGGGGCGGAACGAGCTCGGCGGCACGGGCTCGCGCTCCACGTGCCAGCGCAGGATCTGCTCGACGTCGGTGGCGTCCTCGAACGGGTGGTGGGCGGTGCAGATCTGGAACAGGCTCATCCCCAGCGCGTAGATGTCGGCGCGGGCGTCGGTGTAGCGGCCCTCGACCTGCTCGGGCGGCATGTACGCCGGCGTCCCGACCAGCCGGTTCTCGTTCTCTTCGCGCCGCTCGCCCACCAGCCGCGCGACCCCGAAGTCCAGCACCAGCGCCTCGCCGGCGCGGGTCACCTGGATGTTGTGGGGCTTCAGGTCCTGGTGGATCACGCCCTTGCTGTGGGCGAACCCGACCGCGTCGCAGACCTGCCGGTAGAACCCGACCGCCTCGGGCGGGTCGAGCGGACCGCGGCGGCGCTCGATGCGTCGCCGCAGGTTCTCGCCGGTGACCAGGCGCAGCACGATGAACAGCTGCCTGCGCTGGTCGATGATGTCGTAGATCGGGACGATGTTGGCGTGCTCGAGGCGGGCCTGGATCCGCGCCTCCTTGACGAACCGCTCGAGGATCCCGGGCTTGCGCAGCAGGCTCGGCTCGTAGGCCTTGATCGCCACGTCGCGGCGCAGGCGGACGTCGTGGGCCTTGTACACCTCCCCGGTGGAGCCCTTCCCGATCAGCTCCATGATCCGGTAGCGCTCGACCTTCTTGCCGACGAGGCGCCCCTTGTCCACCATGCGTACCATGGTAGCGACGCGGGGGGGTGTGTCAATCGAGGGCGCGCGAGGGACACGGATCCAGTACGATCGGGGACCTCGCAGGAGGCGTCGATGAGTGATCGTAGGCGTGGCTGGGGCAAGGCCCCACGAGGCAACGAGCGGCGCAACCGGGCGCGCCGCCAGTCGGACCGCGTCGAGGCCCACTTCTGGGTCGAGCAGTCGGCGGGGGACTCGGTGACCTACTACCAGGCGGGGAACCTCTCGCGCGGGGGGATCAAGCTCGAGAGCCCGCTCCCGCTGCCGGTGGGCTCGGTGGCGATGCTGGAGTTCACGCTGCCGGGGGACGCGCGCCCGATCCGCTGTGGAGGCGAGGTCCGCGACGCCTCCGAGGGACAGCGCCCCGGGATGCACGTGCAGTTCTTCGAGCTCTCCGACGAGGACGCCGCCCGGATCGACACCTTCGTCGAGGGCCTCGACCTGCCCGATCCCGGCCCCCTCGACGACTAATCGAGCGTTCGGTCGATTTTCCCTTGACAGGGCTTCCCCGGATTCGATAAGCCTCCAATCAACCGGTCGGTCGATAGGGCCGACGGGGGAGGTTCCCTTGCCCCACCACCGCACACTCGCAATGATCCTCGCCATGGGGCTCGCCGCCTTCATCCTCGGCTGTCCGACGGACGAGGGCGGCGACCCGCCCGCCGACGACGACGCGGCCGACGACGACGCGGCCGACGACGACGCGGCCGACGACGACGCGGGCGACGACGACGCGGGCGACGACGACGCGGGCGACGACGACAGCGGCGACGACGACAGCGGCGACGACGACACGGGCGACGACGACAGCGGCGACGACGACAGCGGGGGCGAGCCCCCTCCCCTGTTCGCCCAGGTGGACTCCTTCACCACGATCCTCGACGGCTCGGGCGACGAGGCCGACGTGTACCACCCGGATCCGGCCGACCTGGCGAACGGCGGCTACGCGTTCCCGGTGGTGCTGATGTTCCAGGGCGCCAACGTGGACAAGCAGTACTACTCGGGCTTCGCCGAGGTGGTGGCCCGCTACGGGTTCGCCGTGGTGGTCCCCAACCACTGGTCGTCGACGATGCTGGGCAGCGGCCTGTACGCCGAGTTCTCCGAGCTCGACGAGGTGATGGACTTCCTGGCCGACGAGGACGGGGATCCGTCCAGCCCGCTGCACGACAACCTGGACCTGGGCACGCTGCTGGTCGCGGGGCACTCCTACGGCGGGGTGTGCGGGCTCAACATCGTTGCCGGCAACTGCCAGCCGCCGTACTGCAGCGGCGGGTTCACCAAGCCCGCCGAGCTCAAGGCCGGGGCGTTCTGGGGCACCAACAACGCGATCCCGATCATCAACATCGTGATGCCGGTGAACAACGGCGGCACGCCGATGGCGCTGATCCAGGGCACCGCCGACTCGATGGCACCACCGAACCTGGGCCACGACACCTACGACGCGATCGCCGACGCGCCCAAGCTGTACGCGGCGGTCCAGGGCGCCAACCACTACGGGCAGTGCGACGTCGACAACCCGCCCGGCGCCCAGGCGGACGGTACCGCGCCGACGCTGGACCAGGCCACGTCGGTGGAGACGGTCGGGCGCTGGGCCGCGCTGTTCTTCCGGGCCGAGGCGCTGAACGACGCCGCGGCCCACGACTACGTGCACGTCACGGGATCGGGGCTCGACCCCAACGTGACGGCCGAGAGTGTTCCCTGACCCGGCCGGGGAGGTTCCCGACCGGGTGTTCTCAACCCCCCTCCTCCGCTGGTCGGCCGCTCCCGGAATGGTTCCAGGAGCGGCCGACCTACCTCCGGGCACGGCGGACAGCCGCTGTCCCGCCGATGTTGGTAGGATCGACGCGCCGGACCGGGGAGGGTGATGAAGCTGATCTGCACCGGGGATGTCCACATCGGCCGCCGGCCGACCCGGCTGCCTGCCGACGTGGGGCGCCGCGCCTCTGCGGCCGCCGCGTGGCTCGCGGTGGTCGAGGCGGCCTGCGAGCGGCAGGCCGACGCGGTGCTGCTCAGCGGCGACGTGGTGGACCACGACAACCGGTTCTTCGAGGCGTTCGGCCCGCTGGAGCAGGGGGTCCGGACCCTGGCCGCGCAGGGCATCGAGGTGCTGGCGGTGGCGGGCAACCACGACCACGACGTGCTGCCGCGGCTGGCGGCCGGGCTGGCGGCCGAGCCGCGGTTCCACCTCGTCGGCGCCGGAGGGCGCTGGGAGCGGGTCACGCTGGAGCGGGACGGCGCGCCGTGGCTCCACGTCGACGGATGGTCGTTCCCACGCGAGCACGTCCGCGGCGACCCGCTGCGCGACCATCGGCCCCGTCCCGGGGGCTCCGTTCCGGTCGTCGGGCTGCTGCACAGCGACGTCGACCAGGCCGGGAGCCTGTACGCCCCGACCCGCCTCGCCGACCTGCAGCGGCGGCCCCTGGTGGCCTGGATCGTGGGGCACGTCCACCGGCCGTGGTGGGCCGGCGGGGACGGCGGCGCGGCGGTGCTCAACCCGGGCTCGCCCCAGCCGCTGGACCCGGGGGAGCCCGGCGAGCACGGCGCGTGGCTGGTGGAGGTCGACGCCCCCGACCGCTGCACCGCGCGGCTGCTGCCGGTGGCCCGCGTGCGCTACGAGCCGGTGGAGATCGATCTCGCCGCGGCGGCGGATCGCGCCGACGTCGACCGCCTGGTGCTGGACGCCGTGCGGGAGCGCCTGCGCCTGGCCGCCACCGACGCCGGGCTGCTGGAGCACGTCGCCCTGCGGCTGCAGCTCACCGGGCGCACCGCCGTCCACGGCGCGCTGGGCGACTGGCTGGCCGAGCTCTCGGCGCTGACCCCCGGAGACGGCGACGTCCAGGCCAGCGTCGAGGCCGTCCGCGATCACACCCGACCAGCGGTGGACCTGCAGGACCTGGCCCGCGGCCGCGACCCGGTGGGCCACCTCGCCGCCCTGCTGCTGGCGCTGGAGCGGCCGGAGCCGCCGGCCGAGCTGGCCGAGCTGCTGACGCGCACGCGGCGGGCGCTGGACGAGGTCGATCACGCCCGTCCGTTCGACGCGCTGCGGGGCGCGGAGGCGACCGACGAGGACGCCGAGGCCCGGGCACGCGCGGCGCTGACGCTGCAGGGCAACCGCCTGCTCGATCGGCTGCTCGCCCAGCGGCAGGTGGGGTCGTGAGAAACCTGTGTCCAGCTGGCGAGTGCAAGGGGTACTCCCCGCTC
>CAZOYV010000028.1:0-44409 GCA_964584075.1 uncultured Rickettsiales bacterium | reverse complement strand
GGTGGATAACGTCGCATGGGGTCGTGTCGTTGCTGAGGCAACCGGACAACCACGCGTCAGAGTATGCTCCCTCCTCGCGACCTGCCAGCCGCCGCGATTGCTCGCCGAGCAACGGACTACTGAGACAGGGGACTAGCCCCCCGTCGGTCCGGACCCCACCCCGGTGGTATGATCCGGGGATCCGGGGAGGTGGACCTTGTCGCTGCCACGCGCGTGGCGCCCGCCGGGCGCCGTCCTGGCCCTGGGGCTGGCCGGCGGGGCCGGTCCGGCCCGCGCCGCCGTCGGTCTCTCCGACGCCTTCGGCGACAGCTGGATCGACGGCGCCGAGCCGGGCGGGCCGACCTGCGATCCGAACGACCTGCTGCCCTCCGGCCAGCTCGGCCCGTGCGGCGACGAGTGGTTCGCCCGCGACATCGGGTTCGTCTTCGACTCCTATGGCGAGGCCACCCCCGGGGCCGCCGCGGTACTGGCCCCGAGCGCCCTGCCGCGCCGCCGCCGAACAGGAGGGTCGCGATGAAGCGCATCGTGCTGGAGGTCCCGGACGAACTCGTCCGCGTCGTCGGCAGCAGCCGCCGGTCGCGCCGGATCCCGCAGCCGGTCACCGCCGAGAACCTGGTCCGCGCCCTGGAGACGGCGGACTACCACGAGGCGTTCCTGTTCGACCGCGGCTCGGTCCGGGTGGTCTCGATCGAGCCGCTGCCCGAGGAGGCGGCAGCGGGAACGGGGGAGGGGGAGGACGGGTAGGGGCTACTCGCCCTTCTTCAGCGCCACGAACCGCTGGCGCCCGTCGCGCTCCACCGACAGCGGCACGTAGTTCTTGGACGTGCCCTCGATCACCTCGAACACCTGGCCGGGGGTCGAGACCTCCTTGCCGTCCACGTCGACGATCACGTCGCCGGGGTCGATCCCGGCGCGGTCGGCGGGGCCGCCCGGGACCACCGAGAGCACCACCACGCCGCCGGCCTTGGCCGGGCGGTCGAGCTTCTCGTTCCACTCCTGGCCGATCGCCTCGAGCTCCATCCCGTAGGCCGTCTCGGGCTCGCTGAGCGCCCCGCCGGCCTGCTCCTCGAGGCGGGCCATCGCCTGGGCCAGGCCCTTCTCGCGGTCGCCGGTCTTGAACTCGACGGTCCTCTCCTCGCCGTCCCGCAGGTAGGTCAGCTCGACCTTCTCGCCGGCCATGTGGTTGCCCACGCGGTACACCACGTCGCCGCTGGTCAACACGTCGTGGCCGTCCACCGCGACGATCACGTCGCCGCGCTGGATCTCGGCCTTCTCCGCCGGTCCGCCGGGCTGGACCTCCTCGACCAGCGCGCCGCGGCTGCGCTCGATCTCCAGCGCCTCGGCCTTCTCGTATGTCAGGTTGGACATCGTCAGCCCGATCCAGGCGCGCGAGACCTTGCCGCTGTCGATCAGCTGGGTCGCCACGCGCTGCACCAGGTCGGCCGGGATCGCGAACCCGAAGCCGCCGCCGATGCCGCCCTGCACGATGCTGTTGATCCCCATCACGTCGCCGGTCAGCGTGACCAGCGGGCCGCCCGAGTTGCCCGGGTTGATCGAGGCGTCGGTCTGGATGAAGTTCTGCATCGCCAGGAACGGGCGATCCCGGGAGCCCATCCCGGGGGCGTTGTCCGGCTGGATCCCGCCGCGGCCCAGGGCGCTGACGTGGCCGACGGTCACCGAGTAGTCGAGCATGAACGGCATCCCGACGGCGATCGCGAACTGGCCCGGGCGGACCTCGTCCATGTCGGCGAAGCGCACAGGCTGCAGGCCCTTGGCGTCGATCTTGATCACCGCGAGGTCGCTCTCGGGGTCGGTGCCCACGATCTCGGCGGGGAACGTGCGGCCGTCGTGCAGCGTCACGCGGATCTCCTTGGCGTCCTCGACCACGTGGTTGTTGGTCACGATGTAGCCGTCCTTGGAGTAGATCGTGCCGGAGCCGCCGGCGGAGGTCGTCGGAGGCTCGTCGTCCTCCTCGCCCTCGCTCTCCGGGCGGGGCTGCGGGCCGAAGAAGAACGGGTCCCACTCGGGGAACGGCATCCCGAACATCCCCATCCCCTCGAACGGGACCTCGACCTCGATCGAGACCACCGACTCGAGCATCCCGTCGGCGGCCGCGACGATCGCGTCCTCCAGCGCCAGCGCGCTGGCCGGCGCGGCCAGCGTCGCGGTCCCCGAGCCCGCCCCGGCGCTGCCGCCGGCGGCCCCGGTGGTGTGGTCCCCCGCGCTGCACACCAGGGCCACGCCGCCCAGCATCACCAGCGTGGTGGTCAGCACCAGCGTCTTGAGCGTCCACGTCCGTCCTGCCGTCATCGATCTCGTCCTTCCACCCCGGGCTCCACCCCTGGAACGTGCAGCGCCCTCGGAGTATTCACGGCCGGCGGTCCCCACGGACCCCCGGCGGATGATCCGTCCTGCCTACACAACGTAAGAGCGCTCCGATCGTGGGCAACCCTACGCCCGCGTGATCCGGAACAGGTGCACGCGCTGGGCGGGGAAGCCGGGCTCGTCGACGTCCACCGCGGTGGCCTCGAGGGCGAACCCGGCGTCGCGCAGGCGTCCCAGGAAGCGGTCGATCGCCAGCCGCCGCCGGTCGGCCAGCCAGGCCGTCCCGTCCGGAGCCAGCAGCGCGTCGATCAGCCGCACCAGATCGCCGTGGACCCAGTAGTCGTAGGCGATCTCGGCGCCGAGCACGAGGTCGAACGGGCCGCACGCCGCGGGCCGCTCCCAGTCCAGCACGAGGGTCGCGGTGCGCCCGGCGGGGACCCCCGCCCGGGCCGCCCGCGCGGCGGCCAGCCGCAGCGCCTCGGGCTCGCCGTCGGTGAACGTGACGTGGGCCCCGGCCAGCGCCGCGGCGGTGCCCACCAGCCCCGGCCCGCAGCCCAGCTCGACGGCGCGCTGGCCGGCCAGCGAGGGCCCCTCGCGCAGCGCCCGCGCCAGCGCCCACGCGGCGGCGGTCGCCTCCCACCAGAACGTCAGGCGCTCGCGGGGGGCGTCGTCCACCATCGCTCAGCCCAGGCCGGCCTCGGCGAGGGCCTCCTCGGCGGCGGCCAGCCCGCTGCCGGCGGCCAGCTCGGTGCCGATCGCGCCCGAGCCGGTGTCGGCCCCCACGACCCACAGCCCGGCCACCGGCGTGCGCCGCGACGGGCGGCGGTCGCCGCTCTGGGTCGGGGTCTGGGCCACGCCCACGGCCTCTCCGGCGTCGAGGCGGCCGCTGGCCGCGGCGACCACGTCGACCCCGGCGACCTCGCGGGTCCGGACCGCGGCGGCGAAGCCGGGGTACAACCGCTCCAGGCGCCGCTCCATCCCGACCAGCATCAGCTCGCCGCCCTCCAGATCGCGGACGGGCGCGGGGTACAGCGTCCCGGCGGTCACCGACTGCTTGCCCGGCGGGGCCAGGTCGGGATCGAAGTTGCTGGGCACCGTCACGTAGTAGCCCGAGCCGAGCCCCAGCAGGTCGCCGGCGCGGATCCGCTCGCAGGTCTCGGCGGCGGGCAGGTCCGGCATGCTCCACAGCACGCGGTCGGGGATCACCGCCTCCTCGAGGGTGTAGCGGATCATGATCCCGGCCAGCGAGTCGGTCAGCCCCCGGGCGTGCCGCAGGTACTCGCCGCCGACGGCGTCCTCGCCGGCGAGCTCGGCGGTGCGGCGCACGCCGGCGTTGCTGAACACCGCGTCGGCCTCGAAGCGCTCGCCGCGGGCCCACACGGCGCGGACCCGGCCGCCGTCGCACTCGATGCGCTCCGCGCGGTGGCGCAGCCGCACGTCGGCCCCGCAGCGGCGCAGGCCCCGCAGCTGGGCGCTGGTCAGGCCCAGGCACCCGCCCCTGGGGTAGCCCACCCCGGGACCGCGGGTCATCCGCAGGAAGCACCGGCCCTGCTCGCGGGCGCTGCCCTCGTCGTACGGCACCACGAAGGTCAGCAGCGCGAACAGGTTCATCAGCGTGTGGTAGCCGGGGTCGTCGGTGTAGCGCGAGACCCAGTCGCGCACCGAGACGTCGGGCCCCTCCGCGAGGTCCGGCGCCCCGCGGCACAGCGCCAGGAAGTGGCGCGCGATGCCCGCGACGTGGGCCGGGTGGACCCCCACCGAGCCCACCACCCGCGCCGCGGCCTTGATCGTCTGCAGCCGAGGCGCCAGCGGCCGGGCGGGGAACGGGACCGAGCGGTGGCCCAGGCGGATGTTCACCAGCGGCTCGCGGACGACGAACTCCACCGGCTCGCCGACCAGCTGGCAGGTCCGCGCCACCTCGCCCTCGCCGGCCAGCGAGAACAGGTGCGGCGCGAAGTCGACGGTGAAGCCCTCGCGGCGCATCCCGCCGCACTTGCCGCCCGCCCGTCGGCCGGCCTCCAGGAGGGTCACGTCGACCCCCGCGGTGACCAGCCGCGCGGCGCAGGCCAGCCCGCCGAGCCCGGCGCCGATCACGACGGCGCGTCGCATCGCGGTCCCCTCGCGGACGGGAGCGGATCAGGCCCCGTCGAGGCCGGCCTTCTCGGTGCGCATCATCCAGTCCTCGGGATCGGCGAGGTAGCCCAGCGAGCTGGTGATCGCCAGGTGGTGCTCCCGCTCGATGGTGGCGAGGAACGAGAAGAACGTCTTCTCCCGGGGGTTGTCGCAGACCTGGGCCAGGTCGGCGTAGAACTTGGCGCCGGCGGCCTCGAACTCCTGGGCCTTCTTCAGCGCGGCGAGGTCGTCGTCGTCGTGGTCCGCGGCGCTGGCGACGTCGCCGACGAGGTTGTTCAGCACGCTCTTGACGTTGGTCCCGGCGACCTCGATGGTCACGTCGTCGGGCCACTTCCCCTGGTCGATCAGGCGCTGGTGCAGGCCCTGGATCCGGGTCATGTGCTCCCTCTCGTCGTCGGCCAGCGTCTGGAACATCGCCTTGGCCAGCGGGTTCCGGGAGCGCTCGGCCTCGTGGAGGTAGTACTCCATCTCGGTCTTCTCGTTCTTCAGCGCCAGCTCGATCGATGCCATGCGGTCCATCGCGGCGGTCCTTTCGCGTGCGGTGTGATCCGGGACCGACAATCTACTGCCGATCGTGCTCGGGAGGAAGGGGCGCGCCGGGCGACGAGACCCGGGAGGAGTCGATCAGGCGCCCAGGGCGCGGTCGCGCCCGAGCCGGAAGGCGTCCAGGTTGAGCGGCACGATCTTGGGCGCCAGCTGCTGCTCGATCGCGGCCTCGACCCGGGCCGCGTCGACGATCTCGGGGACCGCGCCGACGAGGAACCCGAGCATCACCACGTTGGCGCAGATCACCTTGCCGAGCTCGTCCTTGGCCAGCCGCGTCGAGGGGATCGCGGTGGCGCGCTGGGTCAGGTCCGCCGGCGGCGTGACCAGGTCCTCCTCGTAGACCAGCACGCCGTCGTCCTCGAGCAGCGGCAGGAAGGTGTCGCACGCCTCCTGGCTGAACGCGACCAGCACGTCGAACGTCTCGGGGTGGACCTCGTGGATCTCGCCGTCGCCGGTGCACACGTCGCAGGTGGTCAGCCCGCCGCGGGTGGCGGACCCGTACGACTGGGTCTGCAGCACGTGGCGGCCCGCGAGCACCACGCCGTGGCCCAGCAGGATCCCCGCCGTGACCTGCCCCTGCCCCCCGAACCCGGCCATCCGCACCTTCATCGTCCTACCTCCGTGCTCTCCGCGTCCCGGACGGGCGCCCTGTGCGCCCTCGCGCGTCCCGGAACGGCGCGCCCCTCACGGCTCCTCCGCCATCTTCGCCTGGGCCAGCTGCTCGAGCTTGGCGGCGAACTCCGGGGTGCTGCGCTCGCGGTGCGTGCCGATCACCCACTTGCCCTCCAGCTCCTCCTCGGACATCCCCTGGGCCGTCTTGAACCGCACCGAGTTCTCCTTGTACAGCTTCAGCGCGATCGAGGCGTCCCGCTGGTGGCTGAACTTGCCGTACGAGGTCGGGCACTGGCTGACGACCTCGACGAAGGAGAATCCAGGGGTTTGCAGCGCTTTCTTGAAGGAACGGATGAGCTGTTGGACGTGGTACGTCGTCCAGCGCGCGACGAAGTCCCCGCCGGCCGCGGCGATCATCTCCGTGATCCGCATCGGCGGCTCGGGGTTGCCGTACGGCGTGGTCGAGGTGCGCATCTGCCACGGCGTGGTCGGGGCCACCTGGCCGCCGGTCATCCCGTAGATGAAGTTGTTGACCAGGATCACGGTCAGGCCGATGTTGCGCCGCGCGGCGTGGAACAGGTGGTTGCCGCCGATCCCGGCCAGGTCGCCGTCGCCGGCGACCACCACCACGTGGGCGTCGGGGCGCGCGACCTTGACCCCGGTGGCGAACGCGACCGCGCGGCCGTGGGTCGTGTGCAGCGTGTCGGCCCGGAAGTACGGGCTGAGGATCCAGGAGCTGCAGCCGATCCCGGTCACCGCCACCATGTCGTCCACGTCGATCCCCAGCTGGTCCACCGCGTGGGTGAAGCAGTTGAGCACGGTGCCGCCGCCGCAGCCGGCGCAGAACGTGGTGGGCAGGATCTCCTGGCGCAGGTACTTCAGCAGCGGCTGCCGCACGACCTCGGGGGTGGGCTCGCTCATCGGGTCCTCCCGGCTGCCTCGACCGCAGCGGCGGCGATCTCGCTCTGGTGGAACACGGTGCCGCCGATCTTGCCCAGGTGGAGCACCGGGCAGTCCAGGTAGCGCTCGAGCTCGCGGTTGACCTGGCCGAGGTTCATCTCGGGGACCACCACCGCCCGGGCGCCGGCGCACAGCTCGGCGATCCGCGGTCCGGGGAACGGCCACAGCCCGATGATCCGGATCAGGCCGACCCGGTGGCCCTCGTCGCGCAGCGCCTGGACCGCCCCGTAGGCCGGGCGGGCGCTGATCCCGTGGGCCACCACGACCACCTCCTCGCCGCCGTCGAACAGCGTGTCGAGGCGGGTCAACTCCTCGCGGGCGTCGGCGACCTTGCCCACCACCCGCCGGATCAGCGCGTCGTGGATCGCCGGCACGGTGGCCTGGCGCACGCCGTCGGGCTTGTGCGTCGAGCCGGTGACGTGGATCCGGCCCCCGTCGCCGAAGCGGCCCATCGGCGGGACCGGGGCGCCGCCCCAGAGGTCCTGGCCCACCGCGGCGTACTCGCGCCACTCGACGGAGACGTCCTCGACCCTGGGGAACCGCACCCGCTCCCGCGAGTGGCCGGTCTCCCCGTCGGTCAGCACCATCACCGGCTGGCGGAACCGCTCGGCGAGGTTGAACGCCTCGATCGTCAGCTCCATGCTCTCCTGCGCCGACCACGGTGACAGCGCGATCGCCTCGTGGTCGCCGTGGGTGCCCCACCGCGCCTGGTAGAAGTCGGCCTGGGCGGGCAGCGTCGCCTGGCCGGTGGACGGCCCAGAGCGCTGCACGTCGACCACCACGCAGGGCGTCTCGGTCATCACCGCGAAGCCGATGTTCTCCTGCATCAGCGAGAACCCCGGGCCGCTGGTCGCGGTCATCGTCCGCGCCCCGGTCCAGGCGGCGCCGATGATCGCGGAGATGCTGGCCAGCTCGTCCTCGAACTGGACGAACTTGCCGCCCACCCGGGGCAGCAGGCCGGCCATCGTCTCGGCGATCTCCGACGCGGGGGTGATCGGGTAGGCCCCGAAGAAGTCGCAGCCGGCGTAGATCGCGCCGATCGCCACCGCCACGTCGCCCTGCACGAACTGGTCCCGGCCCTCGTACTCGGCCAGCACCTTGCGCCGCGCCGCGGTCCACTCCGCTGCCGTGTGGGAGGTGCTCATTCGTCCGTCACCTCCAGCACGGTGATCGCGAAGTCCGGGCACGCGATCTCGCAGAACCGGCAGCCGTTGCACAGCTCGGCGTCGGCGACCTCGGCGACGAAGTAGCCCAGCGGGCCGAGCCGGTCGCTCATCCGCAGGCCGCCCTCCGGACACAGGTCCGTGCAGATGCCGCAGCCCTTGCAGTACGCGTCGTAGAAGTGGACCCGGAAGCGGCGCCTCTTGCGCGCGGGGTTGGCACTCATCTCGCGCCTCCATCCTCCCCGGAAGGTCGGGGCATCATAGGGACCGACGGGGCCCTCGTCCACCCCCGCGCTCGGCCGCGCCTGCGAGCGTGTATAGTCCCCCCTCGGTCAGGAGGTCGGCGATGGCGGCGGACGAGGTGCGCAACGCGGTGGGGCGGCGGGTCCCGACGGTGGTCAACGGACGCCCCCAGGTCCCGTTCCAGGGGGTCGGCGCGTACCGCCCCGGGGGGCACCAGGCGGCGCCGCCGATCCGCACGGCCGCCGACTACCCCGCGGGTGGGGACAAGCGCGTGGCGGGCCTGCGCGAGGCCTTCGAGCGTGCGGGCATCCGGGACGGCGCCTGGATCTCGACCCACCACCACTTCCGCAACGGCGACCTGCTGGCCAACCAGGTCTTCGCCGCCGCGGCCGAGCTCGGGCTGCGCGACCTGGTGTGGATGCCGTCGTCGGTGTTCCCCTGCCACGCGCCGGTGATCGAGCACCTGCGCAGCGGCGTGGTGCACCACATCGAGGCGGGGATGAACGGCCCGGTGGGCGAGCACGTCTCGCGCCACGGGATGCGCGGCACCGGGGTGCTGCGCAGCCACGGGGGGCGCTCCCAGGCGATCAAGGACGGCGAGGTGCACCTCGACCTGGCGTTCGTCGCGGCGCCCGCGGCGGACTGCTTCGGCGACGCCAACGGGGTCGGCGGCCCCCGGCCGTGCGGGCCGCTGGGCTACTCGCGGGCCGACTCGCTGTACGCCGACCGGGTCTGCGTGGTCACCGACCACCTGGTCCCGTTCCCCTGCGTGCCGTGGGAGATCGAGGGCAAGAACGTGGACTACGTGGTGGAGCTCGACCGGGTCGGCGACCCCGATCAGATCGTGTTCGGGACCACGCGGATCACCGAGAACCCCACCCGCCTGCACATCGCCGAGCTGGCCGCCGAGTTCGCCCGCACCGCGGGGATCATCCGCGAGGGGTGGAGCTTCCAGTCGGGGGCCAGCGGCATCGCGCTGGCGATCACCCGAAACCTCACGCAGATCATGAAGGATATGGAGATAAAGGCCCGATTTCTACAGGCGGGTTCCACGTTCCTCGTGGCGGAGATGCTGCGGGAGGGCCTGGTGGACTACGTGCTGGACGGGCAGAGCTTCGACCCGGCCGGGATCCGCTCGCTGCGCGACGACCCGCGCCACGTCGCGACCAGCCCGTTCACCAGCTACGACTACCACGCCAAGGGCGACTTCATGGCGCTCGTCGACGCGGTGTTCCTCGGCGCCACCGAGGTGGACCGCCGGTTCCGGGCCAACGTCGCGACCCACAGCGACGGGCTGCTGCTCCACGGCGTGGGGGGCTG
Organism: uncultured Rickettsiales bacterium; assembly: GCA_964584075.1. Taxonomy (GTDB): domain Bacteria; phylum Myxococcota_A; class UBA796; order UBA9615; family CAYRNR01; genus CAZOYV01. The sequence continues at coordinate 35,107 of CAZOYV010000028.1, read as the reverse complement.
GCAGAACTGCCTGTCGGCGCGAAACACGATCCTGATCGTGCCGTCCGCCCGGCGCGGCGGGCCGATCCTGGTCGACGAGGTCACCACGGTGTGCGGGCCCGGCGAGCTGATCGACGCGGTGGTCACCGAGCGCGGCATCGCGATCAACCCGCGGCGCCAGGACCTGATCGACGCCGTGCGGGGAAGCGATCTGCCGATCCGGGCGTTCGAGGAGATCCAGGCCGAGGCCACCGCGGCGTGGGAGGCCGAGGCGGGGGGGCCGCGGCGGGCCCCGGAGCTGGCCGACGAGACGGTGGCGGTGGTCAAGTGGGTCGACGGCACGGTGCTGGATGCCGTGAAGCGGGTGTGCTGAGGGGCGCGCCCGTCCGGGACGCGCGAGAGCGCAGCGGGCGCCCATCCGGGGCGCGGAGAACACAGAGGTGGGGAACGAGGAAGTCCGGATGACGATGGACGCGCTGGGGATCGATCTGGGTTCGGTGTCCGCCCACGTGGCGGCGGTGCGGGACGGCGAGGTGGTGTGGGCCCGCTCGCGGCCCACGGCGGGCAAGGGGCTGGCGGTGCTGTCCGACCTGCTCGACGAGGCGCTGGACGAGCTCGGCGACGGCGACGTGGCCCTCGGCCTCACCGGTGGCGCACGGTCGATGCTGGGCGAGGTGCTGGGCGACGCCGGGATCCACAGCGAGGTGATGGCCACCGCCCGCGGCGCCGCGGCGCTGTGCCCCGGGGCGCGCAACGGCGTCGAGATCGGGGGCCACATGAGCCGCTGGATCTCGCTGCACCCCGACGGCGGCGGTGACGTGGACGACTTCGCGCTGTCCGACCTGTGCGCGGCCGGGGCCGGGGCGTTCCTCGAGCAGCAGGCCAGCCGGATGCGGATGGGCATCGAGGAGCTCGCCTCGGTGGCCGCCGAGGCCCCCCGCGGCGCGGCGGTGGCGGGCCGCTGCGCGGTGTTCGCCAAGTCCGACATGATCCACCTGCAGCAGAAGGGCACGCCCGCCGAGGAGATCGCCTACGGGCTGTGCCTCGCCCTGATCCGCAACTTCCAGTCCACGGTCCTGCGCGGCCGCACGCTGCAGGCCCCGGTGGCGCTGCTGGGAGGCGGCGCGCTCAACGCGGGGCTGGTCCGCGCGGTGCGCGAGGTGCTCGAGCTGGACGGCGACGATCTGCGGATCCCGGATCACCCCCAGGCCGCCGCGGCCGCGGGCGCGGCGCTGCTCGGCGGCGGGACCGAGACCCTGGCGCTGGCCGAGGTCGCCCGCCGGATCCGCCGGCACCCCGGCCGGCACGGCAAGCTGCCCCGCCTCCCGGCGCTGCCCGATCCCGGGACCGAGCCGCCGCCTCCGGAGCCCCGGGGCCAGGACCTGGACGGGACGCGCGTGCTGCTCGGCGTCGACGTGGGCTCGGTGAGCACCAACCTGGCGCTGGTCACCGAGGACGGCACCGTGGTCGACGCGGTCTACCTGCGGACCCGCGGCCGCCCGCTGGAGGTGCTGCGCGAGGGGCTGGCGATGCTGCGCGGGCGCCACGCCGAGCGGGTCGAGGTGGTGGGCGTCGGCACCACCGGCTCGGGCCGCCACCTGGCCGGCTGGTTCCTCGGCGCCGACCTGGTGCGCAACGAGATCACCGCCCAGCTGCGCGCCGCCGTGCAGTACATGCCCGACGTGGACACCGTGCTCGAGATCGGCGGGCAGGACAGCAAGTACATCCAGGTCCGCGACGGCCACATCGTCGACTTCACGATGAACAAGATCTGCGCGGCCGGCACCGGCTCGTTCCTCGAGGAGCAGGCCGACCGGCTGGGGATCAGCATCGTCGACGAGTTCGCCGACCACGCCCTGCGCGGCGAGCGTCCGGTGGACCTGGGCAGCCGCTGCACGGTGTTCATGGACACCGAGCTGGTCCACGCCCTGCGCGGCGGCGCGACCACCGAGGAGGTCACCGCCGGGCTGGCGCTGTCCGTGGCCCGCAACTACCTGGATCGCGTCGTCGCCGGCCGGCCCGTCGGCCAGCGGGTGTTCTTCCAGGGCGGCACGGCCTCCAACCGCGCCGTGGTGGCGGCGTTCCGCCAGCTGCTGGGGCGGCCGGTGCAGGTCCACCCCTACAACCGCGTCTCCGGCGCGGTGGGCGCGACCCTGCTGGTCCAGGACGCCCGCGCCGACGGCCGGATCGGGGCGCAGACCGCGTTCAAGGGGTTCGACGGCTGCACCGGGGAGCTGGACCGCAGCTTCGAGTGCCCCAAGTGCAGCAACCGCTGCCAGGTCAACCGCTTCCGCAGCGGCTCGGACGTGTTCTACTTCGGCGACACCTGCGAGATGTACACCTCCAAGGTCGCGGGCCGCAGCAAGGACACCGGCGTCAGGGACGTCCTGGTCGCGATGGAGCGCTCGCTGCACGTCGCCGCCGGGCTCGACCCCGACGAGGAGATCGGGGAGGTCCGCGACGGCGAGGGCACCATCGGGATCCCGCGGGCCGGGATGCCGTACGCCCTGCTGCCGCTGTGGACCGCGATGGTCCGCGCCGCGGGCAAGCGCCCGGTGCTGTCGTCGCCGTCGTCCACCGCGCTGCTCGCCGAGGGGCTCAAGCGCACCACCGCCGAGACCTGCCTGCCGGTCAAGATGGCCTACGGACACGTGGTGGACCTGGTCAGGCGCGGGGTGCGCCGCGTGCTGCTGCCGTCGGTGATCGCCACCCCGCTGCGGCCGGAGCCGAACGACCGCTCGTACACCTGCCCCTACACCCAGTACCTGCCCTACATGGTCCGCACCAGCGTCGACGTGGCGCTGATCGCGCCGCAGCTGTCGCTGGCCGAGCCCGCCGACCAGGCGCTGGTCGACCGCGAGGACACCGCCGCCGCGCTGGGCATCTCGCCGCGGATGCTCGACGTCGCCGTCCGTGAGGGGCTGCGCGACGTGCGCCGGTTCCACGACCGGGTCCGCGAGATCGGCCGCGAGACGCTGGCCGCCGGCGAGGCGCCGATCCTGGTGGTGATGGGCAAGCCGTACAACCTGCTGGACCCGTTCCTCAACCTGGGGCTGGGGCGCCACCTGGCGCGGCTGGGGCTGCCGTTCGTGCCGATGGGCAGCCTGCCGCTGGACGACGTCCGGCTCGGCGAGCGGTTCGAGGATCTGCCGTGGGGCGTCAACCGCGACTACCTCCGCGCGGCGATGGTGATCCGCCGCGATCCGCGGCTGTTCCCGGTGGTGCTGTCCAGCTTCGGGTGCGGCCCCGACGGGTTCACCGTCAAGCACCTCGACGCGATCCTCGAGGGCAAGCCGCGGCTGCTGCTCGAGCTCGACGAGCACCGCGCCGAGGCCGGCCTGATCACCCGCATCGAGGCGTTCGCCGACGAGATCGAGGCGTTCCTCCAGCGGGAGTCCGCCGAGCCGCTGCCCGAGATCCCCAGCGGTCCGGTGGTCCGCAGCGCCAAGCGGCCCACGCGGGTGTTCCTGCCCCACATCGCCGACCACGCCCACGTGTTCGCCGGGGCGCTGCGCCGCGCCGGCCACGAGGCGATCGTGCTGCCCCCGCCGGACGACGAGGTCCGCCTCGCCGGCGAGGAGCTGGCCAGCGGCCGCGAGTGCCACGCCTACTCGATTGTGGCTGGCGACCTGGCCCAGCTGGCGCGCTCCCGGGACGTGCAGGACGGGGACGCGTTCCTGTTCCCCGGGGCGGTCAACCCGTGCCTCATCCCGCAGTACCGCGACGCGATGCTGTACGGGCTCAAGCGCATCGGCGGGCCCGAGATCGAGATCATCACGCCGCTGGCCGAGGACCTGCTCGAGATGTTCGGGATGCGCGGGCTGTTCCTGTTCTGGGAGGGCCTGGTCGCCACCGACCTGCTGATCCGCGCCGCCTGCGAGGTGCGCCCCTACGAGCGCGATCCCGGCGCCACCGACCGGGTCCACGCCCGCAACATCGAGGCGATCAGCGAGGGCGTCGAGGAGGGCGGGGTGGTCGAGCCGCTGCGCCAGGGCGCCCTGCGGCTGGCCGAGATCGACACCGCGGGGATGGGCACCCGCCCGCTGGTGGGCGTGGCGGGCGACATCTACACCCGGATCAACGAGTTCGCCTCCGGCGACCTGTTCCACCGCCTCGAGGCCCTCGGCTGCGAGGTCTGGCCGGCGCCGACGATCGTCGACACCACCGACTTCACCACCGCCAAGAACATCCTCGACAACGCCAAGCGCCGCGAGATCCGCGCCGCGATGCGGCTCAAGTTCTACGAGACGCTCAAGGACGCCGACACCGAGCGGATGCGGGGCGCGGTGTCGGGGATGATCCGCGACCGCAAGGAGCCCACCTTCGACGAGGTCCTGGAGCTGACGGCGCCCTACGCCGGCCCCGAGACCCACCACCTGGCGCTGCTCAACCTCGCCAAGGTGATCGACTTCGCCCACGGCGGCGCCTCCGGCGTGGTCAACGCGATCTGCTTCAACTGCATGATCGGGACCGTCTCCGCGGCGATGCTCGACCGCCTGCGCGCCGACCACGACGGGATCCCGATGGCGACGCTGGTCTACGGCGGCACCGGCGGCACCTCCAGCGAGGCGCGGCTGGAGGCGTTCGTGCACCAGGTGCACCGGTTCCACGAGCGCAACCGTGGCCGGCTGCAGCAACGGGTGGGTTCGTAGGCCGTAGCGGCGGGTGGGCTAGCGCCCGGCGACGACGCCCTCGACGAACTCGTCGATCGCCCCGTAGTAGAGGTCGGGGTCTGCCGCGTAGGTGTCGTTGTGCATCGCCCCGGGGAGCGGCACGAAGGTGACCGGCGCCTGGGCTCGGGCTCCCAGCTCCTCGCCCATCTCGAACGGGATCACCTCGTCCTCGGTGCCGTGCAGCAGCAGCTTGGGCAGCGTCACCTGGCTGACCTTGCGGCGGTTGTCCATCGGGTAGCGCACCATCGCGCTGAACAGCGACAGCGGGAACATCCGGCCCGCCATGTCCGGCACCGAGGTGAACGTGCAGTCGGTGATCACGCCGGCCAGCTCGGGGTGGCGCAGGGCCAGCTCCCAGGTCACGCCGCCGCCCAGCGAGCGGCCGAACAAGAACACCCGATCCGGCCCGCCCGCGCGGTCCAGCAGTGCCGCCAGCGCGGCCTCGCCGTCGGCGTAGAGGCCGGGCACGGTGGGCTCGCCGTCGCTCTGCCCGTAGCCGCGGTAGTCGTACATCATCACCGCGTAGCCCCGCTGGACCAGCCCGTCGGTCAGCGCCAGCCGGCCCGACATGTTGCCGGCGTTGCCGTGGCTGAACAGCAGATACGCGCGCGGGGGGGTGTCGGGAGGTGGGGTCACGTACCACGCGTGGATCGTCACGCCGTCGCTGGACCGCAGGCGCAGGTCCTCGTAGTCCAGCCCGAACTGCTCGGGCAGCGCGACGATCTCGGCGTCGGGGTAGTAGAGGAAGTGATCCTCGATGTTCGGCACGACGACCCACCTCGCGAGGGCGAACACGACCGCCGCGATCCCTGCGGCGGCGAGCGACCACCAGAGGAGCCTGCGGGAGCTGCGGCCCGTGGTTCGCAGGGCTCCCGGGGCCCGGCTTTCCCTTCCGGCCCGGATCGATTACCCTCCCGATCTTCCCGGTCTCCTGGTGGGGACCGGTCCGTAGTGTACGGCAAGGGGTGGACGATGACGAACGGTCGACTTGGCCTGGCCCTCGCTGGCCTGGTGGTGCTGCTCGCGGGTTGTGGGCTCGGGGACCGGACCGGCTTCGACGTGCCGGTCAACGCCGACGCCATCGCCGCGGCCGGCTCGGCGAGCCTGCCGCCCGATCTGTACTACCCCAACACCGAGGCCGGCGACGTGGTGTTCAGCCACGGCGTGCACATGATCTTCGCGTCCAGCTGCGAGCAGTGCCACCCCGAGCCGTGGGCGATGAAGCAGAGCCCGTCCGGCGCGATGCCGATGGCCCCGATGTACGAGGGCGAGTCGTGCGGGATGTGCCACGACGGCACCGACAGCTTCGCCGCCACCGACTGCGGCCGCTGCCACGACCTGTCCAAGGGCGGCGGGACGCTCCCCGACGTGTCGCTCCCCGGGGGCGGGTTCGGGGCCGTCGTGTTCAGCCACAAGATGCACCTGATGGCCGGCTCCAGCTGCGAGCAGTGCCACCCCGAGCCGTGGACCTGGCAGCTCAGCCCGCCGGGGACGATGACGATGGGGCCGATGTACGGCACCGACAGCTGTGGCCGCTGCCACGACGGGCAGGCCGCGTTCGACGCCACCGCCTGCGATCGCTGCCACGACACCGGCGCGATGGCCGCGCCGCCCGAGCTCGCCGAGGGCTCGTACCCCGAGGATCGCAGCTGGCCCGGGACCGACGAGTTCGGCACGGTGGTGTTCAGCCACACCCGCCACGCCATCGCCGGCGAGGCCTGCGACGCCTGCCACCCGTTCCTGTTCCCCGAGCGCGGGATCGAGGCCGGGCAGCTGAAGATGGCGCCGATGTACGCCGGCCAGTCCTGCGGCCGGTGCCACGACGGCGAGCGAACCTTCGCCGCCACCGACTGCGGTGGGTGCCACGAGGGCGCGGTCCCGCCGGTGGTCGCCGCCGCCGCCGCCGAGGCCGCCGCGGCCGCGGTCGCCCCGCCCGCCGACGAGAGCTAGCCGCCCGTCGCCGTCCTAGTCCCCTGTATCAGGAGTCCGTCACGTTTTTCGACGGCCCTCACGACGTCTGGCTGCGCCGCTCGTCGGTCACATACGTCAGAGTATGCTCCCTCCTCGCGACTTGCCAGCCGCCGCGATTGCTCGCCGACAAACGCAACGGACTCCTGAGACAGGGGACTAGCCGGGCGGCAGCACGCTGATCCGGAGCTGGAACTCGAGCACGCTGTAGGCCTGCGCCGCCACGCGGAGGGTGCCGTGATCGCCGGTCAGGTTGGCCTCGACCGGGACCCCGGCGTGGGTCAAGCCGATCACCGGGCCCACGGCCAGCCCGGGGCGCGGCGCGTGCTCCAGCCCGACCGCGCCGGCCACGTAGCCCCCGGTCGCCTGGGCCACCTCGGCCTCGGCGCCGGCCAGCTCGGTGCTCACGCCGCCGAACGCGAACCCGCCGCCACCGCAGATCAGCAGGGACGTGCCGCGGCCCAGCGGGATGCGCGGACCGACCTCGACGCCAGCGCGGATCAGGAAGCCCTGCTGGGTGCCGCCGCGGCCCGCGTCGCCCGTCTCCTCGGGCAGGACCGCCGGGCCGTGGACCGCGACCCCCACCAGCGCGCGGATGCCGAGGACCTCGCGCAGCGCGACGCCGCCGCCGAACGACACGGCCAGCCCGCCCCCGGCCGCCGTGGCGCTCCCGGCGGAGCCCACCAGCCGCGCCCCGCCGCCGAGGTCGAGGGCCAGCAGCGGCTGGACCGGGCCCCGCGGGGGGGCGCCGCCGATCCGCGGGAGCTCGGCCGCCGCGAGCTCGGCGACCCGCTCGGGGTCGGCGGTGACCGCGGCCTGCCGCCAGCCGGCCGGGTCCGTCCCGTAGACCCGCGCCCGGAGCTTCCCGTCGTCCACCTCGAAGGCGACCACCACCAGCGCAGCGCGGGCACCGGCCGCGAGGTCGTCCAGCAGCCGCGCACGCTCGCCGGCCCCGGCGTCCTGCACCGCGCGGCGCAGATCCCGTCGCTGGGCGTCGGACCACGCCGGCTCGAACGGCGCCACGAGGTCGACGTGCTGCCCGGGGCGCAGGTCGAGGACCTCGGCGATGTCCCGGTAGCCCGGGCGCTCGACGCGCAGCACGTGGCGTCCCGCGGGGATCACCACCTCGCGGGGATCGTCGACCGCCAGGCCGTCGACCCGGACCACCGCCCCGGGGGGCAGCGCGCCGCCGTGGACCCGCACCTCGTCGGCCGCGATCGCGCTGCGCTCGTCGAGCAGGGCCTTCTTCACCTCGGGGGTCAGGAACCCCACCGGGGGCTCCCACCACGGAGCCAGCCGGGCGATCACGCGCACGTGGGTCGCGGCGCGGGCGGTGTCCCCCACGACGATCGCGATCTGGGCCTGGAGCCAGTGCAGCTGGAGCTTCAGCTCCCCGATCTCGGGCTCGGTGAGCGCGTCGAGCGCCAGGGCCGACTCGCCGAGCGCCGCGCGCGCGCGCTCGAGGTCGAAGTCCTCGTAGTGGGCCTGGGCCTCCTGCAGGTGACCCAGCGCCTCGCCCCGTCGCGCCTCGGCCGTGCTCTGTCCGTCCGGCTCGGAGCCGGGGCCCAGCACCAGCACCGGGGCCCCGGCGCGGCGCTGCAGCAGGTCGGCGGCCTGCTCGAGCTCGTCCCGGGCGGCGGCGAGACGCTCGGTGGCGTCCACCAGCACCACCGTGGTCGCCACCGGCTCCGCGGCGGTGGCCCCGCCGGAGAGGAGCAGCACGGAGCACAGCAGGGGGACGGCGGATCGCATCGGCGGCGAGTCTACCACCCGGGCTCGTCCGCGCGCGCGATGGGGTACCATGGGGAGTGGGGTGGTCTGCCGAGCGAAGGGAGGCCGATCCCGCGGAGAGGGGTGCCCTGAGCCACACGCTGCCGGCCGCGCTGCGCCTCGAGTCTCCCCGCCGCTTCGCGATGGGGGGCATGGCCGAGCTGTTCGTCGCCGACCGGCCGCTCCCCGAGGGCGGTCGGATGCGGCTGGTGGTCAAGCACATGCTGCCCCAGTACGTCTCCGATCCGGAGCTCGTCTCGCGCTTCCGCGACGAGGCGCGCCTGGGCCTGCTGCTGCGCCACGCCAACATCGTCCGCGTCCTCGAGTACCGCGAGATCGACGGCCAGCACTACATGCTCATGGAGCAGGTCGAGGGCACCAACCTCAGCCGCGTGATCCGCGCCTGCCGCGAACAGGAGCGCCAGGTGCCCCAAGAGGTGGTGGCCTACCTGATGCTCGGCATCGCCTCGGCGCTGGCCTACATGGCGGACGCGACGTCCCACGACGGATCTCCGCTGGGGCTCGTGCACCGCGACATCAGCCCGTCCAACGTGCTGGTCTCGCGCGAGGGCGTGATCAAGCTGATCGACTTCGGCGTGGCCAAGGCGTCGACCCGCGAGACCCAGACCAAGGCCGGCGTGATGGTCGGCAAGTACGCCTACATGTCGCCCGAGCAGATCCGCGGCAAGCCGGTGGACATCCGCGCCGACATCTTCGCCCTCGGGGCGGTGGGCTACGAGCTGCTCACCGGCCGCCGCGCGTTCCTCTCCGACACCGAGTTCGAGACCTACAACCTGATCGTCGAGGGGGCCTACCCTCGGATCGAGACGTTCCGCAGCGACGTCGACCCGATCCTGGCGTTCGCGATCGACCGCTGCCTGGCCGTGGACCTCGAGCAGCGCTACGGGCACCCGCTGCGGCTGGTCGAGGACCTGCGGCTGTACCTGCACGACGCCGCGATCCTGCCGCCGCCGATCCTGGCGATGCAGTTCCTCGACTCGCTGGACCTCAGCGGGGCGGAGGCCACCGCGGTCGCCGCCGGAGAGCGCACCGCGCCGGCCCACCGCACGCCAGGTCGCGGCGGCTCGGCGGTCGCGATGATCGGGCCGGAAGACCCGACCACCAGCGAGCGGTCGGGGCCGAGCTACCCGTCCTCGCCGAGCCTCGCCGAGCAGGGTCGAGGCGCCGCCCCGCCCCCGGCCCCCGAGGAGGTCGTCGTGACCCCGGCCCCCGAGGAGGCCGTCGTGACCCCGACGCCGACGCCGGTGACCCGCCCGGACGTCCCGGCGCCGGCGGAGCCCCGCCGCCGGGCGCGGCCGGGCCGGATCCTCGGCCTCCTCGCGGCGCTGCTGCTCACCGGTGGCGTGATCGTGGGCGGCGCGTGGCTGGTCTCCACCCTGCGCCAGGCGTCCGACCGCGGGGACGCCGACGCGGGGATCGGCGCGGCGGACGTCGCCGCGACGGAGCCCGGGGAGCAAGCCGGGGCGGGCCGGCCGGAGGGTGCCGGGGAGCCCGCCGTGGACCCCGAGGTGATCGTCATCGAGGACGCCGCTCCGGTCGCCGTCGAGGAGCCGGCCAGCCAGGCGGAGGCGGCGACGTCGCCACCCGCGGAGGAGGTGCCCCCACGTCCGGGGAGCGTCTCGGTGTACAGCATCCCGTGGGGCCTGCTGACGGTGGACGGCCGCGAGGTGGGCCAGACGCCGGTCAAGGACCTGTCGCTGAGCCCGGGGCGCCACACGCTGGTGGTGACCAACCCGGACAGCGGCCTGAGCGCGACCCACACCGTCCGCGTCGTGTCCGGGCGCCACGAGGACGTGCGCCTGCGCATCGAGGCGCCCTGAGCCGGGACCGGTCGATCCGGCTCAGAAGTCGTCGAGCGAGATGTCGTCGCCGGGGGTCAGGACCTTGCCCACCAGCTGGCGCAGCCGGCCCTCGTCGCGCGGGTCGCCGATCTCGCGGCGCAGCGACCAGCAGGCGGTCCACACCTCGCGGCCGCTGGCCGGCCGCCGCAGCGGGTCGACCTGGAGCAGGCGGCCGATCAGCTCCTCGACGCGCTCGTCGAGATCGGGCACGAACTCCCCCGCCGCGACGTACTCCCCGCTGCTCAGCGCCTCGCGGGCCTCGTCGAAGGTGAAGACCTGGAACGGAACCAGCCCGGCGACCATCTCGTACAGCAGGATCCCGAGCCCGAACAGGTCGCTGCGGGCGTCCACCGGCTCCCCGCGGATGGCCTCGGGGCAGCTGTAGCGGATCCGCTGGTGCAGCAGGTCGAACGACGTCTTGAGCAGGCGCCCGCGGAAGTGGGCGGTGCCGAACCCGGCCAGCTTGGTCTCGCCGTGGGGCGTGATCCGCACGTGGGTCGGCTTGAGGTTGCGGTGCACGACGTGCAGCTCCCGGCCGTCCAGCGTCGTGGCGTCGTGGGCGTAGGCCAGGACCTCGGCCAGCCGCGCCGTGATCAGCAGCGCGATCGCCGGTGGCAGGCGGCCCAGCCGGTCGAGCATCTCGCGCAGCGTGACCCCGTCGATCCGCTCCTCCTCGATGAACAGCTCCCCGTCGATCACGCCGTAGTCGAGCGTGGCGACGATCCCGGGGTGGCGCAGGTCGATCAGCAGCCGCGCCTCCTCGGTCAGCCGCGCGCCGATCGAGGGGTCCTCGACGCGGCCGAGGTCCAGGCGCCGCAGGCGGCAAGCGCGCCACATCCCGCCGTCCACCTCCCGGCGCGCTGCGTGGTGCTCCAGCACGCCGTCGGCGAACTCCAGCCCGTCCACGAGGTACGGACCGAAGATCTCGGGTGCGTGGTCGCCGCTCATGGGGTGGTCGCCGCCTCGCCCGGATTATACGATTGGACCATGGTGCACACCATCCGCTCGCGGTGGCGTGCGGCGGTCCTCGGGCTGCTGTTGGCCGCCGTGCTGCTCCCCGGTCGCGCCCGGGCCCAGGACCTGCCCGCGCTGTCGATCGACGTGGCGCGGCCGCTCGCGGCCCCCCAGGAGACGCTGATGATGCTGGACCGCGGCGGCGCCCCGCTGCCGTGGCTCGCACCGCGGTTCTCGCTGGCCATCGCCGGCGGGCACCACGTGGTGCTGTACACCGGGGAGCGGGACCACACCGTGAGCCTCGACGAGTCGCTCGTCGCGGTGGCGGGGGCGGCGCTCGGGCTGGGGTTCGCCGACGTGGGGGTGGCGTTCCCGGTCCACCTCGTGCTGCTCGGCCACACCGACGCCGTGCCGTGGACCGAGACCGCGGTGGGCGACCTGGTGCTGGTCCCGCGGGTGGCGCTGATCCCGCTGGCGGAGTCCCCGGTCCAGGTCCTGCTCTCCGCGCCGGTGACGTTCCCGACCGGCAAGGCGGAGCGGTTCGCCGGGCGCGCGGGCCTGAGCGCCGAGCCCCGGGTCCGCGTCGGGGTCCACGCCGGGCGCGTGCACGTGGCCGTGCGTCCCGGGCTGCTGTTCCAGGGCGGGCGCGCGGTGGCCGGGGACGCGGCGCTGGGCAACGCGGGCACCCTGCGGGCCGCGGTGGGCGTCGGGATCGGCCCGGGGCAGTGGCTGCGCCCGGAGCTCGGCGCCGACGGGGTGATGCCGCTGGGCGACCCCTCGCTCGCCTCGGCGGAGCTGCTGATCGGGGCCGTGGTGCGGCCGGTGGGCGGCCTGCGGATCTCGCTGCACGGGGGCTTCGGCTTCGGGCAGCTGCCCGGCTTCCCCGCCAGCCGCGTGATCGGGGCGGTGGCCTGGGAGCTCCCGCAGGGCGTGGGGGAGGGGGGGCCGTGACGGCGCGCGGGCGATCCTGGCTCCTGCCCCTGATCGCGGCGCTCGCCGCGGCGGGCCCGGCCGGCGCCCAGGTGACGCCGGTCGGGACGTTCACCGGGATGGCCGGGGAGGACTTCGAGAACCACGACTACGTCAAGCCGACGGTGACCTGCCTGCCCGTCCCGATCCTCGACGCCAGCACCGGGGTCTGCGTGCAGACCGGGGGCATCGACATCATCTCCGGCAACCAGATCGACTGCTACGTCGACTCCAACGGCCAGCGGATGCTGTCCGCCGACTGGTTCACCGGCCACACCACGTTCGAGTTCGGCGGCGCCGTCCAGCGGCTGGGCGGCTACGTGGCGGTGCCGATCAACGCCGCCGACGTCACGTTCCGGCTCTACGACCAGGGCGGCGCGCTGCTCCACAGCGACAGCATCGCGTGCGACTGCAGCTGGGCGTGGTTCGGCTGGGAGAGCGCCACCACCACGATCTGGAGCATGCAGGTCGAGAGCGACCAGTACGGCGGCGGCGCCATCGACTGGGACGACCTCGAGGTCGACTGGGACTGCTCGGTGGACGCCGACGGGGACGGGTTCACCGCCTGCACCGGCGACTGCGACGACCAGGACGGCGCGGCCTACCCCGGCGCCACCGAGATCTGCGACGACGGCGTCGACAGCGACTGCCTCGGCGACCTGCAGGACACCGAGGTCGACGACGACGGGGACGGCCACAGCGAGTGCGGCGGGGACTGCGACGACGGCACCCCCGCGGTGAACCCGGGGGCCACCGAGCTGTGCTTCGACGGGATCGACAACGACTGCGACGGCGCCGTCGACCTGCTGGACCCCGATTGCCCCGGGGGCGACGACGACACCGCCGGCGACGACGACACCGCCGGCGACGACGACACTGCCGGCGACGACGACACCGCCGGCGACGACGACGCGACGGACGACGACGACGCGATGGACGACGACGCGATGGACGACGACACCGCCGGCGACGACGACGCGACGGACGACGACGCAGCCGGTGACGACGACGGGCTGCCGCTCGACTCCTGGACCGGGGGAGGCTGCCGCTGTGCGGCGGGAGGCCCCCCCGGCGCCGTGGCGGGGCCGCTGCTGCTGCTCGGGCTGGCCTGGAGACGCCGCGGCGCGCGGATCAGTCGAGCGTGAACTCGCAGTCGATGGTGGAGCCGTCCAGCGAGAACCAGTCCTGGACCTCGCCCTCGATGACCTCTTCCTTGAGGTACCAGGTGGCCTCGACGTTGGGGCACTCCTCCTCGCCGGTGTCGATCTCGATGCAGTCGTCGAGCTCCACGTCGAGCTCCACCTCGGTCATCCCCATCCCGATCGAGCCGTGGGTGATCTCCACGTCGAAGCCCCACTCCCAGTAGTATTCCGAGGTCCACGAGTAGGTGCCGTCCCCCTTGTAGGCGTCCTGGCCGTCCTCCTCGAGATCCCACTCGAAGTCGATCTCGGCGGCGCCCGCGCCGCAGTCGATCTCGCCGCTCCAGCCGCCGGCCAGCGTGTAGGACGTGCAGCCCGAGAGGACCAGGCCGATCGCCAGGGCGGAGAGGCTCAGCAGGGACAGGGTCATGCTCTTCATCGGGTTCTCTCCTTGCACGGGGCGGGCCGCTCGCCCCCCCGCGGAATGGGTGCCGCCACGACGCGCACCCGAGGTCGCGGAGTCTATCACAGGTTCGATCCGGCGCCTGCGCCCGCGCGGCTTCGCCGGGCCCCCGCGCGAGGAAACGGTTCTGTAACAATCGAAGTGGATCCTTCCCTCGGCCGTGGATCCTCGATATCCGTCGGCTAGAATCCACGTCGCCCTCGACCCGGGAGGTGCTCCGATGGCGTCCGTCCGCGCCCCGCTGATGACCCTCCTCGCCCTCGTGACCGCCGCGCTCGTGCTGTGTTGCGCCGAGGAGGACCGCGTCTCCACCGACGGCGACTTCGTCCAGATCGCCACCGGGCTGTGGCACTCGTGCGGCCTGCGCGAGGGCGGCGAGGTGGTGTGCTGGGGCTGCGCCGAGCCCGCCGAGTCGTTCCCCACCGACTGGGGCCAGTGCGCCGCGCCGGAGGGCAGCTTCGTGCAGGTCGTGGCCGGCAAGTACCACTCCTGCGCCAGGGCCGAGGACGGCTCGGTGACGTGCTGGGGCAACGGCAAGGAGAGCTCCGATCTGGGGCAGTGCGACGTGCCCGAGGGCGTGGCCTTCACCCAGATCAGCGCCGGCGAGGTGCACACCTGCGGGGTCACCGTCGATCAGGAGGTCCTGTGCTGGGGGGACGACTACTGGGGGCAGTCCAACCCCGGCGGGGACGACGACGACGACGACGACAAGGCCGGCTCCGAGATCTACGGTCAGGTCAGCGCCGGCGTCGACCACACCTGCGCGGTGCGCCCCGACGGGCTGGCGGTGTGCTGGGGCAGCTACTACGCCAACGCCACCGCCGCGCCGCTGGAGTACGCGTTCGGCGCGGTCGCCGCCGGCGGGCGCCACAGCTGCGGGCTGACCGCCGAGGGGAGCGTGGTGTGCTGGGGCTGCGGGACCGACGAGGACGCGGTCGAGGACGAGGGCCAGTGCACGCCGCCCGACGGCACCTTCGCCTCGATCCACGCCGGCGCCTGGCACAGCTGTGCGCGCACCGAGGCGGGCGACGTGAGCTGCTGGGGCAGCGACAGCCGCGGGCAGCTGGTGCCCCCGGAGGGGGCGTCGTTCGCCGACATCGCGGTGGGCAGCGTCGCGTGGCACGGCTGCGGTGTGCGGGACGACGGCTTCGTCGAGTGCTGGGGGCGGGACGACGCGGGGCAGGCCACCCCGCCGTAGACCGCGAGGCTGCTAGTCGTTCTCGGCCTCCGGCGTGGGCGTGTCGTCCATCACGAACGCCCCGGTGCCGTCGGGGTCCCGCGCGTACGAGAGGTCCGTGGGCATCTTGGGGAACGCCACCTGGTCGACGACGCCGTCGCCCGGCCCCACCAGGGTCAGCTCCTCGCCGTCCGCGGAGAGCTTGAAGTCGGCGTGGGTCGCGGCGTCGCCCGTGCCGTCGTCGCACCACACCAGCAGGTAGCCGCCCGCGGGGATCACGGTCCCGGCGGTGAAGTCCCACGGCTCCTCCTCGCCGTAGCCGTCGGTCAGCCCGTAGCCGTCCAGGTCGAGGTCGCTGCTGCCGACGTTCTTGAGCTCGACCCAGTCGTCGTACTCGCCGAGCTCGTCGGCGTGGACGTTGTCGTTGTCCGCCATCAGCTCGTTGATCACCAGGTCGGCGGTGGCGGTGTCGTCGTCCCCGGCGTCGTCGTCCCCGGCGTCGTCGGCGCCGTCGTCGTCGGCCGCGTCGTCGTCGGCCGCGTCGTCGTCGTCGTCGGGGTCGTTGGCGCCGCTGCAGCCGATCGCCACCAGGCCCAGGGCCAGCACCAGGGCCAGCACGCTGAAGGGATATCGCATCGAGAGCTCCTCCTCCCGGCTCACGCGCCGGGCTCCGCGCCGCCGAGGTGGGCGACGGTGATCGACCCCGCCAGGCGGACGCCGAGTTGCACGTGGATCGCGTGGGACGAGGCCGCGTCGCCGGCGCCGGCCAGCGGCGCCGCCTGCGGGCCGAGCCGGGTGCCCTCGTAGCCCACCAGGATCGTGAACGGGGCCAGCGGGCCGCGCGGCGGCAGCTCGACGCCCACCCCGGGGCGCACCACCAGCGAGCCGCTGTCGGGGTCTTCGGGGTCCTCCAGCGCCAGGTCGACGCGGACGTAGGCCACCAGCGGGCGGATCGGCCGCCCCACGGCCCACGCCGACAGCCCCAGCGGCGCGTGGCCGCCGTCGCCGGCCACGCCGTAGGCCATCACCCCCTCCACGCCGGCGCCGAGCAGCTCGAGATCGCTCCACACGCGGAACGCTCCGCGGTGGCTGCGGGCCCGCTCCATGCCCTGGGACCCGTCGCGGGCGAGGATCGCCACCTGCAGCGCCTCCGGCTGCGGCTCCGGCAGCAGGGCGAATGGCCGCAGCGTCACCACGGCGTTGAGGTTCTTGCCCTCGTTGCGCTCCCGCCAGCGGTAGCCCTCGCCGGTGAGCATCGCGATCTGCACCGTGGCGACGCCCCGCGGCGCGGTCCACGCCACCACGCCGCCCAGGTCGGCCTTGTCGAACCAGCCGCGCCCCTCGGCCAGGGTCGGGGCCACCGGGCGCATGCCCCACGCCGCGTCCCCCGACGAGACCCAAGGGTCCTCCACCATCCCGCCGGCCACCGACAGCCCGGCGCGGACCCACGTGTAGCGCGCCTCGGCCAGCTCGACCTGGACCACCAGGGACTCGCCGTCGACCCCGATGTAGCCCGTCTCGCCGGTGCTGCGCACCGCGGCGACACCGAACCGCGCCGAGGCCAGCGGGCCCAGCGCCAGCCCGGTCTCCAGGTTGGCCCGCGGCAGGCGGAACGCCCGCTGGATCCCCGGGTCGGGGACGTCCACCTGGAACCGCCCGGCCAGGTCCAGGTCGAGGTGTGCCTGCAGCGGCAGCCCCTCCTCCCCGGGCGGCAGCACCGCCTCGGAGCCCGCAGCGGGCGGGATCGCGGGCGTCGCGGTGGCGGCGATCACGGCACAGCTGGCCAGCATGGCGAGGGTCATCGCGGTACGTCCTCGGGCAGGGTCTCGATCCCCAGCCGGGGACCGTACTCGTCCAGCAGGCGCTGGAACCGTTGGTGGTCGTCGAGGGTGCGCAGCAGGTCCCCCTCGGCGTCTCGCTCGATCTCCGCGGCGAACTCGACCTCGCGCCCGGCGAGCTCGGCCGCCACCAGCGGCAGCGCCGGTTCGCCGTCGGGGGTCACGCTGCGGGCGTGGGCCGCGGCGACGGAGCGGCCCAGGGCCTCGGCGAGGCAGACCATGTCGCCGGCCCCGATGTCGCCGTCCCCCCACGCCTCGCCGATCTTCTCGTGCTCGATGTCCTGGAACCAGGACGACATCCCGGTGGCCTTGAACGCCTGGGTCCCGTCGCGCAGGCCGGCCAGCAACCGGTCGCCGTCCTCCCCGGAGGACCACAGGATCCGGGGCGCCTGCGCCAGCCGCGCGGCGTTGTCCTCGAACAGCCCCGGCACCGGGTGCTGCAGCCCGGGGGCGGCGGGGGCGTCGACCACCTCGCGCAGCTGCAGCAGGCTGTCGTCCGCGAAGCCGTCCTCGCCGCGGTCCCAGATCAGCCGGTAGCGCACCGCCGGCAGCGACGCAACGCCGCTGCCGTACTTGCGCGCCGCGTCCACCAGGCGGAAGCCCTCGGGCGCGTGGGGGGCGTAGGCCTCCAGCAGCCGCTCCAGCTGCGCCCGCTCGTCGTCGGTCGGCGCGAACCACGCCTCGTGGGCCGCGTCGAAGCCCTCGGACAGCACGAAGCGCAGCTCACCGTCCTCGCCGGGATCGGCGTACTTGAACAGCTTCTTGCGCTCGACGCCCTCCTCGATCGCCTCTTCCACCAGGTCGACCAGCCACGGCCCGCAGGTGTCCCCGGCGGTGACCGGGTCCCAGCCCGCCTCGCCCGCGGCGCGCAGCGCGATCTCGTCGGCGTAGCCCGTGGCCAGGGCGTCGGCCACGGCCCGCAGCTCGGGCGGATCCACCCCCTCGAGGGGCTGGATCAGGAACATCATCCCCAGCGCCGCGCGGCGCACATCCAGCAGGTAGGGGCCGAACCCGGCACCGTCCAGGTCGATCCACTCGAAGGACACCGCCGTCGCCCCGTCGGCCTCGTCGTCGGGCCCGGGCGGCTCGCCGACCAGCACGGTGCCGAAGTTCTCGGGGTGGGGGTCGCCGATCAGCAGGATCGTGGCGGCACCGGCGTCGGAGAGGAACGCGGTCTCGTCGCGCGGGGCGCCGGTACGCGCCACGTCGGCGTAGAACAGCCCGGCCGTACCCCGCATGAAGTCGTACGGGTCCTCGGCCATCTTGTCGTACTTGTGCTCCAGCAGCAGCGGGTCCCGGGACCGCCAGACCTGGTTGTCGCGGTGGAAGAACTCCAGGAGGATCGCGTCCCGCGGGTCGTCGGCGTCGCGGGCGCCGCTGCAGCCGCCGGTGGCGCCGATGGCGAGGGACCAGGACAGCAGTGCGGCGAGGCGGAGCGGGGGCATCGCGCGGGGAGTCATCGTCCCCCCGAGGTAGCAGCCGCCAGCGGGCGCGAGGTGAAGGGATGGTGACGATTCCGTGTCGGTCTCACGGCGGGCCGCGGGGGCAGGACGCGGCGCCAGCGGTTCGCGCCGGTCACAGCTGGTAGCGCTCCACGAGGCTCATCAGCCGGCGACCCAGGTCGTCGAGGCGGCGGGCCTGGCGCGCCAGCTCCTCGGCGCTCTCCAGGTTCTGCACCGACGTGTCGTGGATCGTCGCCACCGCCTCGGCGACCTCGCCCATCCCGCCCAGCTGCTCCCGGCTCGCCGCCGCGATGTGATCCGCGGAGTCGGCGGCGGCGTGGATCCCGGCGGCCACCGAGGTGATCGCGGCGGAGGCCTGGTCGGTCTGGGCCAGGCCGAGCCGCACCGACCGCACCCCGAGCTCGGCGGCGGCGACGTTGTCGACCGAGGACTGCCGGATCTCCTCCAGCATCGAGCGGACCTGGGCCGTGGCGGTCCGGGAGCGGTCCGCCAGGGCGCGGATCTCCTGGGCCACGATCCCGAACCCCTTGCCGTGGACCCCCGCGTTGGCGGCCTCGATCGCCGCGTTGACGGCCAGCAGGTTGGACTGGTTGGCCAGGCCGTCCACCGCCGCGACCACCTCTCCGATCGCCTGGCTGCGCTCCTCGAGGCGGTCGCTGCCCCGCTCGATGTGGAGGATCTGGGCCTCGATCTCGCGCATCATCTCGGTGGCCCGCGCCGCGGCGACGCGCCCCTCCTCGGTGTCGGCGCGGGTCTGCTCGGCCTGCGTCGCGACCTTGCGCGCCAGATCGCTGGTGGCGTGGGCGGTGGCCTGCACCTGCTCCACCACCGTGGAGGTGGTCTGGACGGCCAGCGACGTCCGGGTCGCCGAGCGCACGACCTGCTGGCTCGACGAGGAGATCCCGCTGGCCGAGGAGGCGAGGATCTGGGCGCTGTCGCGGATCGCGCGGAGCTGCCCGCGCAGCTCGCCGGCCATGTCGGCGATGGAGCGGGACAGGACGCCGAGCTCGTCGCGGCGCGCCGTGCCCCGCGCCTCGCCGGTGAGGTCCCGCCCCGCGATCCTCCGCGCCGCCGTGGCCGCGTGCTGCAGGGGGCGGGTGATGTTGCGGCTGAGCAGCACCAGGAACGACGAGGCGACCACCATCCCGAGCACGACGGTGATCACGCCGGCGAGGGCCATCTGGCGCCGGGCGGACCGGCCCTGGGCCTCGGCGTCGTCGCGGATCTCGCCGACCAGCGGGCCCATCTGCCGGGACAGCTCGCTCAGCTCGCCGCGCAGCCCGTCCTCGTCGGTGGCCCCGATCCGGTCGGAGAGGGTGCAGTACTCGCGGAACGCACGCTCGTAGCGCTCCAGCTCGGAGAGCAGAGCGGCGGCCCGCTCCCCGCCGCGCAGCGCGGTGTCCGCCCGCAGGACGCCGAGCTGGGTCCGTACCCGCACGAGGTACTTGGCCTCCCCGCGCAGCAGGAAGTCCTTCTCGTGGCGCCGCAGCAGCAGCATGTCGCGTTCCAGCGCCACGTCGGAGAGCTCCCCCGTGACCACCTGCTCGTAGTCGTGGATCGCGTCGCGCCAGTCGCCCACCAGGCCCCAGTCCTTGAACCCCCGCGCAGCGTAGAGCTCCACCATCTCCTCGAACACCGCGTCGTACCGCTCGACCATCGCCCGCAGCTCGGCGACCCGCTCCTCCCCCGTGGCCGCCTCGAGGGTGTCGAGCTCCCCGTAGAGCGACTCCATCGCGATGTCGAAGGCCAGCAGGTGGGGGGTCCGGCGGCCGTCGAGGCGCAGCTCGTGGAACGGGACCGACTGCACGTCGCGCAGCAGCACGTTCTTGTGCTGCCGCTCCACCTCGAGCAGCTGGATCCAGACGTGGTCGGCGGCCGCGCGGGTGGCCTCGGCGCGGGCGGTCCGGGACACGAAGTACCACGTCGTGCCGGACCACAGGACACACACGAAGACGAGGCAGCCGAGGCCCACGGCCACGAGCTTCCACAGCAGGCCGACAGGGCGGGGCTCGCGATCTTCACGCACGACGAACTCCCCTTGTGACCCCACCGTGTGTCGATCGTGTGGACGCCCGGTGACGTTGTGCCCCGGGGACGCCGCGCGGACGCCGTGTCGGGGCTGCGGAGCTCAGTCGGCCCAGGGGTCCTTGAGGTCCGAGGTGTCCGGCGCGAACTCCTCCGGCGTGGGCTCGGGTTGGTCCGACCCATCGGCGGGCTCGGGTTGGTCCGACCCATCGGCGGGCTCGGGCCGATCGCCGGTCCGCTCGGCCTCGGACCCGAGCTCGGCCTCGGACCCGGGCTCGGCCGGATCGCCGGACCGCTCGGGCTCGATCTCGGACTCCGACTCGGACTCGCTCTCGGCCTCGGCCGGATCGCCGGACGGCTCGATCGGGGTCGCGGCCGCGGCCGGAGCGCCGGGCTTCGGGGATCGCCGAGGCGCCATCGCCACCGCGGGCGCCGGCGCCTCGACGTCGGCCACCTCGGCCGGCGGCGGCTCGTCCGTGCCGGCCGCCGCGGCCTCCCCCGGCTCGCCGGTCCCCGCCGTCGGGGGCGGGACCAATGCCGGCGCGTCCGTGCGCTCGGGCATGGCGCCGGCCTCCATGGCCGCGGGTGCGGGGCCGGTGCCGGCGCGCCCGGGTCCGGGCACCGGGTCCGCGTCCTCCCCGCCGCCGAGCAGGCCCAGGCCGAGCAGCGCGGCGACGCCGCCGCCGCCGATCAGCAGCAGCACCACCGCGACCACGGCCACGAGGATCCCGACCCGGCCACCCCGGCGCGGTTCCTCGTCGGCGACGGGTTCCGGGGCCTCCGGGATCGAGGGCGTCCCGGCGACCACGGCTCCCCGGGCCTCCTCGGGGGGCAGCTGGCCGTTGCGGGCCAGCGTCCACTGGGACTCCTCGGGGGGCGCGTCCGCGTTCACGGCCGGCGGGGCCGGGGCCGGGAGGTTCTCCGGCTCCACCGGGTGGCTCCCGGAGATCTCCACGGGGGACTCGGCCGCCGTCCCCGCCGCCCGCGCTCTCGCGCGCGTCACCTGGGGCTCCTCGGCGGCCTTGGCGGTGGTGCTCACCAGCTCCCCGCTCTGGACCGCCGAGACGTGCATCTCGCCGCTGATGAAGTCGATGTTGATCCGCTCGGTGTGGGTCGGGGAGTCGTCGGTGATGTCGTCGTCGTCCGGCTTGCGGGCGATCAGCTCCTCGGAGCACAGCTCCAGCGCCATCGAGAGGTCACCGACGTTCTGGTAGCGCCGCTCCGGGTCCTTCTGCAGGCAAGTCATCGTGACCCGCTCCAGGGACGCGGGGAGGTCCATGTTGGGGCAGACCTCCTCGAACGGCGGTGGGGCCTTGTTGAGGTGGGCGAACAGGGTGTCCACCATCGCGTCCTGCTCGAAGGGCAGCACCCCGGTCAGCGAGCGGTACAGGATCACGCCGAGGCTGTAGATGTCGCTGCGGTGATCCAGCGCCTTCTTGCGGATCTGCTCGGGCGACATGAACGACGGCGAGCCCATGAACAGGTCGGCGCGGGTCTCGGTGCCGAGCTGCTCGCTCTCGGGATCGCCGAGCACCTTGGCCAGCCCGAAGTCGTAGACCTTGACGAAGTCGGTCTGGTTGCCCCGCGCGGTCAGGAAGATGTTCCCCGGCTTCAGGTCGCGGTGCACGATGCCCAGGTCGTGGGCCTCCTTCAGCGAGGCGCAGACCTGCATCGCGATGTTGATCGCGCGCACCGGCGGGAGCGGCCCGTAGCGGCGCAGCAGCTGCGAGAGGTTCTCCCCCTCGAGGTACTCCATCACGATGTACAGCGAGTCGTCCTCGGCCTGGCCGTAGGAGAACACCTTCACCGTGTTGGGGTGGGTCAGCTTCGAGGTGGTCGCCGCCTCCATCCGGAAGCGCTGCTCGAAGTCGGGCCCCAGCTCGCCGCCGAGCAGCCTGGCGTCGAGGACCTTGATCGCCACGTCGCGGCCCCCGTCGCCGGAGGTCGCCTTGTAGACGACCCCCATGCCGCCCCGGCCGATCACCGAGTCGATCACGTAGTCCACCGCGTACCGTCTTCGGACGCGCGGATCGCGTTCTTCGTCTTCCGAGGACAGCCGGGCGCCGATCCGATCGGGCACGGGGACCTCCTGTCGCTCCGTCACCACGCCGCTCCTCCCGAGGCTGGCCGATTGTAGCGGGTTTCCGGGGGCATCCCGTCGAACTGACACACACGTTGCATGGAGTTTTCCGTGACGCTACCAGAATCGGCGATCGGTTCGACTACGCTCGGTCTACACGAACAAACGCACGAGAAGGAGTCTCCGTTGCGACCCATCCCGCTCCTGTGTCACGCGACAGCCATCTGCATCTCATTCATGTTACAGGCCCCGGCCTGGGCATGGGACAAACCCGCCGAACCCGCGCTCGGAGCGCTGGACGAGGCAGCGCGGATGGCGCAGATGGAGCAGGCAAAGGCGCTGTACGCCAACGGCAAGTCGCTGTACGACGAGGGGCTCTACGACCAGGCGGTCAGGGCCTTCGAGGAGTCCTACGCGCTGTCGGGCCAGCCGGCGCTGCTGTTCAACATCGCCAACGCCTTCGAGCGGATGGGCGACCTGCAGTCGGCGCTGGACGCGCTGAACTGGTACCGCATCTACGTGATGGACGACAAGGAGCAGGAGCGCATCGCGCGCCGTCAGGGCAACCTCGAGGACCGCCTCGAGGAGCAGGAGGCGCGGGACGCGGCGATCGCCGCGGGCCAGGCCTACACGCCTCGGCGGAGCTTCCACCCGGCCGGTGCCGTGCTGATGGGCATCGGTACCGCGCTGGGCGTGGGCTTCGGCGTCACCGCCGTGGCGACCTACGACAGCAGCCGCGGCATGATCGACGAGGGGGCCAAGCAGGACTACGAGGACCTCCGTCCGCTGAACAACACCTCGCTGGGCCTGGCCGGCGCCGGCGCCGGCGTGTTCGTCGTCGGGATCATCGTCGGGGCCGCCGTGCCACACCAGCCTGGCAAGCCCGTCCCCGAGGTCACGGCCGCCCCCACCCTGGACGGCGGGTTCGCCGCCAGCGCGACCTGGCGCTGGTAGGAGGAACGAAGGAATGTCGTATCATGACATCCGATTTCCCTGGATTTTCTTGATTCTGCCCATCGCTGCACAGCTGGGCTGCATCGGCCCCTGGCAGGACGAGTGGGACCTGGCGCCCACCGAGGTCCACGTCACCGAGGGGATCTTCGACGACACGGTGTGGACCAAGGAGACCACGTACGTCCTGCAGGATCTGATCTACGTCGAGTCCGGCGCCGAGCTGCGCATCGAGCCCGGGACCACCGTCGTCGGCGAGGAGGCCACCGCGCTGATCGTGACGCGCGACGCCACGATCCACGCCAAGGGCACGGCCGCCGAGCCGATCACCTTCACCAGCAACCGGCCCGCGGGCGAGCGCGTCCCCGGCGACTGGGGCGGCCTGGTGCTGCTGGGCAAGGCGCCGACCAACGACGAGGGCTTCAACTACATCGAGGGCGTCGAGGACGACCCGCGGGTGTTCTACGGCGGCAACGACGAGTACGACAGCTGCGGCCTGCTGGAGTACGTGCGGATCCAGTTCGCGGGCTTCGAGATCTACCAGGACAACGAGATCAACGGCCTGACGCTGGGCGGCTGCGGCAGCGCGACGATCATGCGCAACATCCAGGTCCACGCCACCGTCGACGACGGCATCGAGTTCTTCGGCGGCACGGCCAACCTGTTCAACGCCGTGATCTCCAACCCCGGCGACGACGGGCTGGACTGGGACCGCGGCTGGCAGGGCAACGTGCAGTTCCTGATCGTCACCCAGAAGGACGACACCGAGGTCGGCGACAACGGCTTCGAGGCCGACAACTGGGAGGAGGACCACGACGCCCTCCCGCGCTCGATGCCCACGATCTACAACGCCACGCTGGTCGGCTCGGGCAACCCCGACGCGGGCCACCGCGGGATGACGATCCGCCGCGGGACCGGCGCCGAGATGCGCAACTTCATCGTGACGGGGTTCCCCAAGGAGTCCATCGACCTGCGGGACGTGGAGACCGTCGCGTTGCTCGACGACGGCGAGGGCACCGGCGAGCTGTCCTTCGACTACATGATGTTCCACGACATCGGCGACGGCGGGAACAGCTGGTTCTCCGACGAACCCGTGGACCCCAAGGACGAGGACGACGACGACGGGGGCTACGTCGAGGAGGACTACTTCCAGGGCAAGGCCCACATCTTCTTCGGTCAGGACCCGCTGCTGCCCGCCGAGGCCTTCGACGACGTCCACCCGGACTTCGTCCCCGACCTCGCGTCCCCCGCGATGGAGGGCACCACGCCGCCCCAGGGCGAGATCTGGGACGACGCCGCCGACTTCATGGGCGCCGTCCGCCCCGGCAACACCAACCCGTGGTACGCCGGCTGGACCGAGTTCCCGGCCAACTGATCGCTCGCCGATCCCACCGGGGTCCCCGCCCCCGACGGACGCCGCGCCGCGGCGGACGCCGGGGTGGTATCGTCGTCGCCAGCGGACCCTGATCCGGGAGGACCCATGCGCTGGCCCCCGACCTTCTTGCTGCCGCTCGCGGTGACCCTGGCGGCGTGCCAGACCGACGACCCCCCTCCGGACGAGCCCGCGCCGTGCCACGTGGACGAGGTCCCCGAGGCCGCGACGCTGCGCTGGGGCTGGCAGACCGACGGCACGTTCGTGTCCCCGGGCGGCCGGCGGGTGATCCCGGCGGGGCCCACCGCGGTGATGACCGATCTGCCCATCGACCTGGCCGTCCACCCCGGCGGGGCGTGGGCCTACGTCGCCCTGATCGACCGGGACGCCGGCGCGCTGGCGGTGCTGGACCTGGACACCCTCGAGACGATCCAGCTGCTGGAGCTCTCGAACACGCAGTTCGGGCTGTGGGTCGACCCCGCCGGCGAGACCCTGGCGGCGGCCGGCGGCGCGCTGGGCACCGTGATGTGGTTCGACGTCGCCGCTGACGGGACCCTGTCCGAGGCCGGCTCCACCGAGGTGGGCGGGACCCCCACCGGCCTGGCCCTCGCCCCGGACGGCGAGACCCTGTGGACCGCCGACGCGTACGAGAACCGCGTGACGGGCGTCGACGTCGCGACCCGCGAGGTGACCGGCAGCATCGAGCTGTCCTGCGACGGCTGGGACCTGGTGTCCGTCCCGGGCCGCGACGAGCTGTACGTCGGAGACCTGTCCGGGGACGCCATCGCCGTGGTGGATCTCGCCGCCGCCGAGGAGGTCGCGACCTTTCAGGTGGCGCGCTCCCCGGCCGGGCTCGCCGTCTCTGCCGACGGCACGCGGGTGTACGCCGCGGTCAGCAACGGCGACCACGTTGCGGTGATCGACACCGCCAGCCGCGCCGTGGTCGACGAGCTCGCCGTCACCGAGGGGGACTGGCTCGACGCCGGGGGTGCGGCGCTGCGCAACAGCAACCTCACCGCCGTGCGGCTGGACCCGGCGGGGACGCGGCTGTACGTGGCGCGCGGCACCGACAACGCCGTCTCCGTGGTCGACCCCGCCAGCGGCGAGCGGCTCGGCTCGTTCCCCGTGGCGGCCTACCCGCTGGACCTGGAGCTGACGCCCGACGGCCGGCTGGTGGTGGCCGAGTACAAGGGCGGCGGCGTGCAGCTGGGCTCGGCGACCGTCGTCGACGTGGCGGCCCTGGACCTGCTGGAGACCACCGACGAGGTCGAGGAGCTGTTCGCCAGCCCGCAGACGCAGTTCCCGTTCGAGTGCGACGGGTTCTTCCCGATCCCGTCGCAGGAGGGGCAGACCACGCCCATCGAGCACGTGGTGCTGATCGTCAAGGAGAACAAGACCCTGGACTGCCTGTTCGGCGACCTCGGCGACGAGCTCCCGCTGGACGTCGATCCGGAGTACCAGCGCTGGCCCGCCGAGCTGACCCCCAACCAGCGCGCGCTGATGAAGCAGTTCGCCACCTCGGACAACTTCTACGTCAACGCGCGCGAGTCCGACTCGGGGCACCTGTTCCTGACCTCGACGCACCTGACCCACTGGGTCGAGTGGATGTGGGTCGAGACGGCGCGCAACGGCGGCGCCGACACCTGGCCGGTCCAGGACCCGGCGATCCCCACGGTGGGCAACTTCTTCGTGCACCTGCTCGATCACGGCAAGACGATCCGGGTCTACGGGGAGATCGTCGGGATGTTCGAGCAGGCCGCCGACGGCGCCCAGGTGATGGAGTACTCCGACCAGGACTACCCCGGCGGGCCGTTCACCAACTACGCCGTCCGCGACGAGGACAAGGCCCTGTACTTCGCGGAGCGGCTGGCCGACGAGGGGCTGGCCGACTTCACCTACCTGCTGCTGCCCAACGACCACACCCAGGGCACCGACCCCGGGTTCCCGACCCCCGAGTCGATGGTCGCCGACAACGACCGCGCCACCGGCGTGGTGATCGAGGCGCTGTCCCACTCGCCGCTGTGGGAGAGCACGGTCGTGTTCGTGCTCGAGGACGATCCCCAGGGCTGCGACGATCACGTCAACGACTCCCGCAGCCTGCTGATCGTCGCCGGTCCCTACGCCAAGCACGGCGGGTACGTCAGCCACACCAACGCCGACTTCCTGTCGGTGTTCGCGACCATCGAGCGGATCCTCGGGGTGCCGCCGCTGGCCCGCCCCGACGCCGCCGCGACCCCGCTGTGGGACCTGTTCCAGCCCGAGCCGGACCCCACCCCGTTCGTCGCCCTCGACCGGGTCCCGGAGGCGTTCAACGACGACCGCTCGCTGGGGGCCGAGCTGTCGCGCCGGATGGACTTCTCCGGGCCCGACCGCAGCCCCGAGCTCGAGCCGCTGCTGGACGCCTACCTGCTGTGGCGGATGGGGCGCATCTCGCGCGAAGAGGCCGAGCGCCGCCTCGCCGCGCCGAACCTGGCGGCGGACGCCGAGGAGTGGGAGGAGCTGGAGGAGGAGTCGCAGGAGGAGCGCTTCGCGTTCGACCGCGACTGGGCGCGCTACGAGGCCTGGTGTGCCGAGCGGGGCCTGCCTGCCCCGGTGCGGCCAGGCGCCCGGGAGCCGTGAGCCGCGCGGCCAGCCGCACCCGTTCGTCGTCCGCCCGCTCGTCGTTGCCGAACCGTCACCGCAGGTCCGCCGACCGGCCCGATGCGCCTGCTGGGATGGGGTCGCCGCGCCCACCCCGGGCGCACCTCCGGAGCAAGAGCCGTGCGCACCGTACCCCGTCCCCTGAGCAACGCCTCGACCCTGGTCCACGGCCGCGTCCCCGGCCAGCTGGTGATCCAGTGGACCGACCACTGCAACGCCCGCTGTCCCCAGTGCGGGATGCGCGTCACGGAGCGCTTCGAGCGCCACCGCCTGCCCACCGACGACGTCGAGCGGATCCTCGACGCCGCCGCCGAGCGGGGGATCCAGGCGGTGTCGTTCACCGGCGGCGAGCCGCTGCTGTTCCTCGACGACCTCGTGGAGCTGATCCGCCACGCCGAGGCCGCGGGGATCCCGCTGATCCGCACCGGCACCAACGGCTACTTCCTGCGAGAGCCGGAGCGCGACGGCTGGGCCGACCGCGTCGACCGCGTGATCGAGGCCCTCGCCGGCACCTCGCTGCGCAACCTGTGGATCAGCGTCGACAGCGCCGTGGCCGCGCGCCACGAGCAGATGCGCGGCTTCCCGGGCCTGATCGCCGGCATCGAGGCCGCGCTGCCCCGCTTCCACGCCGCCGGGATCTGGCCCTCGGCCAACCTCGGGATCAACCGCAACATGGGCCGCGAGGTGCTGCGCGACGGCAGCACCGCCGCGTTCTACGTCGACTGCCGGCGCGCCTTCGAGCAGTTCTTCGAGGCCGCCATCGGGCTCGGCTTCACGATGATCAACATGTGCTACCCGATGAGCCTCGACGAGGACGGCGCGGCCGCCGTGGAAGGGCTCGACGCGGTCTACGCCGCCACCTCGGTGGACGACGTGGTGCGCTTCGGACCGCGACCGCGGGCGGCCCTGTTCCGAGCGCTGCTGGACACCATCCCGCGCTACCGCTCGCGGATCCGCATCTTCACGCCCCGCAGCTCGCTGTACGCGCTGGTGCGCCAGTACCTCGGCGACGGGGAGTGGGCCCAGCCTTGCCGCGGCGGCATCGACTTCTTCTTCGTCGACGCCCACGACGGCCTGACCTACCCCTGCGGGTACCGCGGCAACGAGTCCCTCGGCCGGCTGTGGGACCTGGACCTCGACGCCCTGCCGCGGCAGGCCCACTGCCGCCTCTGCGACTGGGAGTGCTTCCGCGATCCGTCCGAGCTGTTCGGGCCGCTGCTCGACCTCCGGGAGCGCCCGGTGGCGCTGATCCGCCGCCTGCGCGAGACCCCCGAGTACGCCCGGCTGTGGCTCGAGGATCTGCGCTACTACGCCGCCTGCGACCTGTTCGACGCGCGGGTCCCGCCCGATCTCGCCCGCCTCGCCCCCTTCGCGCCCGCCGCCGACCCGCTCGACGATCCCGCCGCGCTCGCCCACTGATTGCCGCCCCGGAGCACCGGAAGCCCCCGAGCTTCTCTCCTCGGTTCTCGGGGATTCGAAGGTGACAGAACGGTGAACTGAACCTTACAATTGAGTTACGGGAGGGGAGGAAGGCCTGGCCGGGACGGCATGGGACGCAAGCTCGCCGCCGCAGCCCTCCTCCTCGCACCGGCCCTCCTCTGTTCCTGCGTCGATCTCGCCGATCCGGACGCCCCCGTCGGCGTCGACGCCGAGATCTGGGCGGTCGACTTCCGCGGCAACCAGGTGCTGCGCTTCGACCTCGTCGACGGGCGCTACCTCGGCCCCCTGATCGAGCGGGAGCAGGGGGGCCTCGAGGAGCCCACCGACGTGCTCGTCGGCCCCGGCGGCGACCTGTTCGTCACCTCGTTCCACGACGCCGCGGTGCTGCGCTACGACGCGTGGGGCGAGGCCTCGGTGTTCTTCGACGACTCGGTCGTGCTCGAGGAGCCGGTCGCGCTGCGGTGGCACGACGACGCGCTGTACCTGCTGGGCAACGACACGATGAACATCGCCGTGCTCGACCCCGACAGCGGCGCGGTGCTCGACGAGTTCGGCTACCACACGATGCGGTTCCCCCACGACTTCGCGTTCGGCCGCGACGGGCTGCTCGACGTGGCGATGGAGTGGAACAGCACCCCGGGGATGGTCCAGGTCTGGGACCCCGAGGCGGGCGGCCTCGTGGAGTCGTACTCCGCGTTCGAGGAGGATCGCCTGCCCGTGGCGATCGCCGTCGGGCCGGACGGCGATCACTATGTCGCGGACTGGAACACCGGGCAGATCGACCGCCACGACGGCAAGACGCGGCAGTGGGTCGCCACGCTGGGCTCGGCCGACCGCGACGCGCTGCTGTCGTCGCCGGTGTCGCTGGAGTTCGGCCCCGACGGCGTGCTCTACGCCGCCACCGCGGACGGGATCCAGCGGCTCGACCCGGACACCGGCGAGATCCTCGAGACCCTGATCCCCCCCGGCGCCGCGGGGCTGGAGTGGGTGCGGCGGATCCGCATCGTCGAGGCATCGGAGTGGGGCGGCGCCCCCGCACCCGCGATGGCCCGCAGCGCGCGCTGAACGCTTCACGGCTCCGTCGTCGATGTCGCGCAGAATTCGTCGGGGTGTCACACAACCGTCGACCACACCGCTTCTCCTGCGGGGGCAACCTGTGGGAGCCGACGATGAGCAGCAAGAAACTGAAGGTCGAAGGCACGATGGACCTGGACCAGGCCATCGTCTACCTCGAGAACGTGCTGGCCTCGCTCCGCGAGGGGCGCATCAAGGTCGAGACCGCGGACGATGCGGTGACGCTGATCCCGGAGAAGGTCGTCAAGTTCGAGATGAGCGTCTCGCAGAAGAAGGACAAGGAGAAGTTCACGGTGGAGATCGCGTGGAAGACCGACGCCGACAGCCCGTCGCGGCGTGGGTTCTCGATCACCCCCGGGAGCGAGTCCTAGCGCGCGATCCCCCGCCCCGGGGGGAGGTGGTTCGTGGAGTTCAGCGTCGAGCTCGCCGCCGAGGGCTGGCGGCTGCTGTGGCACAACTGGTTCGTCCGCGACTACACCGCGTACCACGGTGACGCCCGGGCGATCTGCCGCCAGATCGTCGAGGACTGCTGGAACAAGACCTACTTCGAGGCGGGCACCGACCTGCTGAGCCAGTTCTGGATCCGCGACGTCGGGCTCGTCGTCCGCGACCTGCTGCAGCTCGGCCACGCCCACCGGCTGCACCGCTGCCTCGGCTGGGCGCTGCACGTGTGGCGCCGGCACGGCCGGATCACGACCACGATCTTCCGGCCCCACAACCCCCACGACATCTATGCCTACGCCAGCGACTCGCTGCCGTTCGTGCTCCACGGCCTGCTCGAGGCCGGCGCCGTAGACCTGCTCGAGGAGTACCGCGAGTTCCTCGGCGGCGAGGCGCGGCGCTACCGCCACGAGCTGCTCGACGAGCGCACCGGCGTGGTCCGCGCCGACCGGTTCTACCCCGGGTTCAAGGACATGATGCGCTACCGCGCGACCTGCTACTCGATGGTCTTCATGCAGTGGACCAAGCAGCTCTGCCAGCGCACCGGCGGGCTCCTGCGCGATCCGTTCGAGGACCTGGACTTCACCGACGCGATCGTGGAGCGCTACTGGACCGGGACCCACTTCCGCAACGACGCCGAGGGCGACGCCGCGCTGCTGTCGGCCGACGCCAACCTGTTCCCGTTCGCCACCGGGGTGATCGACGACGAGGGGATGCGCCGGTCGGCGTTCGAGGCGATGGAGCGGGCGGGGCTGTGCGATCCGTTCCCGATCCGCTACCACGTCGAGCCCCACCCCCGGCGCTCCGAGCCGATGGCGCTGCTGATGCTGCCCAACTACCAGGGCAACTCGGTGTGGGCGCTGATCGGTCCGCTCTACATCCGCCTGCTGGCCCAGGTCGACCCGGAGCGGGCGCGCCGCCACCTGGACGCCTACACCCGCCACATCGAGCAGTGGCGGACCTGCGTCGAGGTGTTCGAGCCGGACGGCAGCGGCCCGCTGAGGGGTCGGTTCCGCTACCGGGCGGGGACGGGGATGCTGTGGGCGGCGGCGTACCTGACGCTGCGCGACGAGCTCGGGTAGCCTTCCTCGGCACCGCACGGCGGCGTCCGCCCTCTCACGGGCCGGGCTCGACCACGAACCGGCCGTGGGCCTCGGCGGCCTCGCCGTAGGGATCGACCACGGTCACGTGCACGATGTGTCCCCCCGGTTCCAGGTCTGGGGGCAGTGGCGCGGTCCAGATGTGGGTCGCCTCCGCCGGGGTGATCCAGTGTCCCCACGCATCGGGGTGTGCGGCGAACAGCGCCTCGAACGCCGGGTCGGTGCGGATCTCCCGGGTCAGCACCAGCGGGTGCCCGTCGAGCTCGGCCTCGACCTGCGTGCGCGGACCGCCGTCGAACACGTTGATCACCACGGGGTGGTCGGGCAGCTGCGCGCGGGTCAGCCGCCCGGTGGGTGCCGAGACCCGCAGCTGGTGGTCGCGCTGCAGGGTGTGCGGGACGTAGCGCTCCCGGTAGCCCGCGCCCTCGAAGGTGTAGACGTGCCACCCGCGGGGCGTGCCGTCCATCTGCATCGCCACCGGGATCCCGCGCTCGTCGGCGGGGCCCATCCACCAGGTGCCGCACGCCGCGGCGCACACGTGGACGTGCAGCGGCTCGGGGCCGTCCCAGCCGTCCTCGGGGCCCAGCAGGTGGTGCTCGGTGGTGTGCATGTGGCCGGTGACGGCCAGCACGCGCCTGCCGGCCAGCACGGCGAACAGCGCCTCGCGGTTGGCGATCTGGGTCTTGACGTTCATCCGGTGGCAGACGATCGGGACGTGCATCGCGAGCACGACCAGCCGGTCCTCGGGGACCTGCTCGAGATCGGCCCGCAACCAGCGCAGCTGACGTTCGTCGACGCCGCCGGCGTAGTGCGCGGCGCCCGCCTCGTCGCGGCCCTGCCACTGCACGGTGTCGAGCACCACGAAGTGCACCGCGCCGCGGTCGAACGAGTAGTACGGGGGACCGAACGCCCGCCGGAAGGTCTCCAGCGAGCGCGCGTCGTCGGTGGCGTCCTGGTTGGTGTCGTGGTTGCCCGCCACGTGGAACAGGGGCACGCCGATCGCCGCCGAGCCCTCGAGGTAGGGCTCGATCAGCGTCAGGTCGTCGTACATCACGTCACCGAGCACGAGCGAGAACTCGGCGCCCATCGACCGCAGCCCGGGGACGGTGTCCTCGAGGTAGTACCGGACCTCGTCGGCGGTGTGGGGCTGGGGATCGGAGACCATCAGCACGTCGAACGGCGCGTCGGGGTCGTCGCGGGGCAGCAGCGGGAAGTCCACCGAGCGGGGGAGCTTGCCCGTCGGCGCGATCCCCGGCACCTCGCTCTGCGGCGAGCCGGCGGGGACGTGGTGGTGGAAGAACCGCGGCCGCTGCAGGTCGTCCACCGGCAGCGCGTGGCTGGCCGGCTGGGTGACGAACAGCGTCACGCCCTCCGGCGCCGGTAGCATGTAACATCCCTCGGCGTCGGTGACGACCACGTCCTCGCCGTTGGAGACCGAGACCCCGGCCAGGCCCGGCTCGTCCCGGTCGTGGACGCCGTCGCCGTCGGTGTCCTCGAACACCCGGCCCGCGGCGTGGCCACCGTCCAGTCGCGGGCAGCGCGCCGCCGCGGCGGCCGAGACGCCGATCACGCTGGCCGCCAGGGCGAGAATCGTCAGGCTCCACCTCGGTCCGCTCATCCGTCGCTCCCGTTCGTCGTGCGGTACTCCTCGACCAGCCGCTGGGCCTCGTCGAACACCTCGGCGGGCACCATCTTGCCACGGATCGTGGGGTACACCGAGCGCGCCACCTCGCGCCACGCGGCGCGGATCTGCTCGTCCACCTCGACCACGTTCAGGCCGTACTTCTGCATCACCGAGATCGCCTTGGAGTCCTGCCGCCGGATCTCCACCTGCAGCGACGCACCGATCTCCCCGGCGGCGGCGAGGAACGCCTCGTGGTGCTCCGCCGGGATCCGATCCCAGGCCGCCTCGGTGAGCACCGTGCCACCCATCAGCGGGGCCCACGGCACGTCGAGCATGTTGGGCGCCACGCCGAACCACTGCATCGACAGCGCCGCCAGCGGCGTGTGGGGGAAGCCGTCGATCAGCCCGGTCTGGATCGAGGGGATCATCTCGGCGCTGCCGATCAACACCGGCTTGAAGCCCGCCTCGCGGAACGCCTCCAGCGCGCCCTGGTCCCCCTCCCAGACGTAGAGCTTGACGCTGGCGGCGTCGTCCGGCGTCTCGATCGGCTCGCGGGTGAACAGGTAGACCCAGCCCACGTCGCCCCACGTCAGCGACACGAAGCCGCGGTCGCGCAGCCGCCGGTCCAGCGTCGGGGCCAGGTGCGCCATCACGTGGTCGAGCTCGTCGTAGCTCTCGATCAGCATCGGCGTGTTGGTCACCTGCGGGGCCAGGTCGAGCAGCATCATCCCGGCGTTGGTCAGCGCCGCGCCGTGGAGCTGGCCGATGCGCAGCTTGCGCACCATCGACTCCTCGTTGCCCGCCACCCCGCCGGGGTAGATCTTGACCTCGACGGCGCCGCCGGAGATCTCGGTCCAGCGATCGCCGAGCTCCCGCAGGCCGCGGTGCCAGGTGGTGCCCTCGGGGGCCAGCGTGGCCAGCTTGAGGATCACCGGGTCGGAGGCGACGGCGCCGCGCGCGGGGGCCAGCAGGCACAGCAGCAACAGCAGGACGGGGGTGCGTCTCATGATCCCCGTGTACCCGGCCCGCGTGTCGAACCCTTGCCACGCCCGTCACGAACCCGTCGCGAGGCTGCCGCCGCCGGATCGGCTATCATCTGCTGCCGGAGGAGTGCGATGCGGTCCCACCTGCCGAAGGTGCTGCTGCTCGTCGCGCTGGTCGCGACCGGCTGCCCCACCGTGGAGCCCGACTTGCCCGGGGGGGACGCGCCGTGGCGCTTCGCCGCGCTGGCCGACACCCACCTGATCGACGAGTACTACGAGGGTCCCGAGGGCAACCCGCTGGACACCAAGTCGGTGTACTGGACCTACGACCACGCCTCGATCGCCCGCGACCAGCTCGCCGCCCTCGACCCGGTCCCCGAGCTCGCGGTGATCGCCGGCGACGTGGCCCACGACTACCCGTCCGACGAGTGGGACTTCTACTTCGAGCACGAGACCCGCTTCGACCTGGCGCGCCAGCTGGTCGACTCGTTCCCGATGCCGGTCCACCTGGCGCTGGGCAACCACGACTACGACGTGCCCTCGGTCTCCCGGGAGTTCACCCACGAGCTGCTGGCCGAGAAGTGGGACATCGAGCCCTACTACGCCGTGGATCACCGCGGGTGGAAGTTCGTGATGGTCAACAACTTCCTGGGCGACACGTGGGACCCCGAGAGCCCCGGGTACGACAAGGAGTTCGGCTCGCTGGGCGCCGAGCAGCTGGACTGGCTGCAGGGGCAGCTCGAGCAGGAGCTGCCCACCGTCGTGGTCCTGCACTTCGGGATGTTCCTGATGGTGCCCGACGAGCGCCCCGGCCACGCCTACCCCGGGCTCGAGGAGCTGCTGCGCGACCACGAGGACCACGTGCGCTACGTGCTCTCGGGCCACACCCACATCTGGATGGACTGGGGCGATCAGTTCGGTCCCCAGAACTGGGTGCTGGGCTCGACCCGCTACGATCCCGACGCATACTTCGTGTTCGAGGTCGACCCGGCCACCGAGACGGCCACGATCCTCAACCTCGACCACATCCAGATGGGCACCCACGACGCCGATCCGTTCGTCGAACCCTGACAGCTTGTGAATCTATCCCCTCCCGTCGCCTGAGCACCGCATCATCCCCGC
>CAZOYV010000027.1:0-45623 GCA_964584075.1 uncultured Rickettsiales bacterium | reverse complement strand
GACGACACGAGCGACGACGACACGAGCGACGACGACACCGGCGACGACGACACCGGCGATGACGACTCCGGCGACGACGACATCGGCGATGACGACACGGGGGACGACGACACGAGCGACGACGACACGAGCGACGACGACACCGGCGACGACGACACCGCGGCCGTCGACGCCGATGGCGACGGGTACGACGTCACCGTCGACTGCGACGACGGCGATCCCAGCGTCTACGGCGGCGCCCCCGGCGTGATCGACGTCCCCGGCGACTACCCCTCGATCCAGACCGCCATCGGCGCCGCCAGCGACGGCGACGTGGTCTGCGTCGCCGCCGGCACGTACCAGGAGCAGGTCGACTTGCTCGGCAAGGCGATCACGGTCACCGGCGTCACCGGCGGGCTCACGGTGATCGACGCGGGTGGCTTCGCCCGGCCGGTGAGCTTCGAGACCTCCGAAGGGCCCGACTCGATCCTCCAGGGCTTCACGATCCGCAACGGCGTCGCCACCGACGGGGGCTGCGTCTCCGTCACCCTCGGGGCGTCGCCGACGCTCCGCGATCTGGTCGTGGAGCACTGCACCGCGACGGGCGATGGGGGCGGGTTGTGCCTTCGCACGCCGGCGGCGCTGCTCCAGGATGTCACGGTCCGCCACTGCACCGCGGGCGGGTACGGCGGCGGCATCGCGATCCCCCCCAACTTCGCCCCCCGGATCGAGGGAGGGGAGATCCACGACAACGTCGCGGACATCGGTGGAGGCATCGCGGCCTCCGGGAGCGGGGCGACCGAGCTGATCGGGATCCACGTCCATTCCAACACGGCCGCGTCCATGGGGGGCGGCGTGTTCCGCGATGGCGGCGGCGGGGAGATCGCGGACTGCTTGATCGAGGGGAACCAGGCCAGCAGCGGTGCCGGGATGGTGATCCTGAACGGTGACCCGCTGGTCCACGGCGTGACCGTGACGGGTAACACGGCGAGCGGCGGCACGGGCGGAATCTCCCTCAGCGACGTGCAAATCACCCTCACCGATAGCGAGGTCACGTCGAACACGTCGACGTACGGCACCGGAGGTCTGTCGGTGTGGTACGGCAACGAAACGACGATCGTCGAGCTCGAGCGCGTCCTGGTGTCGGGGAACTCGACGGGGGGCGACGGCGGCGGCATCACCATCGGCGAGGACGTGGTCCTTCGGGCGTCGGGGTGCACGATCGTGGCGAACACGGCGGGCTGTCGCGGAGGCGGCGTCTTCCAGGACGAGCCCGGCCCACCCCTGTCGTACTCGTGGCTGCGGAGCACCACCATCGCCCACAATCACGCCGACGGTCTCGTGGCCGACGACTGTGGCGGTGGCGGAGCCTGGGTCACCGATCTCCAACTGGAGGACGTCCTGATCGCGGGGAACACGACCACGGCCTCGGGAGGGGGGATCTACGGCAACGCCTGGAACGGGCTCGAGAACGCGATCGTCTGCGGCAACCAGGCAGACGGCGAGGGCGGGGGGATCTACCACCCGGGGACGAACGCCGGTGGCCAGTACGACAACGTCGCCGTCGTCGGCAACGGCGCGGGCAGCCACGGCGGCGGGTTCAAGGTCTCCGGCAACGTTCATCTGGTGAACGTGCTCGTGTCCCACAACACCGCGGGTGGCCAGGGCGGCGGGCTGTACGGAGCGATCACGCCAGATATCACGTACTGCGACGTCTGGGGCAACACTCCCACCGACCACGGTGGCGGCCTCACCGACATGACGGGGTGGTTCGGCAACGTCTCCACCGACCCCCAGCTGCTCGGCACCTCCGCGCCGGACCCCCTCGACTGGGACCTGCACCTCGCGGCGTCGTCGCCGCTGGTCGACGCCGGAGACCCGGGGGTCCTCGACCCCGACGGCTCGTTCTCGGACATCGGCGCCTACGGTGGCCCCGACGCCGACGGCTGGGACCTGGACTGGGACGGCTACTTCGAGTGGTGGCTCCCCGGTCCCTACGACGCCGCCACCTCCCCGGGCGCGGACTGCGACGACCAGGACGGGACGGTGTTCCCGGGGAACGGGTGCTGATCACCGATCGCCCGCACCTTGTAATTTTGCATTTCATATGCAAAATTGCATAACATGAGTCCCCGGCCCTACCTCCCCCGCACCCTGGAGGCCGCCCTCGCGCGAGCCGCGGCGGAGTTCCCCGCGGTCGTCCTGACCGGCCCGCGGCAGGCGGGCAAGACGACGCTGCTGCGGCACCGGTTCGCCGGCAGCCACCGCTACGTGTCGCTGGAGCCGCCGGACGTCCGCGCCGCCGCGGTGGAGGACCCGCGGGGGTTCCTGGGCCACCACCCGGCACCCGTGATCCTCGACGAGGTCCAGTACGCGCCCGAGCTGCTGCCGTACATCAAGGAGGAGATCGACGCACACCGGGGGCACCGCGGCCAGTTCCTGCTGTCCGGGTCCCAGAACCTGCTCCTGATGCAGCAGGTCTCCGAGTCCCTCGCCGGGCGGGCCGCGATCCTGCGCCTGCTGCCGCTGTCCCTGCGGGAGGCGATGGGACGGCCCGGCGCAGCTCCCATCTGGGAAGGCGAGGGCGGGGACGGTCCGCGGATGGGGCTCGCCGGGCTGTGGGAAGCCTTCCTGCGGGGGGGATACCCGGAGCTGTGGTCGGACCGGGAGCGGGACCTCGAGCTGTGGCACGCCAGCTACGTCCAGACCTACCTCGAGCGCGACGTCCGCACGATCCGCCAGGTGGGGGATCTGACCCAGTACCAGGGCTTCCTGCGGGCGATGGCCGCGCGCAGCGCGCAGCTGTGCAACCTCAGCGACGTCGCCCGCGATCTGGGGGTCGCGGTCAACACGATCAAGGCCTGGCTGTCGGTGCTGGAGGCGACCCACCAGGTGGTGGTCGTGCGGCCCTACTTCGCCAGCATCGGCAAGCGGCTGGTCAAGACCCCCAAGGTATACTTCACCGACACGGGGATGCTGTGCTACCTGACGGGGCTGCGCAGCCCCGAGCACGCCGCGCAGGGCCCCCTCGGCGGCGCGATCCTCGAGACCGCGGTGCTCTCCGAGCTGCTCAAGCTCCACTGGCACCGCGGGCGCGAGCCCCGGATCCACTTCTGGCGTACGTCGGCGGGCCGGGAGGTGGACTTCCTGGTGGAGGACGGTCCCCGGCTGATCCCCATCGAGGTCAAGCTCTCCGCGACGCCCCGCCGCGGCATGGCCGACTCCATCGCCGCCCTGCGCGCCGATCTCGGCGATCGGCTCGGCCCCGGCTACGTCGTCCACCCGGGCGACACGAGCCTTCCCCTGCGGACGGGGACCGTCGCGCTGCCGTTGCTGTCGCTGTGAGGGGTGCGGCTACCCCGCCTCCACCTCCACCTTCGGCGGAAAGCGCAGTCCCGACACGAACGAGGTCCACTCCCTCGTGAACTCGTCCATGTCCGGCTCGCCCAGCGCCCGCACCAGGTGGCGGTAGCCGGTGGGGTCCCGGTCCTGGTGTTCCATGTAGTCGTGGACGAAGGGGCGCAGGAGGCCGTGCTCCTGCAGGTAGTACAGCAGGTAGCGGGCCATCGCGTAGTGGGTCCCGGAGCCGGGTCCGTAGAACGTGTCGTCGTCCATCGCGGCGAGGGCCTCGATGGAAGGCAGGTCCCCCGCGGCGATGTGCTCCTGCAGCCCGGGCAGCCGCCAGTTGACGAAGCCGTGGATGTGGCCGTCCTGCTCGCCGCACTGCTCGTACAGCGAGCCGAGGCCCTCGTTGATCCACGCCGGGCAGTCCGGGATGTTGGCCGCCACGAACGGGTGCACGATCTCGTGGACCAGGGTGCCCCCGCCGGTGGCGATGTTCATCACCAGCGCCTCGTGCTTCGACGAGTAGTAGCCGTAGGGCGTGTCGGGCTCCTCGTCGAACAGCGAGCGGTTGTGCTCCAGGTAGCTGTCCTCGTCCTGGAACAGCCAGATGTCGAGGATCTCGCCGGGCTCGCGCTCGAAGTAGTCCTGCTTCAGCATCCGCGTGGCCCAGCGGACGGTGTTCTCGGCGCGGGACTGGACGTACTCGGGGGACTCGTCGCCGATCACGACGAACGGGGGCTCGACCAGGACGGTGAAGCCGTCGGGGACCCGGGGCAGCAGCTCGATCACGTGCTGGGTGTAGTCCGCGGCGGTGAAGGTCGTGTCGACGCGGGTCTCCGCCAGCTCGCCGGGCTCGAGGCGCAGCCGGATCACGGTCCACTCGTCGGCGTCGTACTTCAGCGGCCACAGCTGCAGGAACGTGGTGCGCGCCATCCGCCGGTAGGCGCCGTCGTCCTCGGCGGGCTCGTGGTACAGCACCTCGTCGGTGGCGGCGTCGTAGCCCAGCACCAGCCGGAAGTGCTCGGGGGCGCCGCGCCGGTCGCCGTAGTGCATGCAGACGATCGACGGCACGCCGGCCTCGAGATCGGCGATCAGCGCGGCGAGCTCGGCCTCGAGCTGCTCGTCGGCGCGCCTGCGCTCCACGGTGTGCCAGCCCTCGCCGGTGACGAAGCCCAGCGCCTGCAGCGCGACGATCAGCTCCCTGGTGTAGGCCCCGCGGGCCTGCCGCGGCTCCAGCCCGGTGTGGTCGAAGACGAAGTCCTGGTCGACGGTCTTGCCCAGCGCCTGCAGCCACATCGAGGCGCAGGCCTCGCCGCAGAAGTCGGGCTTCTGCCGCTCGAACGGCACGTCGTCGATCCGCACGTCGGCGTAGCTCGGGGCGGGGGGAGTGCGCGACGGACACCCGGAGAGCGCGAGCCCGACGACGAGTGGGACGACAAGGGCTGGGACCGGTGGTCGGGACCTCACGTGGGATCTCCGGGTGTCGCGTCGTGCGATGGTACAACGGGCGAGGTGCCGATGGGTTTCGGCCAGCGGAGGCCCGCCCCGGTGGTATGGATCTTGCGAGCCACGAGGGGAGGCCTCGTGTCGACGGATGGAGGCCGGGAGGGGGGGCCATGGCCCGGTGGTGGTCGTCACTGCTCGCGGGATGGCTGGTCCTGGCCGTGGCCGGGGCCGCGGTGGCCGAGGAGGGAGAGTTCTTGCGCCAGCGGGCGCTCGCCCTCTACGAGGAGCGCTGCGCTCCGTTCCGGGACGATCGCCAGGTGGACAGCGCCCCCGCCGACTACCTGCAGCTCCAGTCCTGGGGCTACACACCGGACGAGATCCTGCGGCTGGCGGAGCAGATCCCCGAGACCTGCCTGGAGCTCTCGTTCCTCGACGCCGTCGCGACGGTGATCCGTACCAGCAGCGATCCCCAGCCGATGCCCCCGCTGGGAACGCAGGAGGTGGTCGCCGAGCCGTTCCGTCCGCTGGAGGGACCCGAGCTGGCGCTCCCCATCGCCGGGGTGTCGCTGGTCGTCGCCACCACCTTGATGATGTGGTTCCTGCACGACCGGGAGGGCGCCCCGGGCCGGATGATGGTGATGACCACGGGCGTCTCGCTGTGCGTGCTCTCCGTCGGCCTGACGTGGACCCCGGACCGGCCGCGCCCGCTGGCGCCGTCCGCGGGGGGGACCCCGAGGCGGTCCTGGCGCTGGTCGCTGGGACCGGCCTCGCTGCAGGTCCGGTTCTGAGGAGGAGCGATGCGCATCGATCGCAGGTCGTTCCTGCAGGGGGCCGGGGCCGGCGCGGCTGTGGGAGCGCTGTCCCTCGGTGGGTGTGCGACGCTGGGGGGCGTGGCGCTGCGGCGTCCGCCGTCGGCGGAGGTCTACGTCGCCGACCTGATGGACCAGCTCCGCGCCGTCCGGTCGACGCCCCCGCCCCGGGCCGTGGACGCCGCCGCGGAGCGTGCCGGGCTGCCGGCCGGGGTGGTGCACGACGCGCTCTCGGCGCTGCTGGTGGTCGGCGCGCTCCGTGACGCGCCGCCCGCCCTGCAGCGGGACCCGGGGTTGCAGCGATGCGTGTGGGCGGAGTCCTGCGGCATCGGCCGCCAGGCCCTGGTGCTCGGGGACCACCTCGACGGGCTGGGGGCCGACGGCCGCCGGCGCCTGGGGCGGGTCCTGGTCGAGCGCCCGGAAGTGGAGCGCGAGATGCGTGCGCGGCTGGTGGACGATGCCATCGTCTGCCGGCTGGGCGCGGGGCGCGCGGATCAGATCGACGCCTGGAGCCGCGTCCTGGCGAGGCACCTCCAGCGGGGAGAACCGACCCCCGTCGTGGACCGCGCGTGCCGGCGGCTGGAGATCATCGCGGACGCATGCGACATCCCCCGTGCCCGGTGGCGAGAGGCAGCGGACCGGGCCGTGGAACTGGGGCCGGAAGAGGCCGCGGCTGCCGTGGAGGCACTGGAGGCCGGTCGGCGCGCCGCGGTCGAGCAGGGGACCCCCCCCACGGACGCTCACGCCTTGCCGGCGAAGATCGCCACCGTCGGGCTGGTGGTGATGGGGATCAGCGGGATGACGACGATGACCGGGGTCGGGATGAACATGGGCGGAAATCTCGGAGGGCTGTTCGTGATGACCGCCGGGGCGGTGATCGCCGTGGTGGGGCTGGTGATCCTCGCCGTGGCGGGGATCGTCGCGATGAACGAGTGAGATCGATGCCGTCGCGCCGACGGGGACCTCACCAGCTGCGGCGGAGCAGGATCTCCGCGATCTCCTCCTCGCCGCGCTGCTCGATCAGCACCAGCCGCTTGGTGGCGGCCTGCTGGATCCGCTCCAGCAGCACGTCGAGCTCGGTGGGCTTCTCCAGGAAGTCCGCGGCGCCGCGCTTGACCGCCTCGACGCCGGTGGCGATCGTCGCCCGGCCGGTGAGCAGGATGACCTGCAGGTCGGGGTTGATCGCCAGCACCCGCTTGAGCGTCTCGATGCCGTCGATGCCGGGCATCACCAGGTCGAGGATCATCGCGTCGTAGGCGTGCTGCTTGACCTTCTCCACCGCGGACTTGCCGTCGTAGGCGACGTCCACGGTCAGGTCGCGCATCTGGAGCCGGTTGGCCAGGGTGTCGACGAAGTCCTCTTCGTCGTCCACGAGCAGGACTCGGGTACCTTTCATCGTCTCTCCTCCTCGCCGTCCCCGCCATGGGGGGACGCCGGGTGAACGCCACGGTGAGGCAGCTCCCGGGGCAGGCGCAGCACCAGGCCGAGCACGGGGGCCTCGAGCCCGGCGTCCGCCAGGGTCCCGTCCAGCTGCGCCGCGAAGGGGCGGCACGCGGCCAGCTCGCCGTCGAGGTCCGCGGCCTCGTTCCGGCGATCGACGGCCACCTGGAGCTCGAAGTGGTCCGGCCCCGCGGGGGCCCCTCCCACGATCACGGTAGCATCCGCCGCGGCGACGCCGAAGGCCGCGGTCAGCGTGCGGTACACCACGTGGTGGAGCTCGAACTCGCTGCCGCGCAGCGCCAGCCCCTCCATCCCGTCCCCCTCGACCTCGACGGTGGCCCCCGCGCGGCGCGCCGGGACGGCGGCGGAGAGCACCACGCGGTCGACGAGCTCTGCGAGCTGCAGCGGCCGGGACGGCTCGTCGATGCTGTGGGCGAACCAGTGCAGCAGGTCCACCAGCTGCAGCCCGCGGCGCAGGCTGCGCTCCACCCGCTGCGCGGCGACGGCGAGCTTGTCGGGCGGCACCTCGCGGCCGCGCTCGATCATCGTGCAGTAGTCGTCGATCAGCCCGGCCGCCGCCTGCGTCGTCGCCAGCGCGTTGTTCAGCTCGTGGGCCAGGCCTGCCGAGACCGCGCCGAAGTGGGCCAGCTCGGGGACGGGGCCGGGGGGTGCCGCGCCGGTCATCGGGGCTCCCCCCCGCCGCCGGCGGTGGCGCGCTGGAGCACCTCGAGCAGGGCGTCGAGCTTGATCGGCTTCATCAGGTAGGCGAACGCGCCCAGCTCCATCCCGCGCTCGGCGTGGGCCGCCGAGCCGTGGCCGGTCAGCATCACCACCTTCTGTCCGGGCGTGCGGCGCTTGATCTCGGCGACCACCTCGAGCCCGTCCATCCCCGGCATCTTGAGGTCCACCAGCACCACGTCGTACGTCTCCTCGGCCAGCCGCTGCAGGGCCTCCTCGCCGCGGGTCGCCCCGGTGGCGTCGATCTCCCGCAGCTCCAGCCGCTCCACGATCGACGAGACCAGCTCCTCCTCGTCGTCGACGATCAAGATCCTCATCACCCCACTCCCTCCTCGCCCGCGCGGGGGCTCCGCAGCGGGAGCTCGACGGTGAACGTCGTCCCCACGCCTCGCTGGCTCTCCACCTCGATCGTGCCCCCGAGCTTCTCGACGATCCCGTAGGTGATCGAGAGCCCCAGGCCGGTCCCCGCCGAGCCCTTGGTGGTGAAGAACGGTTCGAAGATGCGCTCAAGGTCCTCGGGCGTGATGCCCTCGCCGTCGTCGGCGACGCGGACCGCGACGCGGTCGTCGCCGAGGGGCTCGAAGCCGATCGAGATGCTCCCCAGGTCGTCCACCGCCGCCAGCGCGTTGTTCAGCAGGTTGAGGAACACCTGCTGCAGCTGGCCGCGGTCGCTGGTGATCCGCGGCAGGCCCTCGCGGTCCTCGATCGTGACCGTGATCCCGCGGTGCCGGCACTCCCGCTCGAGGAACCCGTAGGTCTCGGTCACCAGCACGCGCAGGTCGATGTCCTGGGTGTGGACGTCCATGTGCTTGGCGAACCCCAGCAGCCGGTGGGTCACCGCCGAGCAGCGATCCACCGACCGCTGGATCGAGTCGATCTGGCGCTCGAGCTTGTCGCGGGGCGGCATCTCGCGGGACGCCGCCATCAGGTCCTGCATCAGCCCGGCGCGCTCGTTGATGATCGCCAGCGGGTTGTTGATCTCGTGGGCCACCCCCGCGGCCAGCCGGCCGATCGCGGCCATCTTGCTGTCGTACTCCATGTGGTGCACCACCGCGGCGCGGGTCTCGTCCGACTCGCGGATCTTGCGCACCATCATCGACGAGGCCCACACCACCACCACCAGGATCAGCACCACGCTGATCGCGAGGAACACCGCCAGGTCGCGGCGCAGCGTCAGCCAGCCGGCCGGGTCCTCGGCCTCGTGGCTGACCAGCACCAGCACGAACGGTGAGTGCTCCACCGCGGCGAAGCCGACCAGCAGGGGGTCGCCTTCGGGGGACAGCAGGTCCCGCGTGGCGGGCTCCGGCGTGGCCCGCGGGATCTGGAGCGGACACGTCGTCAGCGCCGGCCCGAACATCCACGACGGGGTCTGCAGCACCCCGGCGCGGTCCACCAGGAACGCGTCCGCCACCGGCTCGTGGCTCAGCCCTGCCAGCCGCTGGTCGAGGGCCGCGGTGTCGATCGACGCGCGCAGCACGTAGGGCGACCCGTCCCCCGAGACGTGGCGCACCGCGATCACCAGGTGGGGGGCGTTGCGGTGCCCGAGGAACACCTCGCTGGTGTACATCCCCCGCTGCCCG
The DNA here is from genome assembly GCA_964584075.1 of uncultured Rickettsiales bacterium. Lineage (GTDB taxonomy): Bacteria > Myxococcota_A > UBA796 > UBA9615 > CAYRNR01 > CAZOYV01. The sequence continues at coordinate 36,286 of CAZOYV010000027.1, read as the reverse complement.
ACCTCGAGGAACCACCCCTGGTCGGCGTAGGTCTGCCCCTCCAGCGGCAGCGGCCCGGCGTAGGCGATCTGCGTCCCGCGGGTGTCGATGATCTCGATGTCGGCGAACCCGCCGAACGACACGGCGAGGTTGTCCAGCAGCCGCTGCAGCTCGTCGGGGTCGGCCAGCGTCTCCAGCGGCATCTGGCTGACCACGAAGCGCAGCGCCGACTGCCGCTCGGAGAAGAAGAACTCCAGCGAGCGGGCCGAGTTGCCGGTCATCCGGTCGATCGGCCGGGTGCGCTGCTCCTGCATCGCCTGGTGGTACTGGCGGTAGTTCACCGCGGTCATGATCAGCAGGGGCACCACCGCCACCACGCCGAGCACGCTGACCACCTGGACCCACAGCTTGGTGTAGTCCCGGGTCACCGAGCCCGGCGGGGGCACGGACGGTCCGGCGCGGGCGCTGGGCTGCGGCGGCCCCGCCGGGGTGCCCTTGGGCTCGCCGGCCGGGCTACTCGCCGTCGCTCGCGCCATCGTCCCCTCCCGCCGCCCCCTCGCCGCGCGCCTTGCGGTACGCCGCGCGCATCAGCTCGGCCAGCTCGTCGATGTCGGCCGGCTTGCGCAGGTAGGCGAACGCCCCCATCTCCAGCGCCTCGTGCTTCTGGGCGTCGGAGCCGTGGGCGGTCAGCACGATCACCTCGGTGTGCGGGTGGCGCCGCTTGATCGTGCGCAGCACCTCCAGCCCCCCCATCCCGGGCATCTTCATGTCGACGACCATCACGTCGGGGGCGTCGTCCTCGGCGATCGCCAGCGCCTCGGGGCCGTCGTAGGCCACCGCGGTGGCCAGGTTGCGCGTCTGGAGCCGCTCCGAGAGGGTCTCGACGAACTCGGCCTCGTCGTCCACCAGCAGGATCTTGCGCGGCACGTCGGCCTCCAGCCCGGGGTAGGTGTTGGGGCGGCGGTAGTGGGGCCCGATCCGGGTCTCGACGGCGGTGACCCCGGACACCGCTTCCGCGATCCGCTTCAGCTCGCGCTCGAAGCGCTCCAGCCACGTCACGTAGCGGTTGATCACGAGCGAGACGCGGCCGTCGTCGGCCTCCACGTCGATCTCGTCGCCCTTGCCCGCGTCGGCCAGCGCGATCCCGACGCGGGCGGCCAGGATCTCGTCGGCCAGCGCCTTGCGGGCGACCCCGTCGGTCCGCACCGCGGGGTTGGCGGCGCCCTGGACGATCACCTCCATCGCGCGCTCGACGGTGGTCTGCTCCATCGGCAGGAACACGTCGAAGTGGGCCTTGTCCCACGGCCCCAGGCCGGTCTGGGACAGGGTCAGCTGGCGCAGCGCGGCGTCGGCCCGCTGGACGTGCTCCTCGGCCTCGCGGGGGGACATCCCGTGGACCTCCGTGCCCCGCCGGACCAGCACCTCCACGGGGTCGGCGAGCCCGACCCGCAGCACGTGGGGCAGCCGCCGCGGCAGCAGGTACCCGCCGGGGCCGTGGTGTACCCGGGAGTCGCCCTCGATCCGCGTCAGCGCCGCCAGCCGCAGCTGGGCCAGGTGCCGCTCGCGGTCCCGGGTGAAGCGGTCGAACACCGAGCGCGGGCGGCGCAGGATCCGCCCGACGCGGTCCTCGTCGACGCCGGCCTGCCGGGCGGCCTCGGCGACGATCTCCTCGGTGGTGAGGGTCTCGAACCCCAGCTCGTCGCGCAGTCGGTGTGCGATCTCGTTGCCCGAGCAGAACGGCGCGCTGGCGATGGTGATCACGGTCATCTGGCGGTCCCTCCCGTCGCCGCGGCGGACAGCTCCCCGGACGACTCCTCGTCCCCGCCCGGGGCCCCGTCGGGGGCCGCGTCGGGCCGGTCCAGCAGCGCGCACGAGTGGGCGCCGGTCTCGGCGTGGACGCGGCCGCACAGGGTCCGCGTCGCCGTGTCCAGGTTGGGGTAGATGTTGTCCTCGCCGATCTTCTCGAGCAACCGGGTGCGGGCCATCACGTCGAGGACCGGGTCGCGCAGGCCGGAGAACGAGACCTCGAGCCCGCGGTCGCGCAGCTCGTCGACCAGCTGGTCCAGCGTCTCCTCGCCCGAGGCGTCGATGTCGCTGATCCCGTTGCCGACGATGATCACGTGGCGCAGCTCGGGGCGCGTACCGACCGCCTCGAGCAGGCGCTTCTCCAGCGCCGCGGTGTTGGCGAAGAACAGCTTGCCGTAGAACCGTACCGCCAGCACGTGGCGGCACTGGCCGAGGCCCCAGCGCTCGATGTCGCGGAAGCTGCCGTCGGGGTGGCGCGCCACGAACGTCACGCGCGGGCGCATGTACTCGTAGAGGAACAGCGCCACCGACAGCCCGACCCCGATCAGGATCCCGCGGTCGAGGTGCGGCGCGAACGCCAGCGTGCACACGAAGCTGATCACCGAGATCACGCCGTCGGCGCGCTTGGCGCGGAACGCGTGGACGAAGCCGGAGACGTTCACCAGCCCCAGCACCGCCAGCATGATCACCGCCGCCAGCACCGACTGGGGCAGGTGGAACAGCAGCGGCGTGAAGAACAGCAGCACGATCGCGACCATCAGGCTGGTGACCGCCGACGAGACCCCGGTGGTCGCGCCGGCCTGGAAGTTCACCGCCGATCTCGAGAACGACCCCGACACCGGGTAGCTGCGCCCCACCGCCCCGAGGATGTTGGCCAGCCCCTGGCCGATCAACTCCTGGTTGGCGTCCACCCGCTGGCCGGTCTTGACCGAGATCGCCTTGGCGATCGAGATCGCCTCCATGAACCCCAGCAGCGAGATGATCACCGCGGCGCCGAGCAGCTTGCCCATCACCTTCCACTCGATCGTGGGGACCGCCAGCGCCGGCAGGCCCTTGGGGATCGAGCCCACCACGTCGCCGCCGCCGCTCATCTTCACGGCGTCCTCGGGGACCGCCCCGACGCCGACCAGCACCCGCCAGTGGCGGCCGTCGGTCTCGGCCCCGTCGGGGACCTCGCCTTCGGGGTAGAACCGCAACTCGCCGTCCCGCTCGACGCCCCGGAACATCCCCGCGCGGAGGTGCTCGCGGGCGTGGTGCGCCGCCTCCCGCTCCCCCTCGATGCGGCTGTTCAGCACCGCCAGCCGGTTGCGCAGCCGCACCACCTCGAGGGAGTGCCTGCCGTGGGCCTCCTTCGCGGCGTCGAGCTCGGCGGTGACCTCGGTGCGCTCCACGGCGAGCGCCTCGGCCTCGGCGACGTGGGCGTCGTAGGCCGCGATCTCCTCGCGGACCTCCTCGCTCTGGATCGCGGCGACCGGGACCTCGCGCTTGTGCTCGAAGCCCACCGCCCACGAGATCACGGTGGTGACCACCACGGCGGCCAGCACGTACGGGATCTTGGGGTTGATCTTGCGCAGCCCGAGCATCAGCCCGAACGCCAGCGCCGCGAGCGCCAGCGTGGGCCAGTGGGTGAAGTGCCAGGCGCTGACGCAGACCCGGATGATCGTCTCGTAGTGGTGCTCGCCCTTGTCCACGTGGACGCCGAAGATCTTGGACAGCTGGCTCGTGGCGATGATGATCGCCGCGGCGTTGGTGAACCCGTTGACCACCGGGTGGGACAGGAAGTTGATCACCACTCCGAGGCGCAGCACCCCCAGCGCCAGCTGGAACACGCCGACGGCCAGGGCCAGCATGATCGCGTAGGCCACGTAGCCGTCGCTGCCGGCGGTGGCCAGCGGCTCCAGGGTGGCGGCGGTCATCAGCGACACGATCGCCACCGGCCCGGTGGCCAGCTGCCGGCTGGAGCCGAACAGCGCCGCGATGATCGGCGGCAGGAACGAGGCGTAGAGGCCGTAGTAGGGCTTCAGGCCCGCCAGCTGGGCGTAGGCCATCGACTGCGGGATCAGGACCAGCGCCACGGTGAGGCCCGAGACCAGGTCGGTGCGGAACCTCGCACCGGTGTATCCGCGGAACCAGGCCAGGAACGGAAACACGCGCGTCAGCATCGACTCCCCGGGACGCGCGGTGCGGACCTCCTCGGGGCCGTGCCGGCGCGTCATGCATCGTCCTCGTTCGGTCACTGGGGCGCGCTGCGGCGCACGCGAGCCGTGTCCCGGCGCTTCCTGGGCCGCGGTGACCGGCGAACGGAGCCGGGGTCAGGCGGGGGGAGCCTTGTTCGGGGCCAGGGCCAGCAACGACAGCCCGGCGGGACCCGAGGCGACGCGGGCCGTGGACGGCCCGCACGAGGAGGGGTCTTCCCCCCGGGCGGCGTGGGCGCGCGAGGGGTGGAGCGGGTCGTCGCGGTCGGGGGCGTCCTCGGTCTCGCCCTCGCCGGCCTCGAACGCCGACTCCGGCGTGGGCAGGGCATCGAGGTCGAGGTCGACGACCGCCCCCGCGAGCAGGGCCGGGCCCCCGTGGATCGGGCGGGCCGCGCCCGGCAGCACCGCGCCGAGCAGCAACGTCAGGATCGCGGGCAAGACGATGCACCACGAGGCGGGGCGGCGTGGGGGTGGCTCGGCGGGTCGTCGAGTCGGGGCGCTCACGGGGCCAGTATACCAACCGCGGTCGCCGCGCCAAGAGCGCCTCTCTGGAGCGCGCGACGCGACGCGATCGCCCCCGTCGACCCCCTCACTCCTGGGGGCCGTGGCGGGGCCCACGGAAGCAGGTCAGCTGGCCGTCGCCGTAGAACACCTCGAAGCGCGGCGAGAGGAAGTCGCGCAGGCAGTCGGCGATGCTGAAGATCACCACCTCCCGATCGCTGCGCTCCAGATCGGCGGCGAAGCGCTCGTAGAACGGGCGGCCGGCGCCGGCCGGGCGAACGGGGCGGTAGAGGTAGACGAAGTCGTAGCCCAGCGGCGAGTGGTCGAGCACGTCGCCGGCGATCCACTCGACGCGCTCGGCGGGGATCCCGAGCCAGCCCTGCAGCCGGCGGCCGATGGCCACGGCGCGGCTGCTGATCTCGATCTGGACCGTGCGCGCGTGGGGGTAGAGCCACTGGAGCAGCAGGCCCTGCAGCCCGTTGCCGGCGCCGAAGTCGACGCTGACCGTCTCGGGGCGGATGTGGGGCGCGGCGCGCAGCAGCGGGCCGAGCCCGCCGGCGTGGTTCCAGTACCCGCCGGCGTGGTCCATCCGGGCCCGCTCGGCGGGGGTGTAGGGCGCCTCGTGCATGTGCACGTGCGCGTACCACTCCAGGAACGCCTCCTCGATGCGGTCGCCGTCGTCGCCGCGCAGCGCCGCGCGCAGCGCCTCGCGCAGCGGCACGGCACGGGGCAGGTCGCCGTCCGGGTCCGGCGGGGCGGGCAGGTCCAGCGCCAGGCCGATCAGGTCCAGCAGCCGCTCGCGCTCGGCGGCGGTGCGGCCGTCGTCGGCCAGCAGGCGGTGCAGCCGCGGGCGGTCGAGGTCGGCCACCGGATCAGGCCCTGGGCAGCTCGGGCAGCGGGCGGCAGAGGATCTCCAGCACCCGGTTGTCCATCACGGCGTTGGCGTGGGCCGGCCGGATCACGCAGGCGGTGTCGGCCCCGCGGGAGTGGCCGCCCACGGCGATCACGTCGCGGCCGTGGGGGATCAGCCCGGCGTCGAGGGCCATGATCCCGATCTCGACGCAGACCTTGACCCCCTGGCCGAGGAACCGCAGCGCGCCGGCGATCAGCTCCGGCGGGTACAGCCCGCCGAACGCGTTGCGCACCCCGCGGTCGACGCCGGCCAGGGCGTGGGTCGTGGTCAGTACCCGCACCCCGCGATCGAGCATGGCCTGGCGGGCGTCCGGCTCCATCTCGTGCTCGCCGGGCGCGCGGAACCCCACGTGGTGGGTGACGCACACCAGCCGCAGGCCGTCGCTGCCCTGCGCCAGCACCCGCTCGACGGTGTACCCGCTGTTGGACGCCACCAGCAGGTGCTCGATCCCCCGCCGCCGGGCCTCCTCGACGGCGATGCGCGCGGTCTCGTCGGTGTTCTCGCGCCCGGGCTTCTCGAAGATCATGTGGGCCTCCTGTCGCGGCCGCAGAGGGTACCCGATCCCAGGCGGCGCCGCCTCTGGTAGCATGGTTCTCCTGCATCGCGAGGGAGCGCACGGTGGCCCAGCTGCTGATCGGGGATCTGGCCGCGAACTGTCCCAGCTGCGGCGATCCGATCGACGTCGGCGAGAACTTCTGCGGGGTCTGCGGCCACGACCTGCGCGAGCTGCAGCGGTCCGGCGTCCCCGCCGAGGCGCGGCACACGATCTCGTGCCAGAACTGCGGCGCCGAGATGACCATCGGCACCGAGCGCTCGACCCAGTGCCCGTTCTGCAAGTCGCCCCAGGTGGTGGCGCTGCCCGAGGCCGCCGACCGCCCCGAGCCGGAGTTCATCCTCGGCTTCGCCAACACCGAGGAGCTCGCCAACGAGGCCTTCGGGCGCTGGGTCAAGAAGGGCGGGATCACCGTCCCCGGAGACCTGGCCAAGGCCGCCGAGCTGGCCGAGGTCAAGGGCGTCTACGTGCCGTTCTGGAGCTTCTCGGTGCGCGCCGACAGCCAGTACTCGTGCCGCATCGGCGAGTACTGGTACCGCACCGAGACCTACACGACCTACGTCAACGGCAAGCTCGTGACCCGCACCCGGCAGGTGCGCGAGACCGAGTGGTTCCCGCTGTCGGGGCAGCACCACAGCTACCACAACCGCTACCTGGTCAGCGCGTCCAAGGGGCTGCCCCAGAAGCTCGCCGACGCGGTGATGCCCTACGACCTGTCCAAGATCCACCGCTTCCAGGAGTCGTTCCTCGCCGGCTGGCTGGCCGAGGAGGCCCAGGTCGCGATGGACGACGCGTACCAGGTCTCGAACAAGAAGTTCTACACCGCCGAGCAGCAGCGGATCGCCCGGTTCCTGCCCGGCGACACCCACTCCGGGCTGCAGGTCCAGACCACCTTCAGCCAGGCCACCAGCGACCTGATCCTGCTGCCGGTGTGGCTGCTCAACTACGACTACAAGGGCAAGCGCTACCCGTTCGTGATGAACGGCCAGACCGGCGCCGTCTCCGGCGACCGGCCCAAGGTCTACTGGAAGATCGTGCTGCTCGTGCTGGGGATCCTGGTGGTCGTGTTCGGCTGCCTCGGGCTGCTGGGGATCGTCATGGCGATTGCGGGGTCGATGTGAGCACGGCGACCGCCGACCTGCGCCGCTGCACGCGGTGCCAGAACCTCCTCGAGGACGAGGATCTGTTCTGCCCCGACTGCGGGACCGAGGCGCCGATGCACGAGCACGAGCGCACCGCGCTGGCGCGCCGCCCCGAGTGGGACGTGCGGGCGTTCTCGTGCAGGGGTTGCGGGGCCTCGATGAGCTGGGACGCCACCAAGGAGGCGCTGGCGTGCCCGTTCTGCGGGGCCAGGGAGATCGAGCAGAAGGCCAGCAGCGAGGGCATCACCTACCCCGAGAAGATGATCCCGTTCGCCATCGACCGCGAGGGCGCCGAGAAGCACTTCCGGGCGTGGCTGGGCAAGGGCTTCTGGCGCCCCGGGGACCTGCAGAAGGTGGCGTCGGTGGAGGGCGTCAAGCCGCTGTTCCTGCCGTGCTGGAACTTCACCGGCGACTGCGACGCCCACTGGGCCGCGGACGTCGGCGCCGCGACCAAGAGCGGCTGGCAGCCGGCCTCGGGCAGCGTCCAGGAGCACATGACCGGCGTGCTCGTGCCGGCGTCCAACGGGCTGAAGGAGACCGAGCTGCGGGCCGTGGCGAACTACCAGTTCGAGGGCCTGATCGAGACCACCCAGCAGTACCTCCACGGCTCGGTCGTCGAGGGCTTCGGCGTCACCCGCAAGGGCGCCAAGGAGAAGGCCCGCCCCGCGTTCGAGAACGCCGTCGCCGCCCGCGTCCAGCAGCAGATGGGTGGGCGCAAGATGCGCAACGTCCGCACCAACGTGCTGATCTCCAGGATGCTCAGCGAGCCGATCCTGCTGCCGCTGTGGATCTTCGCCTACCGCTACAAGGGCGAGCCGTACCGCTTCGTGATGAACGGCCAGACCGGCAAGACCACCGGCAAGGCGCCGTTCAGCTACAAGAAGCTGTTCGCGATCATCGGCATCGTGGTCGGCGTGCTCGGCCTGATCGCCGGCCTGATCCTGTGCCTCGGCGTGCTGGGCTCGGTGGCGGGGTCGATGTAGGCGCGGCCCCGTCCGCCCCCCCTCCCAATCCAACTTCCACTTTCTGTCTCGATTTGCGCCAGAAAATCGGAGTCGAGTATCCGAGTTCCAGGTTTTGGCTCCATTCGCGCCAGAAAGTGGAAGTCGGGCGCCCGGGGGGGGGTGGAGACGGGCGATATCGCGGGGAGACCGAGGGGGCGCGAGACGGGGAATACCTGCGCCGACGGCGCACCGCTTCCCGGCGTCATGCCGGCTTCGTCACATTGCGTGAAGGACGAAGGAAGTGGTCCCGCGGCCGGGGCTCGGGTACGACGGTCCGTGCCGGACGCGAGGGGAGCACGACGTCGTTCGGGGACAGCTGGGTCACCGAGCAGGGGGCCGTGGTCCACGCGTTCCTCTCGTACCCCGGGCAGGGGATGTGGCTCGCGGAGATCCCGGCGGGGGGCGGCGAGTTCGAGCCGGCGAGCTTCATCGCCACGGCGGACGACGACGAGCACGAGGGGTCCGAGAACCCGTGGCCGGGGGTCGCCGTCGACCGCGACGACCGGGCCTACGTGGTGCGGGCCGAGAACCGTGGCGCGGCCACGGGCTCCCACGTCGTGCTGGCGCGCAGCGAGGGCGGAGCCTGGATCGTGGAGGACCTGACCGACGGGGCCGCCATCGACGCCGACGGCAAGCCGGCGATCACCGCGGTGGGCAAGGACGTGTTCGTGGTCTGGCGGACTCGGCAGGGCACGCTGGTGATGGCCGAGATCGCGTACGCGGGGCGTGGGGCTCGGCTCGCCGGCGATGCGAGCGCATGCACCTCACCGCGTGCTGGAATCGTGAGACATCGTCACAAATCGGCCGTGTTGCTCTGCTCCGAGCCGGAATCGTGAGCCATCGTCACAATTCGACCGTGGAGTGTCCTGCTCGAGCAAGCACACCTGCGCGCGGCGGACGAGCGGGGCGGTCGAGTGCTGGGGCGCGATCGTCGGGCATCCGATCGAGTCGCCGCAGGGCTCGTTCCAGCGCCTCGCGGCCGCTCGCTACCACGCCTGCGCCCAGGAGGCCGGCGGGACGTGGACGTGCTGGGGGTGCGACGACAGCGATCAGGCGGTCCCGCCCCGACGATCAGATGCCGGGTCAGGGTGCGTCCGTCCCCAGGAACATCTCGAAGCCCTGCACCGGGTTGGCGGCGCCGAGCAGCAGGCCGTGGTCGGTGGTGATCATCGAGCGCACGCCGTAGTTCTCGCGGTTGCCCAGGCCGTCCTCGCAGATCGGGGTCCAGGTCACGCCGTCGGTGGTGCGGTAGTAGTCGAAGCCGCGCCAGCGGTCGCGGTCCTCGCTCAGCCCGGCCTCGAGCAGGGTCTCGAACTTCTCGGGGATCCCGCCGGGGAACATCTCCTCGAGCGGGTCGAGGACCAGCGTGGCGGCGTCGAACGTGCCGAGGTACAGGGCGCCGTCGTGGACGTGGGCGGTCCACGAGTAGACGTTGGCGCCGTAGCCGAAGCCGGCGCCCATCCCGGTGGTCGGGGCGATCTCGTCGGGGGTCCCCGGGTCCCGCGTCGTGCCGACCAGCAGCTCCACGTTCCCGGCGGCGTCGACGCGCAGCACCTCGGTGCCGAAGGTGCCCTCCAGGTCGGTGATCAGCGGCGGGTAGACCACGGTGCCGAGGTAGACGTACTCGCCGAAGTGGGTCACGGTCATGAACCCCTGCGTCGCGGGCTGGCCGTAGCCGCCGGTGATCAGCTGGGTCCAGTTGCCCGGCGCCGGGTCGTCGCTGACCCACAGCTCGCCGCCATCCATGTTCAGCGGGGCGGCGTAGAGCTTGCCGTCCATCTCGGCGAAGTCCCAGAACGGGCCGTTGACCGGGGCGTCGGGGCGCACCAGCTGGTACTCGCTGGTGTCGTCGGGGATCGGGTCCCACGTGCCCTCGATGGTCACGCTGGTGGCGGTGTTGTCGACCACCAGCGACTCCTGGCCGGCGCCGGTCCCGGCGGTGATCCGCGCCACGATCCAGCCGTCGGCGTGGCGGCCGGGGAACCACAGCTTGGTGGTGTCGTTCAGCGTCGTGGCGGTGTTGTCGCCCGTGCTGGTGCCCTCGTCGATCAGCTGGTCGTGGATCGCCCCCCCGGAGGCCACCATCCCGAAGCTCGTGGCGCGCTGCCAGTTGCCGGGGGCCGGGTCGTCGGTGACGTAGATCGTGCCGGTCTCGGCGGACCCCACGTACAGCTTGCCGTCGTACACGATCGAGGCCCGCACCGAGGTGGTGCGCAGCTCGTCGCCGGCGATCACGCCGCGCTCCGAGGCCTCGGTCCAGTGCTCGCCGTCGGTGGTCTCGTAGACCATCGCGCCCAGGTTGAGGTTCATGCTCAGCATGTACAGCGCGCCGTCGTAGACCACCGCGCCGCGGAACCCCTGGGCGTCCAGCAGGTTGGGCTGGAACACGCGCTCCCAGCTCACCGCGCCGTCGTCGTCGAACGTCCCGCGATAGACGCGCGCGTTCTCCATGTTCTCGACCATGTAGGTCGTCCAGTCCCCGTCCTCGGGCAGCCAGTGGGTCTCGTCGCAGCCCCACTTGTCGGGGGGCGAGCCGCCGAGCAGCTGGAACATCTCGGCCGACAGCGGCGTCTGCAGGCACAGCGCGTCGCCGAGGGTGCCGAGGTAGATCTCGTCGGTGCCGTCGCCGTCGCCGTCGAACAGCGCCAGCGCCCACGGGTAGCTGTTCTTGGCGTCGTCGATCCCGCCGTCCACCAGGCGGGTGAACTCGTCGGCGTCGAGCAGGCCGTCGCCGACCGGCGGGTCCTCCTCGGTGGGACAGCCGGCGAGGGCGAGCGTCAGCGCCAGGGTCGCAGCGAGGGACCGCGGGAGGGTGCGTGGCATCGGGGCCTCCGGTCGCGGCGCGTGGTGCGCGCCACCGCTCCCATCATATGATCCCGCGGAACAAAGCAGGTCGGATCGGGTCTGAGCTGTTCGAACGTCGATGGGGATACCGATGCGCGCTACGAAGCGACCCAACTCTGTGCGGCTGGTGGCCGGGGCCCTGGTGTGGCTCGCGGTCTGCGGCCTGACCTTCGCGGGGTACGGCGACGAGCCGGCCCCCGCCGATCTCGGCGTGGCCGACGCCGAGTTCGACGAGCACAACTACGCCCGGGCGATGCAGTCGTACGAGAACTGGCTCGACGCGCAGCCGGACCCGACCACCGAGCAGGCGGTGGACGTCCTGGTGAAGCTCACGCAGTGCCGGATGTGGATCGGCCACTACGACGACGCCCTCGCCGGGATGCGCGAGCTGCTCGACGAGGACGGGCTCGGACCGCTCCAGCGGGCGCGCCTCGAGGCCCAGCTCGGCGTCCACAGCCAGGCGCTGCCCGGCGGCGCCTACCTGCGCGACGGCGGCGTGTCCTACGACCCCGGCGAGTACGAGGGCGAGTACGTCTGGCGCTACCCCGAGAACATCCGCGACGCGTTCGTGCACCTCGAGCGCGGCAAGCTGATCCTCGACGGCGCGCTGCGCGACCAGCAGGCCGGAGCGCTGGCCACCGACGCCGACGTCGCGGCCCGGGTGATCGAGGCCGACCTCGAGCTGGCCCGGATGCTCCAGACGGTCAGCCCCTACGACCAGGGGCTCGAGCCGCGGGACCACCCCGCGGCGGACCTGCCCGAGGGGGCGACCTACGACCCCCGCTGGCCGCTGTGGTCCAAGGTGATGTTCCTCTACGACGAGGTCGAGGCGCTGGCCGACGCCAAGGGCGACGGGGCGCACGCCGCCGAGGCGGTGTACCGCACCGCGCTGTTCCTCGAGGGCTCGGGGTGGCTGCGCGAGGGGTTCGAGTGGGAGAAGGAGCGGACGGCGCCGGCGCTCCCGGTCCCTGCCGTCGACGAGGACGATGCGGACGCGATGGCGGAGCTGGAGCGGCTGCTCGCCGAGTACCCGGCGGCCCCCGAGCACGACCTGCACGCCTTCACCCACGCCCAGTTCCTGATCGACCGGGGGGAGTTCGTGGCCGCCGAGCGGGAGCTCGAGGCGTTCCTCGCCGCGACGCCGGACAGCGCCTGGGCCGAGGACGCGCGCAACGCGCTGCAGGACATCCGCTACCCGCGGCTGGCGGTCACGTCGGTGGCGGTGGTGCCGCCCGGCGGCGGGACGACGCTGCCGGTCTCGGCCCGCAACCTGGACGAGGTCGCGTTCGCCGCCTGGTCGGTGGACCTGCTGGCGGTGCTGGGCAACGGGGCGCGGCTGCGCAATCCGGACGTGTCGTTCGAGGACTTCGAGCGCAACTTCGGCAAGATCGACGCGGTCCGCAAGCACTACCTGGCGCAGGCGGCGCGCTGGACGCTGCCCGTCCCGGACACCGGGGACCACAGCTACCACGAGCTGGAGACCACGCTGCCGCTGAGCGAGCCCGGGGCGTACGTGGTGGAGGCCACCGGCGGCAAGCACGACGCGGCGTTCCTCGTGATCGTCAGCGACGTCACCGCGATCGTGCGCCAGGACGAGGGCAGCGCCCTGCTGTTCGTGGTCGACGCGCAGAGCGGAGAGCCGCTCCCCGACTTCCCGCTGATCGTCAAGGAGACCTACTGGGACTCGAGCGCCGGCCGGTGGGGCAAGTACCGGTCGCGGGTGGCGCGCGGGTTCACCGACGAGGACGGGACGTATCGCCACGAGCTGGTCACCGGCGTCACGATCAGCAGCAACACCGTGGCCGCGCTGGTGATCGAGGGCGAGCACATCGCGGTCACGCCGGGGATGTGGGTGATGCCCGCGTACTACGGCGACGAGTACGACCAGGCGAAGGTCTTCGCGAGCACCGACCGGCCGGTCTACAGGCCAGGGCAGACGGTGCAGTTCAAGCACCTCGTCCGCACGATGGTGGGCGGGATCTACCAGAATGTTCCGGGTAAGAAAGTTCGTGTCAAGATACACGGCCCCCAGGGGGACGAGGTCTACGCCGAACAGCTCACCACGAGCGAGTACGGGTCGGTCCACGGGTCGTGGGAGATCGAGGACGAGGAGCCGCCGCTGGGCGTGTACTCGATGACCGTCGAGCTGCTGGACCGGGACCTGTCGACGTACGTCTCGGCGGGGTCGCAGTTCCGCGTCGAGGAGTACCGCAAGCCCGAGTTCGAGGTGACGGTGGAGGCCGCCGAGGTCGAGTCGCGGCCGGGCGCCGAGATCCCGGTCGAGGTCCGCGCGACGTACTTCTTCGGAGCGCCGGTGTCCGAGGCGAAGGTGCGCTACACGGTGTTCCGGACGCCGTACCACCACGCGTTCTCGTACCCCGGGGCCTACGACTGGCTCTACGGTCCGGGCTACGGACTGGTGCACGAGCGCCCGTTCACCTACCAGGGCGAGGAGTACGTCGAGGACGGCACGCTGACCACCGACGCCGACGGCGTCGCGAAGCTGACCCTGCGCGCCGCCGACGACGAGGACCAGGACTACCGCTATCGAGTCCAGGTCGAGGTCCAGGACCTGGCTCGCCGGACGATACATGGAACAGGTGGGATCACGGTGACGCGGCAGCCGTTCTTCGCGGCCGTCGACGCCGATCGCGGGTTCTACTCCCCGGGCGACGCGATCGAGCTCGAGGTCCGGGCGGAGACGCCGGGGGGAGTGCCCGTGGCCGCCGAGGGCGCGCTGCGGACCTACCGGCTGGTCTACGAGGAGGGTCACGACGTCCGCGAGGTCCTGATCCGCGAGGAGCCATACGTGCTCGACGAGCACGGGCACCGGTTCACCGAGATGGTCCCGGACGAGGCCGGCGCCTACCGAGTGCGGTTCAGCGCGCCGGCGGGCGAGGGGCTCGGCGAGGTCGAGGCGCAGCGCGATCTGTGGGTCTACGACGAGACGTTCCCGGGCCAGCGGATCCGGTTCGCCAACCTGGAGCTGGTCACCGACCGCCGTCACTACGAGAAGGGCGAGACGCTGCGGCTGATGATCCAGTCGCCGTTCGTCAGCCCGACGGTGCTGCTCAGCGTCGACGGCGCCGAGGAGCTGATCGACCACCAGGTGGTCTCGATCGAGGGCCGCTCGACCGTGGTCGAGATCCCCCTCGGCGACGCCCACGTGCCCAACTTCTTCGTGCGCGCCGCGATGGCCCACGACTACCAGGTGTTCTTCCGCGACCGCGAGATCTTCGTACCGCCGGCGGACCGCTTCCTCGACGTGGTCGTCGAGGCCGACCGCGACGACTACCGGCCGGGCCAGGAGGGGACCTTCGCGATCACGGTCCGCGATCACGCCGGGCAGCCCGTCCAGGGCGAGTTCCAGCTCGCGGCGGTGGACAAGGCGCTGTACTACATCCAGGAGGAGACGACCGGGGACATCCGGGCGTACTTCTACGGCGACCGCCGCTACAGCGACGTCGACCTGGTCCACAGCCGGTCGTACCACGCCTACGCGCTGAGCCGCGACCGCAACCGCTGGACGTACCACGAGGTCCGCGGGATCCCCTACTACTACGGTTGGGGCGGCTACTATGGCGGCTTCTACGACTACGACTCCGGCGGCGTGGGGGGCGGCGGGATCTCGTTCGGCGGGCTGATGATGGAGTCCGAGGCCGTGTCGCGGACCGTCGCGCCGGCACCGGCGAGCAAGCCCGCCGAGGGCCGCTACCGCGAGCCGGCCGGCGACAAGCTGGCCCGGATGGACACCACCACGGCGATGCCCACCACGGCGATGAGGTCGGGCGGTGATCTGGGGATCCTGGACCTGCCGAACCGCGGCCCCGAGGTCGAGGTCCGCACCGAGTTCGCGGACACCGCCCACTGGGAGCCGGTGGTCGTCACCGGCGCCGACGGCACCGCCGAGGTGGTCGTCACCTGGCCCGACACGCTGACCACCTGGGACGTGGTCGTGCGCGGCGCCGACGGCGAGACCCGCGTCGGCGGCGCTCGGATCGACGCGCTGACGACCAAGGAGCTGCTGGTCCGGCTGCAGACCCCGCGGTTCCTGGTGGAGCAGGACCGCCTGCTGGTCTCGGCGCTGGTGACCAACCGCGGCCTCGAGGACCGCGTCGCCGCGGTGACGCTCGACGTCCCGGACGAGCTGGTCCGCGCCGACGGCGCGCTGACCGCCGAGGTCGAGGTCCCGGCCGGGGGCCAGGCCCGCGCCGACTTCGAGGTCGAGGTGCTGCGGCCCGGGGACGCGACGTTCACCGCCACCGCCGTGGCCGGCGACGAGGGCGACGCCGTGCGGCGCACGGTGCCGGTGCTGACCTGGGGTGCCGAGAAGCAGCTCACCGAGTCGGCCGTGATCCGCGACGGCGGCGACGCCGCGCTGACGTTCGACGTGCCGGCGCGCCGCCGCGAGGAGACCACGCTGCTGACGGTGCAGCTCAACCCGTCGCTGGCGTCGGTGATGCTCGACGCGGTGCCGTACCTGATCGACTACCCCTACGGCTGCGTCGAGCAGACGATGAGCCGCTTCATGCCCGCGGCGCTGACGGCCAAGACGATGAGGGACCTGGGCGTCGACTTCGCCGACATCCGCGCCGCGAGCCGGCAGCCGGGCCTGCTCGGCGAGGACCCCGAGCAGCTCGCCGCGTGGCACGACGACCACCCGGTGTTCCACCAGCGCAAGCTCGACGCGGTGGTGCGCCGCAGCCTGGGGCGGCTGTACGCGTTCCAGCACCTCGACGGCGGCTGGGGCTGGTGGAAGGACGGCGACAGCGATCCGTACATGTCGGCCTACGTGGTGGCCGGGATGCAGGTCGCCGAGGACGCCGGCTACGCGGTGGACGGCGCCGCGCTGGACCGCGGCTACCAGTACCTGTTGCGCCAGTGGAAACAGCAGCACCGCAAGGCCGCCGAGGACGATTGGTCGCCGTGGTGGGGGCACACCGAGGTGTACCTCGCCTACGTGCTCAGCGGGCGGCAGCTGCTGGCCCCCGCCGACCTGGACGTGGCGTACGACAACCGCGACCAGCTCAGCACCTACGGCAAGGCGCTGCTGGCGCTGGCGCTGCACCGGCTCGGCGACGCCGAGCGGGCCGCGGTGGTGGTCGACAACCTGCGCGACCGCGCCCGGGTCGACGAGCTCGAGGGCTCGGCGAGCTTCGACTACGAGGGCACCGGCGGCTGGTGGTGGTGGTACGAGGACCGCGTCGAGACCAACGCCTGGGCGCTGCGGGCGTTCCTCGCCGTGGCCCCCGACGACGAGCTGGCCGACGGGCTGATGAAGTGGCTGGTGGTCAACCGCCGCGGCAACCGCTGGCACAGCACCAAGGACACCGCCCAGGCGATCCAGGCGCTGGCCGAGTACGTCACGGTCCGCGACGAGCTGAACCCGGACTACGGGATGACCGTACGGCTCAACGGCGAGGAGATCCATGAAACACAGGTGACGGCGAAGAACCTGTTCCGCACGAAGACGCAGCTGGTGCTACCCGCCGAGGCGATCCGCTCCGGCGAGAACACCCTGGAGGTCGTCACCGCCGGCAAGGGCGCGCTGTACGTCACGGGCTACCTGACGTACTTCACCAAGGAGAAGAAGATCCGCGGAGACGGCCACCACATCCACGTCGAGCGCGAGTACACACGGCTGACGCCCCGGGCCGGCGGCGAGGACCTGCGCCGCGACGGCACGCCGGGGCTGGTCTACGACCGCGAGCCGATCCGGGACGGAGGGCGCGTCGAGTCCGGCGATCTGATCGAGGTCAAGATCACGGTCGAGTCGGACAACACCTTCGAGTACCTGATGTTCGAGGACTACAAGCCCGCGGGGTTCGAGCCCGAGGAGGTCAAGAGCGGCTACCTGTACGACAACGGGACGTGGTTCAACATGGAGCTGCGGGACGAGAAGGTCGCGTTCTTCCTCGACCGGCTGCGCCAGGGCCGCCAGGTGCTGGACTACCAGCTGCGCGCCGAGACGCCCGGGACGTTCCGGGTGCTGCCCCATCGCGGCCAGGCGATGTATGCTCCCCGGGTGCGATCCATCTCGGACTCGTACGAGCTGACCATCATCGACGGGCCCTGAATGAAGATCCGACTCCGGTTCCTAGGCGCATCCAAGAACGTCACCGGCTCCCGCACCCTGGTGGAGGCCAGCAACCACCGGATCCTGGTGGACTGCGGCATGCACCAGGAGCGGCAGCACCGCGACCGCGACTTCCAGCCGTTCCCGGTGCCGCCCGACTCGATCGACGCCGTGCTGCTGACCCACGCCCACCTGGATCACTGCGGCTACCTGCCCAAGCTGGTCCGCGAGGGGTTCGGCGGCCCGATCTACTGCACGCCGGCCTCGGCCGAGATCGCCAGCATCGTGATGCTCGACTCCGGGCACCTGCAGGAGGAGGACGCGCGCTACAAGCGCAAGCGGCACCGCAAGGCGGGCAAGTCGGCCAGGCACGGCTACGACCCGCTGTACACCGTGGAGGACGCCAGGCGGGTCGCGCCCCTGATCCGGCGGGTGCGCCTCGGCCGGCCCGAGGAGATCGTGCCGGGCTTCACCGCCACGTTCCAGAACGCGGGACACATCCTGGGCAGCTCGTTCATCCGCCTCGAGGTGCGGCAGGGCGACGACACCCGGGCGCTGCTGTTCAGCGGCGACCTGGGACGGCCGGACAAGCCGATCCTGAAGGACCCGGCCCTGCTCCACGACGCCGACTACGTGGTGCTCGAGTCGACCTACGGCGACCGCCTCCACGACGAGCCGATGGACATCCCCGAGGCCCTCGAGGAGGTCGTGCTCGACACCCTCGACCGCGGCGGCAACGTGCTGATCCCGGCCTTCGCGATCGAGCGCAGCCAGGAGGTGCTGTACCACCTGTACGGCCTGCGCCGCGCCAAGCGGATCCCCCCGCTGATGACGTTCCTCGACAGCCCGATGGCGCAGCGCGTCACCGCCGTCTTCGACCAGCACCCGGAGCTGTACGACGAGGAGATGGCGGCGCTGGTCCGGGGCGGCGAGAGCCCGTTCCACTACCCTCAGTTGATGTTCACGCGCACGCGGGATCAATCCAAGGCGATCAACCGCGTGCGCGGCACGGCGATCATCCTCGCCGGCAGCGGGATGTGCACCGGCGGCCGGATCAAGCACCACCTGGCCCAGCACATCTCGCGGCCGGAGAGCACGGTGCTGTTCGTCGGGTACCAGGCCAACGGCACCCTCGGCCGGCAGATCCTCGACGGCGCCCCCAAGGTCCGGCTGCTGGGCTTCGAGTACGTCGTCAAGGCCCGCATCGCGCGGATCCAGGGGTTCTCGGCCCACGCCGACCGCGACGAGCTGACCGCCTGGGTCACCGGCCTGCAGTCCCCCCCGCGGAGGGTGTTCGTCAACCACGGCGAGGACGAGGCCGCGGCGGCGCTGCAGGCCCACCTGGAGGCCAGGACGGGGTGGGACGTGGTCGCACCCGACTACAAGAACGAGTACGTCCTGGACTGAGATCGGTCGCATGGAACGCTCCGGGGAGTTCCTGTATCGAGATCGCGCCGAGCTCTACGACCGGATCTACCACTGGAAGGACTACGACACCGAGGCGCGGCTGGTCCACGAGCTACTCGCCGCAGAGGGCGTCGCGGACGGCAGCCGGCTGCTGGACGTCGCGACCGGCACCGGCCGGCACCTGGTCCCGCTGCGGGCGTGGTACGAGGTGGCCGGCCTCGACCTCCACCCCGAGATGCTCGCGGTCGCCCGTCGCCGGCTGCCCGGCCTGGCGCTGATCGAGGGCGACATGGCCGCGTTCGAGGTCGAGCGCCCGTTCGACGCGGTGACCTGCCTGTTCTCGTCGATCGGCTACCTCGAGAACGTCGCGCGGCTGGCCGCCGCGGCGCGGTGCCTCGCCGCCGCGGTGCGCCCCGGCGGGGTGGTCGTCGTGCAGCCGTGGCTCACCCCCGAGGAGGCGATCGACGGGGTGTGCCTGCTCGACACCTACGAGTCCGAGGAGCTCAAGCTGTGCCGGATGTCCGACGGCCGCGTCGAGGGCGGCCGGTCGGTGCTCGAGTTCCACTGGCTCGTCGGGCGGCCCGGTGGGGGCGTCGAGGCGTTCGTCGAGCGCCACGAGCTGACCCTGTTCTCCCACCAGCAGATGCTCGACGCCCTGGCCGCCGCCGGCCTGCAGCCGCGGCTCGATCCCCGCGATCTCGGGGGTCGTCCCGGGCTGTACGTCGCGCGGCGCCCTGGATGAGTTCTCGGGGTTCTGGGCGTTCTGCGATTTCTCGCGCGTGCTGCGTTTGCGGGCGCGCTTGACGGACGAATCGCGGCTCTGTCAGACTCGTCCCGCCGCAGCCCGGGTGGGACGCCCAGCAGCAGTACGTTCAGCCGCGATGTTCCTGCGGATTCCCCAATGACTGGGGAGCGGTGTCCACTTCCAGAGGACCAGGGACCGAGGGACTTGAACCGGATCATCTACCATGGCGTCGTGACCAGCCTCGACGACCCCGACGGCCTCGGCCGGATCAAGGTCAAGTTCCCCGAGTTCGAGACGGAGGTCGAGTCCGGCTGGCTGCGGCTGCTGTTCCCCGCGGCGTCGGCCGAGTTCGGCCACCTGTTCATGCCCGAGCTCGACGACGAGGTGATCGTGCTGCGCGGGGGCGACGACGCGTTCAACTCGATGGTCGTCCTCGGCGCGGTGTACAGCGCCAAGCACAAGCCGCCCAACACCGAGATCGCCAGCGGCAAGCTGGAGCGCAGCCAGATCGTCACCCGCACCGGCCACGAGCTGACCTTCGACGAGGCCAGCGGCAGCGAGAAGATCACGCTCAAGACCGGCGACGGCAAGTACGAGCTGGTGCTGGACCAGGGCGGCCAGCTCGACATCACCAGCGACCAGAAGATCAACATCACCGGTGGCGCCGACATCACCGTCGACGCGGGGATGGGCAACGTCGTGGTCAAGGCCGGCTCGGTGGAGATCAAGTCGAGCAGCGGCGACATCAAGATCGAGGCCACCGCGGGCGTCACGCTCAAGGGCAACGCCCCGGTGACGGTGGAGAGCTCCGCGGTGCTCAACCTCAAGGGCTCGATGGTGAACATCGGATGACCCTGTTCCGCTCCCCGCTCCGCGACCGCCACCGCCAGGTCCGGCACCTGTGCGGGCGCGGGCGCCGCGCGCCGCTGCACGAGGACCTGCTCTACGGCCGCCGCGCGCTGAAGTGGCCGCTGCTCGCGCTGTTGTCCGACGCGGACCTGGGGCACGCGCGGCACGCACTCTCGCAGATGGTCGTGGCGGGGACGATGACCGTCCACCCGCCCATCGTGATTCGAACAGACCAGGATCGAAGGGAGGGGGAGGCCCCTCCAGAACCCCTAGCTCCGGGAGAAAGATAGGAGATGCCAGACTACCGTACGCCAGGTGTCTACATCGAGGAGATCTCCGCCGGCCCGCGGCCTGTCCAGGCCTCGTCGACGACGGAGACCGGCTTCGTCGGGATGCTGACGTTGCCCACCCAGTTCCTGCCAGGCGCCGGCGGCGCGGCAGGGATGTTCCTGCCCACGGCAGAGGAGCAGGCGCTGCTCGCCTGGAACCGCGCGGTCGCGTTCCGAGGCCTGCTCGGCGCTCCGCCGGCCGCGGCGGACGCGGGCGGCAAGGACGCCAAGGGCAAGGACAAGAAGGACGCCAAGGCTCCGCCGGCGCCCGCTCCCGCCGGGGGCAACAAGCTGCAGGGCCTGATCAGGGAGTTCCTGCCCGGCAACTGGACCGTCGAGCGGCCCAACGGCGAGAACGCGGTCAAGCTGACCAGCGACAAGGGCGAGCTGCTGCGCTTCCCGGTCCGCCGCACGCTGATGAGCGTGATCGAGGACGACTCGGGCAAGCGCGAGTGGGACCTGGCGTGGGGCGCCGACGAGCAGCAGTTCCTGGAGCTGCTGGGCTCCTACGCCGCGCCGATGAACGTGGTCCACACCGGCAACCTCGACAGCGTGGACCCGGCCGGCAAGCCGGCCAACCTGGACATCGACGCGATCCAGAGCGCCCTGCAGGGCCCGGCCGCCGCGGTGCAGAGCCTGGACGGCTACGAGACCTGGCGCCTGGAGTTCGGGGAGAACCTGTTCAAGGAGATCCTCGTCAGCGCCGACAAGAAGATCAGCATGAACAAGGCCGACGTGATGTGGCAGTCGCTGCCGGCGTCGAGCAAGGTCGCGTGGGACAAGTGGATCCGCCGCCACCCCGGCATGCAGCGCATGGAGCTGGGGCTGAGCGGGTTCTTCCAGAACGGCGGCAAGACCGCGTTCGTCGCGATGGGCGTGCAGCCCCACGGCGCGGCCGGCCCCAACAAGCGCAAGTTCCTGCAGGACGCGTTCGACGGCATCGGCGCCTGCGCGATGATCTGCTGCCCCGGGCTGGAGCAGGCCTGGCAGCAGGCGATCCTCGAGTACGCCGGCCCGCGCGGCCGCGGCGACCTGTTCGCGATCCTCGAGACGCCGCGCTACCTGCTGACCAAGGAGCCGCGGGGCGTCGAGCTGGACGACTTCCGCTGGTCCAAGGGCGGCTCGCCCTACGAGATGGGCGTGCTCGAGACGACCGACAGCCCCAAGTCGATGGAGCTGCGGTTCTCCGGCTACGCGATGGACGAGCTGCTGGATCGCACCGTGCCGCGGGACGACACCGGCTTCGGCGCCGCCTACGGGCCGTGGTTCGTGTGTGACAACCCGGTCTCGGTGGGGCCCCACGACCGCTACGTGATCGCGCCTCCGGCGGGCTTCATCGCCGGCGTGATCGCCGCGACCGACCTCAAGGCCGGCGGCGGCGTGCACAAGGCCCCGGCCAACGAGCAGGTGATGGGGGTCGCCGAGCTGACCACCAGCATCAGCGACGTCGAGCAGGCGGCGCTGAACGTCAAGGGCCTCAACATCGTGCGGCACCGGCCCGGCGCGGGCATCCGCGTGTGGGGCGCCCGCACCATCGCGGCCGACGCGCTGTGGAACTACATCAACGTGCGCCGCACGTTCCTGTTCGTCGAGCGCTCGATCCGCGACGCGGTCCAGTGGGCGGTGTTCCTGCCCAACAACGACCAGACGCGGTCGGACCTGCGCTCGACGATCGCCGCCTTCCTGTACCGCCTGTACATGCAGGGGATGCTCGAGGGCCAGACCTGGCAGGAGGCGTTCAGCGTCAAGTGCGACCGGGACAACAACCCGGACGTCGACGTGCGCGCCGGCATGCTGACGGTCGACGTGCAGATGCGGCCTGTGTACCCGGCGGAGTTCATCCGCATCCGGTTCATGCAGAGCCCGATGAAGTCCGAGGTCACCGAGGGCTAGCCGCATAGCGGCCGGCGTTCGGTAGGGAACTGAACCACTACTAGGCAACCAGGAGGCTTGGCATGCCTGGCGCGAATCCAACCAACAACTACCTCGGTTCGTTTCACTTCCGTCTGACGATCGAGGGCATCAACGACCCGCTCGATGGCTTCGTCAAGGTCTCGTCGATCACGTCGACGACCGAGAACATCGAGTTCAAGCACGGCATGGACCGCTCGGTCCGCAAGAACCCGGGGCGCACGTCGTACGACGACGTCACGGTGGAGCGGGTGTACTCCGGGCTGGACGAGTTCTCGGCCTGGCGGCAGCGCATCGTCGACGGCGAGATCGACCGCCGGACCGTGTCCATCGAGTACCTCAAGCCCGACGGGGTGACCGTCGTGCGGCGGTACGAGCTGTACAACGCGTACCCCTGCAAGTGGGAGCTGCCGGAGATGGACGCCGGCGGGTCCAACGCCGCGATGGAGCGGATCACGCTGGCCGTGGAGCGCGTGGTCCAGCTGGCGTAGGCGAGGTCCATTCGAACTTCGGAGGCGGTCCGGCTGCGGGGGTGTGCCCCTGTGGCCGGGCCGCCGAGGAGTTGAGCCATGTCGGAAGCCACCTCCCATCGGGAGAAGGTCGTGCTCCCCGTGGGGTACGAGGACCCGGGTTCGGGCGAGGTCTTCAAGGAGGCCGAGGTCCGGCCCGTCAACGGCGGGGACGAGCTGTTCATCGGGATGTCCCCGGAGTACAACGCGCACCCCAACGACTTGATCTACAAGACGCTGCTGCTGTCTCGCACGGTGACCCGGCTCGGGCCGCGCACGCTGGTGACGATCGACGACATCACCAAGCTGCACGCGCTCGACGTCCGCGCGCTGGAGTACGCGGTGTACCGGATCACGTACGGGGAGGACGTGGTGCCCGAGGAGGGCGAGAGCCCGTCGGGGTGACGGTGGCCTACCCACTGGACCAGGTTCGCAGCGAGGTGGCGTTCATCGCGTACCACCTGCACTGGAGCCTGGAGGAGATCCTCTCGCTGCCGCACCAGGAGAGGGTCGCGTGGGTAGGTCAGGTGAGCGCGATCAACCGCAAGATCCTCGACTCGGAGAGGTAGATGGCGCTGGAACGGACAGCCCAGGGCCTCCCGGAGCGGGGGGTCTCCGTGCGCATCGGGCGGACCCGGCCGGCGCCGGTCCGCGCGGATCAGCCGTCGCTGTGCGTCGCGGGGATCTGCCCGGGCGAGGCCCCGTGGCTCGCCGACCTGTACCCCGACGCGGTGGTCCACGACACGCGGTTCCGCACCGCGGACGCCGCCGTCGAGCACGTCCGGCTGCGCGCGCGGCACGACGTCGCCCGGCTGCCCGGGCTGCGCGGCGAGGCCCCGTCCCGGCTGCGCGACGCGGTGCACGTGGCGCTCACCGCCGGGGCCCCGCAGGTCGACGTGGTGCTGGCGCGCGGCGCCGGCCTGCAGCCGTGGGACCTGGACGATCGCGCGTTCGCCGAGCTGGTCGAGCCGTTCCTCGCCGAGCTGCTCGGCGCGGCCGTGGTGCTCCCCGACACCGGGGGCCCCCCCGACCTGGGGCTCGGCCGCCCGGAGCCGGACGACGACGTGCTGCGGCGGACCGCCACGGCGATCCGGCGGTTCTCCACGATCTTCCAGCAGCGCTACCAGGTGGGGCTGTTCGACGTGCCGGCGCTGGACGCCGAGCAGCGCGTCGAGCTGTTCCGCCGCTGTGCCGGCAGCGACGTGGCGCTGTGCTGCTTCCGCGGGACCGAGCGGGCCCGCGCGGTCCACGGCTGGCGCCCGGCGGCGGCGGCGCTCGGGGGGCTGCTCGCCGCCGACCGCGACCAGCTCGGCGCGGGGGTGGTCGGGCGCTCCGTGACGCTGCCCCCCGGCCGCGCCGTGCCCCGCAGCCGCCGCGAGGAGCTGGCCCTCGACGATCCGGTGGAGCCCGTCCGGCGCGGGGACGACGCGCTGGTGATGCTGGACCTCCACCGGGTCCGCGACCGGGCCGTGGTGGTCGGCGACGCGACCCTCCGCCAGCCGGTGGGGGAGTGGTCGCTGCCGGCGCTGCGCGCGGTCAAGGCGGTGCACCACCGGGTCGTCCGCACCGCGGAGCGGTTCGTGTTCCGCGCCGCGGACGACGCCCAGGCGATGGCCCTGGCCAACGCGCTGGATCAGGCCCTGCGCGCCTGGACCGCGCGCGGTCTGCTGGTCGGCGCCGGCGGAGAGGGCCCCCCGCGGATCCGCGGCGGGGTCGACGCCATCCCGGGCCAGCCCGGGCTGCACGCGGTGGTCGACTGCCAGCTGCGGCCCTCGAGCCACAACGTGGTGGTGCGGGTGGCGGTGCGGCCCGGCGAGCAGCCGGAGGTGGAGGTCGGATGACCTACAAGGCGGACGGTGACGCCGCGGTCAACCTCGTCGACGTCGGCTACCTGTTCAAGGTGCTGATCGAGGGCGAGGCGATCGGGGACTTCCAGGGGGTGGAGGGCTTCGAGCGCAAGATCCAGCCCCACGAGTACAAGGAGGGCGGGCGGAACCACGCCCCGCACCAGCTGTACAACCCGCCCTCGTGGGGCGAGGTGACGCTCAAGTGGGGGCTGATGGAGCGGGACCCGCTGTGGAAGTGGATGGAGGCCGTGCAGATCGGCGCCGGCTTCCGCCGCGAGGTCCAGATCTTCCAGCTCAACCGCAAGCTGGACACCGCGCGGAGGACGATCACGCTGCAGCGCGCGTGGCCCATCTCGTGGAAGGGCGTGAACCTGGACGTCGACGCCACCAAGCTCTCGGTCGAGGAGCTGCGGCTGGTCTACGACGTGATGACGATGGAGCCACAGAAGGATGAGTGACGCCGAGGTGACCAAGGCCCAGCTCTACTGCGTGGACAAGGGCTCGTCGATCACGTTCCAGTTCAACCCCACGACGTTCCGGTTCACGCGCAAGGTGGACTGGGCCCAGGGGCAGACCTCGACGGGGCCGTGGACGCCGCTGTCGTTCTCCCACGGCAGCAGCGACACGCTGAGCGTCTCGCTGCTGCTCGACGAGACCGAGGCGGCCGACGCCGACAGCGAGAACACCAGCTCGGTGCTGGACCACATCATCGAGTTCTACAAGCTGACGATGCCGGTGAAGATCACCGAGGGCAGCGAGGAGATCGTGCGCCCGCCGGTGGTCGCGTTCCTGTGGGAGCGGTTCCAGTTCCAGGGCGTGATCGCGTCGCTGGACGTGGACCTGCTGCTGTTCGACGAGACCGGCCGCGCCAAGCGCGCGACGGTGAACCTCGAGCTGCTCGGCCGGGCGCTCTCCGGGGCCTCCAGCGCCGCGCAGTTCTTCGATCCGGACTACACGCCGCCCTCGGTGTCCTCCTCGGGGGGCGGGGGCGGCGGCGACGACCGGCTCGACATCCTGGACGAGATGTAGCGATGCCGCTGGGGTCCGACGCGTACGTCCTCAAGATCGACGGCAGCGAGCTGTCGGCGGAGGTGCGCGATCGGTTCCTGCGGCTGGAGTACGTCGAGGCCCTCGACCGGCTGGACGTGCTGCGCATCGAGCTCGACGTGCCGCACCACGAGCCCGATCCCGTGATCGGGGCGATGGCGATCGGCAACCCGTTCACGCTCGAGCTCGGCGACAGCTCGGTGGCCCGCGAGGGGGACATCACCGAGCTGTCCCACGACTGGAGCCCCGACGCGCCGTGGACGGTGACGTTCACCGGCCTGGACCGGCTCCACCGCCTGCGGGACACCTCGCACACGCGCGTGTTCCTGGAGCAGAAGCACGACGCGATCGTCAAGTCGATCGCCGGCGAGTACGGGTTCGGCGTGGACGTCCAGGGGGTCTCGACCAGCGCGACCAGCACGTTCCAGGCCAGCGAGACCGACGCGGTGTTCCTCAAGCGCCTGGCGCGGATGTACAACTACTGCCTGCGGATGAAGGGCAACGACCTGGTCTTCGCCCGCCGCAACGAGAGCTCCGGGAGCGTCTCGATCGCGCACGACCGGATCGAGCGGATGTCGCTGCGGGCGTCGATGGACGGCGTGGTCAAGAAGGTCACGGCGGTGGGCTGGGACCCCGACGCCCAGGCCAACGTCACGAGCGTCAAGACCGCCGCCAAGGGGATCTCGGGGTCCGAGACCGGGATCTCCCTCGCCACCAACTTCGGCGACAAGCACCTGGTGCTGGGCTCCCTCCCGGCGACCCAGTCGAGCAGCACCGAGGCGCTGGCCGAGTCCGAGCTGCAGTCCCGCGCCGAGCGCTTCGTGCAGGGCAGCCTGACGTGCTCCGGGTTCCCGGACGCGACGCCGATGGCGGAGCTGGAGATCACCGGCGGACCGTCGGCGCTGCAGGGCACGTTCATCATCTCCCAGGTGACGCACACGCTGGAGACGGGCTCCGGCTACAAGACCCACATCGAGTTCTTCTCGGACGGGAAGTAGGAGGGCGGACGCGAGCATGGCCGGACCGATCTTCGATCCCGCGCTGACGCTGGGCGAGCGGCGGCCGTTCCTCGCCGGGGAGGACGCGCTGGCGAGCCGGATCCAGATGGTGCTCGAGACCCGCCCCGGCGACGTCCCGTGGCGCCCGCAGTTCGGCTGCGACCTGTCCTCGCTGGTGGGCCAGCCGGCGACGACCCAGCGGGTCAACGAGGCGCGCTGGCGGGTCGAGGAGGCGGTCCGGCGGTGGATCCCGGAGGCCACCCTGGTGCGCTGCGACGTGCGCGTCGTGGTGTTCGACCACGGGGCCCGCGCCCGCCACCCGCGGACGGTGCCGCTGGCCGAGTCGGCGCTGCTCAGCCTGGGCACCGAGGCGGCGCTCGAGGTGGAGCTGGACGTGGAGACGGAGCAGGGGCCCGTCTCGATCGAGGCGGTGTTCGAGCCGTGAGGACGTGAGGAGACCGGAGCCGTGAGAGTACCCCCGCCCGGGACGCTGAAGCTCGATCGCCGGACCCTGCTGCGCGACGTGCGCGAGCGACTGGCCAGGCGGCTGCCCAAGTACGGCGCCGAGGAGCCGGACCCGACCGATCCCGGCTGGCTGCTGATCGAGCAGGCGGCGTGGATGGTCGAGATCCTCTCCGAGCAGCTGGACCGCTACCCCTACCAGGTGGTCCAGCACTTCGTGCGGATGATGGGCGGCGGGCTGCGCCCCGCGCAGCCGTCGGTGGGCGCGGTGCTGGCCGACTGCACGCGCCCCGGTGTGATGCGCCAGGACGCCGAGACCCCGGCCTCGTGGCGGTTCTTCACGACCCAGACCGAGACCCGCGACCGGGTCGAGTTCGTGCCCGCCGAGCCGCGGGTCGCGATCCGCCGCGGGGCGGTGGCGGGCATCGCGCGGATCGAGGGCGGCGAGCTGTACCGCGCGGGGCAGTGCGCCGCGGCCGAGGGCGTCGAGGCCCTGGCCTGCTGGCGGGTCGCCCCGTCCCGCAGCGGGGCGTTCGACCGCGAGGAGATCCGCTACCTGCTGGTCTCGGACAACCTCGAGGGGCTGCTCGAGACGGTCCAGGGGGCGGTGACCCAGCTGCAGGAGCGCCACCTCGGCTGGCTGGCGGTGGAGGCCGCTTCCACCGAGGAGCACGTGGTGATCACGGCCCGCGTCGAGCCCGCCGGCGCCTTCGCGCGCAGCGCCCCCGGGGGGATCTGGGGCGGCGGGGATCTGCGCGGCGACTGGGGCCACCTCGACGGCACGGACTGGACGCCGCCGGTGACGGTGATCGATCACACCCAGCTGCCGCGCTACGTGCGGGGCGTGGCTCCGATGCCGGGGGAGGAGGAGGGCACGATCCTGCTGCCCGGGATCCCCGAGCAGTTCCCGCTGGAGCGGCTGCTGGTGCGCGAGGCGGCCCCGCTGCCGGCGACGGCGGTCGAGGCGATCTGGCGCACGCTGACCCACATCGACACCAAGCTGCTGCCGTACAAGCCGGTGATCCAGCGCCGCCTCGGCGAGCTCGACGAGGACGCCGGCGAGCCGGCGTGGGTCACCCGCGCGCTGGACGGCGGGCTGTGGGACCGGCTGGATACGCCCGCGCCCCAGACCGTGGCCCACGTGCAGCTCGCCCCCGGCTCGCGGGGCAAGGGCACCGCGCGGGTCGGGCTGGTGTTCGACGGCGACGAGGCGGCCGAGCTGTCGTCGCTGCGGATCTACGGCGAGACCCTCGCCGGACGGCTGTCGCTGGAGCCGCTGCGCCAGCGCGAGGCCTGGCGGCTGCCCTGCCCGCGGCCCCACGGCGAGGGCGGGATGTGGCTGCTGGTGGCGCTCGACGTGACGCTCCCCGAGGAGATGGCGGGGCTGCTGCTGACCCTCCAGGGGGAGCCCACCGCGGTGATGCTCGGCCCGGTGCTGGTGACCAACATGCCGGCGGTGTTCGATGGTCGCCGGGTGACGGTCAAGCGCAACGTCCCCGAGGGCATCAGCCTGCTGTTCGAGGACGTGGTCACCCCCGAGACGATCGAGCAGCTCGCCGGCGAACCGCTGGACGACGCGACGCTGGCGATGATCCGCGCGCTGCCGCTGGCCCGCCTCGGCCTCGACCGCGGCGGCGACATCCGCGACTGGGCCGGGGTCGACGTGGACGCCAGCGAGGGGCTGGTGACGATCAACGCGCCGGACGCCGGCGGGACGATGCGGACCCTGCGCCCGGGCCAGGAGATCACGCTGGACTGGTACCGGCGCACCGACGGCGCGATCGGCGACGTCGAGCCCGGCGCGATCCGGATGGTCGAGCAGAACGAGGGCGACGACCCGCGGCTGGTGGCGGTGACCAACCCGCTGGCCACGTTCTTCGGCGCGGGGCGGGAGACGCCCGAGGCGGCGGTGGACCGGCTGTTCGCCCCGCAGGGCGGGACGCCGGTGCTCCCCGCCGACCACGAGCGGATGGTGCGCCAGGCGCTGGGCTCGCGGGGCGAGGGCTGGTTCGTGCGCTGCTGGACCTACGCCGAGCGCAGCCTGATCGCCACGGCGCTGTGGCCGGTGCACGAGCCCGGGACCGAGCCGGAGGCCGAGTCCGCGCGGCTGCTCGACGACCTGGCCGGCGCCGGCCCCGACACCCTGCTGGTGGCGCTGGGCCCGGTGGACCGGGCGATGACCGACGAGGAGCTGGACTGGGCGCGCCGGGTGGTACAGCGGCAGGTGCGGCGCCTCGGGGAGCGGATCCCGGTGCTGCGCCACGCGCTCGTGACGCGGTTCTGGCCGCTGACGATGACCACCGACGAGGCCCACGCCGACCTGGTGGTGCCCTGCTTCGACCTGGCCCGGATGCACGGCACGCTGTCCGACGAGCAGGACCGCAGCGCCGCCCCGCCGCCGGCCGCGCTGCTGCTCAACGCGGCGGTGATGCGCACCGCGGTCGCCAGGGAGGAGCGATGAGCGAGCGCCTCGCCAGCGGAGTCCCGACCCTGGACTGGTCCCAGGCCGCCGCCGCCGGCGAGCTCGAGGGGCTGGCGTGGGTCGACACGGACGACGCGACGGGACGCCCCGCGTTCCGGCAGCGAGAGGACGGCGAGGGGCGGCGCCGGTTCCGGCACCTGCCGTACACCGCGTTCCTCCCGGGGTCGGTGCGCCGCGCGGCGCGGCGGGCGCAGCAGGCCGGGCGCACGACGGCCCACGAGGCGCTGCTGCTGGTGTTCGCCGAGGCGGAGTGGCGCATCGCGGCGCGGCGCTGGCTGTGGAGCCCGCTGTCCTCGGCGCCGCGGCTGCTGGCCTCGCTGGTCGAGGCCTACGGGATCGATCCCGACCTGCACCGCCACGACCCCGAGGTGCTGGCCCGGCTGGTGGCACTGCTGCCGGCCTGGTACCCGCTGCGCGGGACCGTCGAGCGGGCGCTGGTGCTGCTGCGCGTGGCCCGCAGCGAGGACCGCGGCACGCCGATGGCGACGCTGCGCGACGACGGGCCGCGGCCGGCCGAGCCGCCGCTGCGCGACGAGGTGTTCGCCTGCCGCAGCGGCGAGTGGTGGCGGCGCCGCGGGTCGTCGAGCGTCCGCCCCGAGTACCGCATCGAGGCCGGCTGGCTGCGGTTCCAGCCGCGCGAGGGTGACGACGCGTACGTCCTGCAGCAGGAGGACGTGCTGATCGAGTGGAGACCGGGCCGCGAGGTCCCGAGGAACCTGATGCGACTGCTGCCGGTGTGGTCCGACTTCCGGCTGGCGGTCCCGAGGAAGTCATGAGCACTTCGAACCACGATGTCTTCCGCCCGGTGGAGGGCGCCCTGATGGACCTGGAGAGCCTGCAGGCGATCTCCGCGTCGATCGAGGCGCAGCAGGGCGCCTGGCTGTCCGCGATGTGGCCGGGGGTCAACGGCCTGGTGCTCGAGGGGCTCGAGCCCCACGGGGAGTGGTCGCCGGACGGCCCGCCGGGCACGCTGCGGCCCAACGCGCGGGCCGAGGGGGTGACCGTCTCGCCGGGGCGCGCGATCGTCACCGACTCCACGGGGCGGATGACGGTGCTGACGATCCGGGAGGAGCTGTTCGCCCCGTGGCCGGGCCGCAGCGGCGCGTCGATCGAGGGCTCGCTGGTGCTGGTCCCGCGGGTGGACGCCGCCGATCCGGACGGCAAGGTCGTCGTGGCCCGCGAGCGGGTCTCGGCGCTGATCGGGTTCGTGCGGCCCGGCCAGGAGCAGCAGCCGTTCCTGCTGCCGCTGGCCCAGGCGGTGGGCAACGGGCGCGACTGGCTGACCGACCTGCAGCGGCTGTGGCAGCCGGACCACCCGGCGGTCCAGATCCTGCTGAAGAAGTTCGAGACCCTGGAGCAGACGGTGTGGAACGCCGAGCCGGAGGGCTCGGTGTGGGACCGCCAGGTGCTGGGCCGCAACTGGGTGCGGTACCAGACGGTGGCGGCCTCGGCGATCCAGAGCACGCGGATGATCCTGCACTCGCGGCCGACCAACACCCGCGAGCGGGTGCTGCTGATGCAGGGGCTGTACGACCAGCTCAACAGCTCGGTGGAGCGCGCCGGCAACGAGCTGCTGCAGCTGCTGGGTCCGGCCGAGGGCGCCGGGCCGTACAAGGCGGTGGGACCGCAGACGGAGGAGTAGGACTTGGCCAACGCCCTCCAGTACCTCGGCCTGCACCGGGCCAAGGAAGGGGCGATCGAGAGCACCATCCCGCTGGCGATCGCGGTGGCGGGGTGGTACGTGGCCTACCGGTTCCTCTCGGCGCCGGCGATCGTCCGGCCGCTGACGGCGCTGGAGCTGACCGCGCTGTTCGGCTGCTGCGCGGCGCTGACCGGCTGGGCGTGGTCGCGCCAGCTGTACCTGCTGCGCCAGCGCCGCCCGGTGGTGCTGGTGATCAACGCGATGATCATCGCCGGGCTGGTGCTGCTGCTGCTGCCGCGCTTCACCCGCGGGTCGTTCTCGACGTGGTGCGCCGAGGAGGCCGGCGGGGAGGTGGTCCGCGACACGCCGCTGGTGGACGACGGGGAGCCGGCGCGGGTCTGCCGCGTGGGCGGCGTGCCCGGCAACCCGTACCTGCCGGGGACGGTGTTCCGCCCGAGCTGGGCCGGCGACGTCACGCCGGGGCTGGTGCTGCT
Organism: uncultured Rickettsiales bacterium; assembly: GCA_964584075.1. GTDB lineage: Bacteria > Myxococcota_A > UBA796 > UBA9615 > CAYRNR01 > CAZOYV01. The sequence continues at coordinate 4,551 of CAZOYV010000027.1, read as the reverse complement.
GGTGCTGGCGGTAGCCGGGATCTCGGCGCTGGGGTTCCGCGACCGGCGGCTGGTGCCCACCGGGCTGGCGTCGAAGCTGGCGCAGCGCCTCGTGCTGGCCCCGGCGGCGGGGATCAAGACGGCGACGGGCAAGCCCAAGGCCAAGGGCCTCGACATCCAGGCGTGCGCCAACGCCACGATGTGGGGCGAGCTGTGCGGGCAGATCTACAGCAAGGACAAGACGTTCCTGCCCGGGGAGTCGTGTGTCCGCTGCTACCAGCGGTTCCAGCCGGCCCAGCGCGCGATCTCGTTCCGGGTCGTGACGCTGTTCAGCGGCAACGTCGACGAGCTCAACGGGGTCGAGCGCACCGACACGGTCTCGTGGGCGCGGGGCGCGCCGATGCCCGCCGACGCGCGGCTGAGCGGCACCGAGCGGTGGATCACGCTGGCGACGGTGACGCTCCCCGACGTGCTGACCGTCGCGCAGGCGCTGGCGCTGATCCACGAGATGCTGCCCAAGTGGGCCGCCACCGACGACCGGCGCGTGAAGTTCGCCGCCAAGCTCGCGATCCAGCGCGCCAGCAAGGTCTCGTGCTGGATCTGGTCGGGGCGCGTCGCCGACCGGATGGTCTACGCCCGGCCGACGCGCCGCGCCAAGCTGGCGATCGGCCCGACGCGGCTGCGGGACCTGGTCCCCGAGGTCGGCGAGGAGCTGACCCTGCAGCTGGACATCGGGCTGCTGCCGCTGGAGCTGCGGCTGGGGTTCCGCAAGACGTTCCTCGACGAGGAGCGCGGGGCGGAGACGCAGAACAGCAAGGTCGACATGTGGATCCCGGTCAGCCCCCCGCGGCTGCCCAAGCAGCAGGCCGGGGTGTGGGTCCCGCGGGTCGAGGGGCAGGCGCTGCGCGTGTGGCTCTCCACCGAGCGGCTGCGCGCCGACGACGAGCGGGGCACCTCGACCCCGCTGCCGTACCACGTCCACGACCCGCGCAACGGCGGTCCTCCGTCGGACGGGTCGCCACGACCGGGGAGCCTGGACCTGGTGCGGATGCCGCTGGATCGAGACGGCGCCGAGCCGGTCGCGCTGGGCTCCGTGGGCGCCTCGATCGCCGAGTGGGACTGGCTGGAGTGGGAACAGATCCAGCTGCTGCGGACCGAGGCCCTGGTGCTCGTGGAGTCCGCAGAAGGGAAGAGGACATGAGACGCTCCGAGCGCGGCAGCGTGGCCAGGACGGCACCGTGGTGGACCGTCGTGGCGGTCCTCGCCTGTGCCACGGCGGCCCCTGCGGGGGCGGCCACGATCACCGTCGGGACCACCGCGGACGACGCGACGAGCAACGGCAACTGCACGCTGCGCGAGGCGATCCAGGCCGCCAACGGCGACGCCGCGGTGGACAGCTGCGCCGCGGGCAGCGGCGCGGACGTGATCGAGCTGGCGTCGGGCAACTACTTCCTGACCGTGGCGGGGGCCGGCGAGGACGCCGGCGCCAGCGGCGACCTGGACATCACCTCGGACGTGGAGATCACCGTCACCGGAGGCGCGGCGGTGATCGACGGCAGCGGGCTGGGCGACCGGCTGCTGCACGTGCTGGCCGCGGGCACCCTGACCGTCTCGGACGTCACGCTGCAGAACGGCACGGCCCCGGCCGGGGTCGGCGCCGACGGCGCGGACGGCGGCGGGGTCCTCAACGAGGGCAGCCTGACCCTGACCCGCTGCGTGGTCAGCGGCAACACCGCCGGGCAGGGCGCCGCGGCGGCCACCGCCACGGGGTACGCCGGCGGCCGCGGGGGCGGGATCTTCAACGCCGCGGGGGCGTCGCTGGACCTGCTGGACGTGGAGCTCAGCTCCAACGCGGCGGGCGACGGCGGGGACGCCACCGGGGGCGCCGGCGGGGACGGCGGGGACGGCGGCGGGATCGCCAACCTGGGCAGCTACGACATCGCCCGCAGCCTGCTGGTGGGCAACACCTCGGGGGACGGCGGCGACGGGGACACCGGCTTCGACGGCGGGCCCGGCGGCGACGGCGGCGGGCTGTACGACGACGCCAGCGGCTCCAACACGCTGCTCAACGTCACGGTCAGCGCCAACACCACCGGGATCGGCGGCAGCGGCGACAACCAGGGCGCCGCGGGGGCCGGCGGCGGGCTGGCGTTCGACACCAGCGCCAGCGGCGTGGAGATCAGCTACTCCACCGTGGTCTACAACGAGACGCTGGGCTCCGGCGGCGGCGGTGGCGGCGAGGGCGGCGGGATCTTCGCGGTCTCCAACGGCGCCGTCGACCTGCAGGCCTGCCTGGTGGCGGGGAACCTCTCGGCGGAGACCCCGGCCAACGACGACTGCTACGACCAGAACTCGCTGGGCTCGCTGAGCCACAACCTGCTGGGCGCCAACCAGTGCCCCAACCCCACGCCGGGGGGCGGCGACACGATCGGCGACGTCGGCGAGCTGATCGCGGCGCTGGCCGGCAACGGCGGCTTCACCGACACCCACGCGCTGCGGATCCCGACCAGCGAGACCAGCGCGATCGACCTGGCCAGCGGGTGCGTCGACGCGAGCAACACGGCCGTTTCCGAGGACCAGCGCGGCGAGCTGCGGCCCGGCACCGGCTCGAGCAGCTGCGACGTGGGGGCCTACGAGTTCCAGGACGCCGACGGCGACGGGGTCGAGGACGACGTCGACAACTGCCCCTCCGACGCCAACCCGGGCCAGACCAACTCGGACGGCGACGCCCTCGGCGACGCGTGCGACAACTGCCCCACCGTCGGCAACCCGACGCAGGCCGACGGGGACGGCGACGATGTCGGCGACGCGTGCGACAACTGTCCCGGCGACCCCAACCCGGGCCAGGCCGACGGGGACGGGGACGGGGTCGGCGACGCCTGCGACAACTGCCCCGGCGACGCCAACGCCGGCCAGGCCGACGGGGACGGGGACGGGGCCGGCGACGCGTGCGACAACTGTCCCGGCGACCCCAACCCGGGCCAGGCCGACGGGGACGGCGACGACGTCGGCGACGACTGCGACAACTGCCCGTCGGACGCCAACCCGACCCAGGACGACACCGACGGGGACGGCTCGGGCGACGCGTGCGACCTGTGCAACGGCGACGACGCCACCGGGGACCCCGACGGCGACGGCTGGTGCAACGACACCGACAACTGCGACAACGTCGCCAACCCGGGCCAGCTGGACAACGACGGCGACGGGTTCGGCAACCAGTGCGACGCCTGCACCGACGCCGACCTCGACGGCTACGGCGACGAGAACTTCGCGATCGGCGGGTGCAGCGAGACCGAGGGGGACTGCGACGACGGCGACGCCAGCATCTTCCCGGGGGCGACCGAGGTCTGCGACACGGTCGACAACGACTGCGACGGAGCGATCGACGAGCCCGGCGCGACGGGGTGCACGAGCTTCTACCGCGACGACGACGACGACATCTACGGCGTGACCGCGGACACCCAGTGTCTGTGCGCCGCGGTGGACCCCTACGACGCGACCCAGGGCGGGGACTGCGACGACTCCACGGCGGCGGTCAACCCGGGGCAGCCGGAGGAGGCCTGCGACGGCCTGGACAACGACTGCAACGGCAACACCGACGACGCGCCCGACGGGGACGGCGACGGGTACGACATCTGTGACGGCAGCGACGCGGCCAACCCGGACGGCCTCGACGAGGACTGCGACGACACCAACGGGCTGATCAACCCCGGCGCGGCCGAGGCCTGCAACGGGGTCGACGACGACTGCAGCGGCGCGCCCGCGGCCGACGAGGCCGACGGCGACGGCGACGGCTACATGATCTGCGAGGGCGACTGCGCCGACGGCGACGGGAGCATCAACCCCGGCGCCGCCGAGGCCCACAACGCCGTCGACGACGACTGCGACGGGCTCTACGACGAGGGCGTGATCCCGGTGCCCGGGCTGATCGTCACCGAGATCATGAAGGACCCGGTCGACACCGCCGACGGCGACGGCGAGTGGATCGAGCTGTTCAACGACACCAGCGAGGACATCAACCTCGTGGGGATGACGTTCTCCGACGCGGGGGCGGACACCTTCACCGTCGCCGGCGACGTGTGGATCTCGGCCGGCGGCTACGCGGTGCTCGGCCCCAACGACACCTCGTCCCAGAACGGCGGCGTGAACATCGCCTACGAGTACGACGTGGCCCAGTTCCTGCTGGGCAACGGCGCGGACACGATCGAGATCGAGCACGACGGCACGACCCTCGACCTGGTGCAGTACGACAACGGCGTGCTGTGGCCCGATCCCGAGGGCCAGTCCCTGCAGCTCGACCCGTCGGGGTCGCCGTACCCGGCCGACAACAACGACCCGGTCCACTGGTGCCCGACGCTGGACGTCCAGGCCAACGAGCTGCCGCTGAGCACCGACCACGGCACGCCGGGTGCCGAGAACCCGGTGTGCTGCTACGACGACGACGGCGACGGGCACCTGGACGACGCCTGCGGCGGGGACGACTGCGACGACGCCGATCCGGACAACTTCCCCGGCAACGCCGAGGTCTGCGACGGCGCGGACAACGACTGCGACGGGGTCGCCGACAACAAC
>CAZOYV010000026.1:3815-45811 GCA_964584075.1 uncultured Rickettsiales bacterium | reverse complement strand
GGGGCGGCCCCCGTGGCGGCGCTGCGCGTCGCCGGGATCGCGGCGCTGATCGAGGCGGGGATCGGCGCGGCGACGCTGGCCGGGGCGCTGCGCGTCTCGGCGCGGGCGCTGCAAGAGGCCGCCTGGGTCGTGCTGCCGGCGGCGGGCGCCGCTGCCGGGCTGGCCGCGCTGGGGCGGTTCGGGGCCGGCGCGCTGCCGCTGCTGGTGCTGGTCGCGCGGGTGGCGACGCTGCCGCGCACCCGCCGCTGAGAGCGGGTGCGTCGTACCGCGGCGGTTGGCCGCGCCCGGGGGACGGACTATCATCGCCCCGTCTGCAACGAGCTCGAGGGAGATCCATGAGGTTCACGCTTGCCATCACGGCCCTGTGCCTGGCGCTGTCCGCGGCCGCGCCCGCCGCCGCCGAGTCCGACCTGGTGGTGCTGTCCCGCACCGACAGGGCTGCCGTGGTGATCAAGGTCGAGCTGCGGGAGGGCGCCGAGCTGGCCGACGAGTTCCCCGCCAAGCTGGTGATCCGGACGATCCCGGAGAGCCACCTCGACGAGACGATCGACCTCGGGGGGCGGGTCTCCGAGCTGCTCTCGGGCGTGACCATCGAGGTCCCGGAGAAGCGGACGCAGGTGATCGACGCGGAGCTCGAGATCGGGGTCTGCGACGCGACCGGGACGTGCAAGCCGCGGCACGTGGCGTTCCAGGCGGTGGTGGCCCGCCGGCCGGAGCGGCAGTTCACCGAGCTGACGCTGCGCGCCGTGCGCCCGCTGCGGGACCCCGCGCTGGCGGAGCGGGTCCGGGCCAAGGCGGCCGCGGAGGCCGCGCTGGGCGCGTGGATCGCGGACGACCTGCCGGCCGCCCTCGCGGCGGCCGCGGAGCGCGGCGTCCCGGTGCTGATGGTGTTCTCCACCAGCTGGTGCCCGCCCTGTGGCCGGCTCCGCGACGAGGTGGTGCTCGACCCCGAGCGCCACGGGCAGCTCGGCGACGTGGTGCTGGCCCGCTTCGACGCCGACCTGGCCACCAGCTGGGAGGCCAAGACCCGCTACCGCGTCACGGGGTACCCGACCAGCGTGCTGTGCTCCCCCGAGGGCGAGCTGCTGTGGCGTCACGTCGGCTACGAGACCGCCGAGGACTACGTGGCGCGCGTGGCCCAGGCCACCGGGGCCGCGCCGCCGTCGCTGGAGGCGCTGCAGGCCGCCGCCGAGGAGTCGGGCGACCCCGCGGCGCTGCTGGCGGTCGCCGATCGGCATCGCGCGCGGGGGGACGCCGCCGCCGCCGCCGAGTGGCTGGCCCGGGTCCCGGCGGGGGTCGAGGTGGACGCCGCCCTGCGGGCCCGGGTGGCCGCGTTCGTGGCCCTGCACGACGAGGACCCGGCGGCAGGGGCCGACGCGCTGGAGCAGCTGCTGCTCGACCAGGCGGTGACGCCCGCGGTGCCGCTGATCGAGCAGCAGTGGTGGTGGGTCGAGCTGGCCGGGCTGTACGACGACGCCGGGGACGCCGAGCACGCCGCGCTGGCCCGGGAGCGCGCCACCGCGGCGGCGGAGCAGCTGCTGTCGGGGAACCCCGAGGAGCAGGCGGCGATCGAGGCGTGGGAGGTGATCGCGCTGGCCGCCGGCGCCGGCGGGGAGGACGGCGCGGCCCGCGCGGCGTGGTCCGAGGTCGCCGACCGGCTCCTCGCCCCGTTCGGTGGCGAGCTGCCGGAGGGGGAGGCGATCCGCCGGTCGCGCGGCTCGCTGCTGACCCTGATCCCGGCGCTGGCCCGCGCCGGCCGCGGCGAGGAGGCCCGCCAGGTCGCCGACCGCGCGGTGGACGCGTTCCCCAAGGAGGACACGTTCTACCTGCTCCGGGCGCGCGCGGTGCACCGGCTCGACGGCGCCTCCGAGGCGGCCCTGGCCGACGCGGCGACGGCGTGCCGCCTGGCCCGGGGCGACAGCCGCCTGCGGGCGGCCGACGCGTGGACGGCGATGCTGATCGAGGCCGAGCGCCCCGACGAGGCGCGGGCGGCGCTGCACGAGGTCCTGGACCCGCTGGAGCTGCCCGCCGACCCGGACATCCGCACGCATCGCTACGCCGCGATCCTGCAGCAGCGGCTGGCCGAGCTCGAGCCCCCACCGGCGGAAGAGCCGGAGATCGCGCCGGAGGCTCCCTAACCATGCGAAATTCCAGGGTTGTTCCGTTTGACAGGAGGGGCGTCGGGGCAGTATCCTCCGGCGGGAGTTGCCGTCGCTCGGGCGGGGAGTTGCGTGTCATGAAGTACCTGGGTCGGATGCGGTGGATCTGCACCGCGATGGTCACCCTGACCATCGTCCTCGGGCTGGAGTCGGCGGCGCTGGCCTACCCCTCGACGCCCACCGCCGCGGTCCCGGCCCTCGAGGCGCCGTTCGCGGCGAGCGTGGCCCGCGTCGCGGCTCCCACGCCCCGCCTGCTGCGGGGCCCGCACCTGGCCGCCCGCGAGGCCCACCGCAACCCGGCCCTCGCCGGCCCGGTGGTGCGTCCGCCCCTGCACCTCGCCGCCGCGGACCCCGCGCAGCAGCACCTGATCGCCGGCGCCGTGCTCACCGCGGTCGCCGCGGTGCTGCTGGTCAACTTCCTGTGGATGGTGATCGTCGGCGCGATCTGGTTCTTCGCGTTCTATGTCCCGGTCGCCAGCGAGGACGTGGCGTTCCCGCCCCAGGCGGCGCTGTTCTTCATCAGCTTCGGGTTCCTCGTGCCGGGGCTGATCCTGCTGCCGACCGGGTTGCAGGAGATCAAGGTCTATCGCGCGATCCAGTCCGCCGAGCTCGGGCCGGCGGACGGCCGCAAACCACAACCCTCGGCCTTCGCGGCGGGCTGCGCCCGTCCCAGCGGATGGACCGTGGCGAGGTTCTGATGAGGCTCATGACGGAACTGCGGACGATCCGGGCCCTGACGTCCCTGTCGCTCGGACTGGTGGTGCTGCTCGCCGTGGAGATCCCCGCGCTGGCCTACCCCGGGGCCCCGGCGGAGGTGCCTCCGCCCGATCCATCGTGGCATGCTCCGGCGGTCCGGGCGGCCCGGGCGCCGGCCGCCAGCGCGCTGGAGATCCGGCGCGCCGTGCGCCTGCAGGCAGCTGCGGAGAAGGGCGCCAAGGACGAACAGGCGGCCCCCGGCAAGTGGGTGCCGACCAAGGCCGAGGGCGCGGTGTTCGTCATCGCCGGGGCGGGGTTGATCTGCGCCGGCGGGATCTTCCTCGGCGTCGGCCTCGCCGACTTCTTCCCGATCGTGTCCGACGCCGGCGGGCTGATCACCGCCGCGGTGGATCCGCTGATCATGATCGGCCTCGGGTTCACCCTGCTGTTCACGGGCGTGGCGTTCCTGGTCCACGGGATCAAGACGCTGAAGATCGTCAAGCTGAACGAGGAGGCCACCGCGGCCGCCGCCGAGCGCTGGCGCGATCCGGCGGTGGGCCTGCGCTCCACCCCGCGGCAGACCGTGCGGCCGATTCCGCTGTTCGCGTTCTGACAGGCTCCGTCGCGGGCGGACCCCGGCGCGATCGCGCTACTGGCAGTGCCCGAGCTTGGCGTTGCACGTGTACGAGAAGTGCAGCACGTGGACCGTGCCCCACAGGTGCTTCACCGGGTAGTCGTACTCGAAGCCGATGTCGACGTTCTCGTTGCTGTGTCGCTGATAGTACAGATCCTGGGCCATCGGGTACTCGTAGCGCTCTTCCTTCATCCGCGAGTCGTACCACGTCTTGTTGCGCTCGTCGTTCATCTCGACGGTCGAGGCGCTCAGCGCGGTCTCGGCCGCGATCTTCTTGATCGTCATGAACTGGATGTAGGGGGGGACGTACATCACCGCCGCGTAGATCACCGCGATCAGGACCACGAGGAGGATGTAGTGGACGGCGTTGACCTTGCCATCCTGGTCGAGGTGCAGGCGTGAGACCATGTCGTCCTCCGAGCACGGGGGGTGACGTGACGTGATCGCGGTCATGATAGCATCTGCCACCCGTTCCGGATGGGCGGTGAGGACACGATTTTCCCCTTGGCCATCCGGCGGCTATGGTTGCATGGGAGAGCGAGATCGAGGAGGCGCTGGTGCTGTCACCGTTGAAGCAGCTGGTTCGGCGAGCGGAGCGACGGCTCCGCGCGGGCCGGGCCCTGCGCGACGGCGCCACCGTGGCCACCTGGACGTTCGTCGCGGCGAGCATCGCGATCCTCGTGATCGAGGTGGGCTGGGGCCTCCGCCCCGGCATGCTGTGGGTCCTCGCGCCGGCCGCGCTGATCCCCGTCGGGGCCGCCCTGCGCGGGCTGGCGCTGGGCCACGGCGTGGTCCGCTCGGCCAAGGCCCTCGACCGCGGCGCCACCAACCACGACCGGATCGGCACCGCCCTGGCGTTCGAGGGACGGACCGGGGGGCTGATCGAGGCCCAGCGCGCCGACGCGGTGGCGCGCGCCGAGGCCCTGGTCCCCGCCCGCGCCGTGCCGTTCGGGGCGGGCGTCCCGCTGCGAGGGGCGCTGATCTCCACGGCGATCCTCGCGCTGGTCCTGGTGGGCTGCCTGAAGCTCGACCTGCACTGGACGATGCCGGCCCCCGAGCCCACGGCGCTGGAGGAGGCCGGGGAGGACCTGCTGGCCAACCTCGCCGAGATCGAGGAGGAGGCGATCGCCCGCGGGGACAAGCGCCTGGTCCACGCCGTGACCGATCTGCGCGACGAGGTCGAGGCGATCGTCGACGAGGAGCGCCGCCGCAAGGAGCAGCTCGGCGAGGATGAGCCCGAGGAGGAGCCCCCCACGCCCGAGGCGCCGCCGCCGACCCCCGAGGAGCAGCCGCAGCTGGACTCGTCGGTCTACACCGTCGCCGAGCTCGAGGCGATGCACGACCAGCTCCAGGCCGAGCTGGCCGCCGTGATGGACTTCGACCTGGACACCGCCCGCCGCGCGGCGCGGGAGGCGATGCGGGGCAGCAACGACCCGCTCAAGCCGATCGGCAACAAGGTCAGCAACGACATGCTGCCCGAGTTCGACATGCAGGAGCGCGGGCAGATGCAGGACGGCGGGTTCGACGAGGTCTTCGGCGCGAGCCACAACCCGCTGCACAACCAGGACAACGCGATGTCGATGGACGTGCTGAAGGGCCAGATGGACGAGATGATGGCCACCAAGCGCGACGAGAAGACCCCGGAGCGGATGATCGCCGACGAGCGGCGGACCGCGCTGGCCGAGTCGTTCCGCAACTTCTGCGACGAGTACGTGGCCGAGCGTGGCGAGCAGATGGCGGACTGGCTGGCCGGCAACCGCGACCGCGGCCCCAAGGTCAAGGTCGCCGCCGAGGACGCGGTCCCGGACAAGACCGACGCGATGGCCGAGCTCGGCTTCGAGGACGTCACCGAGGAGGAGGACGGCAGCGGCGAGCTGGACAGCTCGCTGGCGCCCCGCCGCCAGGTGGACGAGATCCCCGAGGGCGCCGACGTGAAGCTGCGCGACGACCCGGGCAAGGGGATGGCGGAGGGGATGCCGGGCGGCGAGGGCGACGGGCAGACGACCCGGGGCGCCCTCGGCGCGGGCAAGGGGGGCGACAGCCGGGGCGCCGAGCGCGAGACCGCCCAGGACCTGCCGCGCCAGGGCGGGATGCAGCTCGAGCAGATCCTGGGCAACGTGACCGACGACCGACTCCCGCCGGAGCAGCGACGGGAGATCCTCGACGAGGTGGCGAGCCACAAGATCGGCGGGGGCTTCGCCAACGACTTCGAGGACGACCACGGCAACTACTTCGAGGAGGCCGAGCGGCTGCTGATCGAGGAGACGGAGGAGCTACCGCCCCTCTTCCGGCAGTACGCGCACGAGTACTTCCAGGCGATCCTCGAGCTCTGAGTCCAGGAATCGACACGGCGACTCGGGCCGGACCGGGGACGTCCCGGACCGCCCGGCGACGGAGGTGAACGATGGCGACCGCACAGATCAGCCCGGATCAGTTCCGGCAGGTGTTCGCCGCGCTCGAGGCCGAGATCGGCAAGGTGATCGTCGGGATGCCCGGCGTGATCCGCGGCACCCTGGCGGGGATCCTGGCCGACGGCAACGTGCTGCTCGAGGGCGTGCCCGGGCTGGGCAAGACGATCCTGGTCAGCACCCTCGGCGACGTGCTGCAGCTGAACTTCGCGCGGATCCAGTTCACGCCGGACATGATGCCCGCCGACATCACCGGCACCAACCTGGTGATGGAGGACGCCGCGGGCAAGCGCTACTTCGAGCTGCGGCGCGGCCCGGTGTTCAACCACATCATCCTGGCCGACGAGATCAACCGCGCCACGCCCAAGACCCAGAGCGCGCTGCTCGAGGCGATGCAGGAGCGGCAGGTCAGCATCGTCGGCGAGACCCACGCCCTGCCCCGGCCGTTCTTCGTCGTCGCGACGCAGAACCCGCTGGAGATGGAGGGCACCTACCCGCTGCCCGAGGCCCAGCTCGACCGGTTCCTGATGAAGCTCAAGGTCGACTTCCCGGGCCGCGAGGAGCTGCGCGAGATCCTCGACCGCACCACGACCACGGAGAACCCCGAGGCGCGGGCGATCGTCGACGGCAACACGATCCTGGCGATGCGGGCGCTGGTGCGCTCCGTGCCGGTGGCGCCGGTGATCCAGGACTACGCGATCCGGCTGGTGCTGGCCACGCACCCCGAGAAGCCCGAGGCCCACGAGGCGGCCCGGCGCTACGTGCGCTTCGGCGCCAGCCCGCGGGCGGCCCAGGCGCTGACCCTGGTGGGCAAGATCACGGCGCTGCTCGACGGGCGCTTCAACGTCTCCGCCGACGACGTGCGCAAGACGGCCAAGCCGTGCCTGCGGCACCGCCTGATCCTCAACTTCGAGGGCGAGGCCGAGCGGATCGACACCGACACGATCATCGACCAGATCCTGGCCGATCTCCCGGAGGCGTGAGCCCGCGGTGACCGAGGAGTCCCCCCTCAGCCCGGACTTCCTGCGCAAGCTGGAGTACCTGCGTGTCGTCAGCCGGCACCAGCACCAGGGTCGCTTCGCCGCGCTGACCCGCTCGCGCAAGCTGGGCTCCGGGATCGACTTCGCCGATCACCGCCCCTACACCCCGGGGGACGACTTCAAGGACATCGACTGGAACCTGTTCGGGCGGCTCGATCGGTTCATGATCCGGCTCGCCGAGGAGGACACCGAGCTCAACCTGTACCTGCTCGTCGACGTCAGCCCGTCGATGCGGTTCGGCGCCACGACCAAGGCCGAGTTCGTCTGCCGGGTCGCCTCGGCGCTGGCCTACGTCGGGCTGGCCCACCTCGACCGGGTCCACCTGTTCCCGTTCAGCGACACCCTGCTGCCCCCGCTGCACCCGCCGCGCAACAAGGCCCACGTGGTCAACATCTACCGCTACCTGACCGGGCTGCAGGCCTCCGGCGAGAGCGACCTGCACAAGGCCGCGCTGGCGTTCGCCGGGGTGGCCCGCACCCGCGGGGTGATCGTGGTGCTCAGCGACTTCCTGATGGCCGGCGGCTGGCGACCGGCGGTCGACCTGCTGCGCGCGGCGCGCTACGAGCTGGCGCTGGTCCACGTCAGCGCCCCCGAGGAGGTGGCCCCCGACCTGCACGGCGAGTGGATGCTGCGGGACGCCGAGTCGGGCCGCAAGCTGCGGGTCCGCCTCACGCCGGCGCTGATCAAGCGCTACCGCGAGGCGTTCATGGACCACGGCAAGCAGCTGGCCAGCAACTGCCGCCGCTACAACCTGTTCTACGCGCACGCCCGCACCGACGGTCCGTTCGAGGAGCTGGTGCTCAAGACGATGCGCACCGGCCGGTTCCTGGGGTAGGAGGAGTCGCCGTGGAGTGGACCGGGCTCCCCGCCGAGACGCTGCTGTGGGCCGCGCTGATCGGTGTCGCGGTGCTGCTGGTGCTGTTCTTCCTGCGCCCCCGGCCGCGGGTCCTCGCGGTGCCGTCCCACGTGCTGTGGCAGCAGGTGCTGCCCAGGCGGCTGGACCCCCTGATCAAGGAGATCATCGCGCTGTTGCTGCAGATCCTGGTGCTGCTCGGCGTGGTGGCCGCGCTCGGGGAGCCCCAGCAGCGCGCCGCCCCGCCGGTGGCCACGGACGACAGCGCCGTGATCCGGCCGGTGGACCGCGTGGTGGTCGTCGACCTCTCGGCGTCGATGGAGACGTGGGAGGGGGAGGGGACGCGCCTCGACGCGGTGGAGCGCCGGCTCGAGGCGTTGCTGGACGATCTCGCCGACGGGGAGCGGATGGCCCTGGTGCGAGCGGGGCCGTGCGCCACGGTGGCCGTCCCGCTGACCGACGACCGCCAGCGGCTCGGGCTGGCGGTGCGCTCCCTGCGCAGCACGCCTGGGCGGGCCGATCTGGAGGGGGCGCTGCGGTGGGCCGGGCAGGTGCTGGCGTCGTCCCCGGGTCCCGCCGAGATCCGGATCTTCTCCGACACCGCGATCGGCGCGCTGCCCGAGCTCGACGACGTCGCGGTGGTGCTCGAGACGGTGGGCAGCACGCACCCCAACCTGGCGGTGATCGCCTTCGACGTGCGGGCCACCGAGGGGCTGCCGGCCCAGATCGAGGCGTTCGTGCGGCTGGCCAACTACAGCGATCTGCCCGCCCGCGCGACCGTCACCGTCGAGACCCAGACCCAGGTCCTGGGGCGGGCGACGTACTCGCTCGAGCCGCGCCAGACGCTGGACCGGATCTACCGGTTCTACCCGCCGCGCGAGGATCGCATCGAGGTACGGCTCCAGGAGATCCAGTTCGAGGGCAGCGAGGAGGGCGACGCGCTGGCGCTGGACGACGAGGCGTTCGCGTTCCTGCCCGGGGTCCGCCCCGCGCGGGTCCTGCTGGTCAGCCGCGGCAACCAGTACCTGACGATGGCGCTGCGGCTGATCCCGGGGATCGAGCTGGAGACCGTCGCGCCCGGGGAGTACGACCGCGCCGCCGCGGCCAGCGGGCGGTACGACGTGGTGTTCTACGACAGCTTCGTCCCCGAGCGGCCCCCGCGGGTCAACAGCTTCTACATCAACCCGGCCGGCTCGATGTCCGGGTTCGCGGTCGCGCGCCGGGTCGAGACGCCGGTGACCACCGACTGGAACCTGGGCCACCCGCTGTTCGCCAACCTGGTGCTGCGCGACCTCAACGTGGCCGTCAGCGGACAGTTCGAGCTCGGCGAGCGCGACGTGCGGCTGATCGGGACGCCCACCGGGCCGATCGCGGTGGCGCACGAGGTCGGCGGGGTGCGGCAGGTGGCGTTCGGCTTCGACTTCGCCGACAGCGATCTGCCGCTGCGCGTGGCGTTCCCCCAGCTGATCTTCAACACCGTGCTGTGGATGCGCGAGGGGCGGGCGGTGACGCCACCGGCGGGGGACGCCCAGCTCGCCCGCGACGCGCGCTGGGTCACGGCCGCCGAGGGAGTCGCCGCGCTGCAGGTGCTGCCGCTGCAGGACGGCGACGGGGAACCGGCGGCGGCGAAACGCGCGCGGTCGGTGCCGGTCGGCGACGGCCCCGCGCAGGTGTACTTCCCGCGGACCGGGTACTTCGAGCTGCTCGGCGCCGAGCCGGCGCGCCCGGTGGCGGTCAGCGTGCTGGACCCCGGGGAGTCGGATCTGGGAGCGACACCGACGTATCCGGCGCCGGCGCCCGTGCCACCGGCCCCCGAGCCCGAGCCCGAGCCGGTGCCCCCGTGGGCGCCGCCGTGGGTCTGGCTGGGGCTGGCGGCGCTGCTGCTGATGGTCGGCGAGTTCGGTCTGGTGAACCGGTAGGAGCATGTTCGGGATCGACCTGAGCCAGTACACCCTCGACCGTCCGGTCCTGCTGTGGGTCGGCGTCGTCGTGGTGCTGTTCTTCCTGCTGCGCGAGCGCGGGCTGACGGGGTGGCCGCGGGCCAGGCGGTTCGCCTCGACGCTGGTGCGCTGCTTCGCGTACCTGGCCCTGGTGCTGGCGCTGACCGGGCCCCACCGGTTCGAGGACCAGCCCGATCTGAGCCTGGTGTTCCTGGTCGACGCCAGCGGCTCCTCCTCGGGGGGGCGCCTGCAGCAGTACCACGAGGAGCTCGACGCGTGGTGGGACCAGCTCGGCGGCGTGCCGGCGCGGATCGTGTCGGCGGGCGAGGAGCTGCGCGAGTTCGACACCCCGCGGGAGCTGCGGCAGTCGATCCCGGCGGTCCACGAGCGGACCCCGTCGGACCTCGGCCCGGCGCTCGAGCTGGCGATGGAGTCGTTCGAGCCGGCCTCGTCGCGGCGGCTGCTGCTGCTCAGCGACGGCGCCGTCACCGGCGGCTGGATCGAGCGCGCCGCGGCCGTGGCGGCGATCCGGGGCATCCGCGTGTACCCGCTCCCGCCCGACGAGGGCAAGGTCACGGTCGCGGCGGTGCGCCTGGACTCCGGCCGCTCCACGGTGCTCGAGGGAGACGAGGCGGTGGTCCAGGTGACGCTCCACGCCAGCGACGCCGTGTCCGCGGCGGTGACGCTGCGCGACGACGCGGGGCGGACGCTCGAGCGTCGCGAGGCGGTGGCCCTGCAGCGCGGCGAGACCGACGTCGAGCTGCGCTTCACCGCCGGGGCGCCGGGGATCCAGCGGCTGCAGGCCGAGGTCGAGTTCGAGGGCGACCTGTTCGCCTCCGACGACGTCGTCCACGGCGCGATCGAGATCGTCGGGACGCCCCAGGTGCGGGTCGCCGCCGAGCCCGACGCGGCCCGGCGGTTCGGCCAGGTGCTGTCGTCGCTGGACCCACCGCTGCCCTACGAGGTCGCCCCCGTGAGCCTCCCGGTGAGCCTCGAGGGCGTCGACCTGCTGGTCTGGATCGATCCCGATCTGAAGCAGCTGCCCGCCGATCGACCCGCGATGCTGCGCACCTTCGTGCGCCGCGGCGGGCGGCTGATCGTGGTCGGCGGAGAGCACGGCCTCGAGGTCCAGGAGGAGGGCCAGGAGGAGCTCAAGGAGCTGCTCCCGGTGCGGTTCCCCAAGACCGAGCGCAAGGAGCCCACGCCGCTGGTGGTGGTCTACTGCATCGACCAGTCCGACTCGATGGGACGCGCCGCCAAGTTCGAGATCGCGCTGACCGCGGCGGTGGAGTCGATGGCGCTGCTCGATCCCGAGAGCAAGGTCGGGGTCGTGACGTTCAGCGACCTGCCCCGCTGGGCGGTGCCGATCACCCGCGCCGACGACACCGACGCGATCCGGGCCCGGCTCGGCGAGCTCGCGGTCCACGGCGGGACGTCGATCTACCCGGCGCTCCAGCTGGCGTACGAGGGGCTGATCGAGGAGGACGCGCTGCTCAAGCACGTGATCCTGCTCACCGACGGCCGCTCGGTGAGCACGCTCAAGCGCGACGGCGAGGTGGTCCACAACATGGCCCGCCGGGACTTCACGCTGTCGACGGTGGCGATCGGCCGCGAGTCGGACCGCGAGCAGCTCGAGCAGGTGGCCGGCATCGGCGGCGGACGCTACTACTACACCGAGGACTTCTCCACCATCCCCCAGATCTTCCTCGAGGAGACGATGACGGTGGTGCGATCCAACAAGATCGACCAGCACATCGAGGTCCACGCGGTGGACGACAGCCGGTTCCTCGAGGGCATCGACGTCGACGAGATCCCGGGGCTGCTGGGGTACATCCGGAGCCAGCAGCGGACCACCAGCGAGCTCGTGCTGGCCACCGAGCGTGGCGAGCCGCTGCTGGTCCACTGGCGCCACGGCCGCGGCGCGGTGACGCTGTTCACCTCCGATCTCGACGGGGTGTGGAGCGAGCCGTGGGGATCGTGGCCCCAGCGCCGGGCGCTGTGGCGCGCGGTGGTCCGCGAGACCCTCTCTCCGCTGCCCGCGCCGGACGTCGCGCTGGACGCGGAGATCGTCGGCGATCAGCTGCGGATCCACTACTCGATCCTCGACGCCCTGAAGAACCCCCGCAACGACCTGGAGGTCGAGGCCCACGTCCACGGCCCGGCCGGCACCGCGCGGCGTGTCCGCCTGGACCCCTCGGGGCCCGGACGCTACGCGACGACGGTGGCGGCCGACGAGCCGGGCGGGTACCTGGTCACGGTGGACGCCGTGGAGCGTGCCAGCGGCCGCGCCGAAGCATCGGGCGGGGCGGTGCCCGGGGGCAAGATCCGCGCGTCGGCCGGCACCCCGCCGCCGGCGGAGACCCGCGCCGGGTCGCTCAACCTCGCCCTGCTGGAGCAGATCGCCAGCGAGACCGACGGGACGATGCGGCCGGACTTCGAGGAGGTCCTGGCGCGCGACGTGGCCAGCCGCCAGGTGCGGGTCGACGCCTGGGCGCCGCTGCTGTGGGCCGCGCTGGTGCTGTTCGGGCTCGACATCGCGATCCGCAGGCTGCGCTTGCCGGGCCGCTCCTGAGCCGCGCGGTCGGGGTACACTCCCGGCATGAGTGACGATCCCACATCCCACCGGCAGCGCTTCATCGAGTTCGTCGAGCAGGGCATCCCGTTCAACCGGCTGCTCGGCCTGCGGGTCACCGAGCTGAGCCGCGGCCGCGCGGTGTGCGAGGTGCCCTTCCGGCGCGAGCTGATCGGCGACATCTTCCGGCCCGCGATCCACGGCGGCGTGGTCTCGACCCTGATCGACGCCACCGGCGGCGTCGCCGGGTTCTCGATGATCGACGTCGTCGACCGCATCTCCACCGTCGACATGCGGGTCGACTACCTGCGACCCGGACTGGAGGACACCGTCGTCGCCGACGCCGAGGTGGTGCGGATGGGCAACCGCGTGTGCGTCGTGCACGTGGTCGTCCACCAGGGAGACCGGACCAAGCCGATCGCCGACGGGCGGTGCGTCTACAACGTGCGGCGCAACGTGGGCTCCCCGGTGGACAAGACCTCGTCCCCCGCGGACGAGGGAGGGGGCGGCTAGGCGACCTTGGTGTCCAGCGCGGCGGGGTCGTCGAGCAGCTCGTCGACGTACGGCTTGGTCGCGAGGTTCTTGCGTAGCTTCTGCTTGGCCCGCACCTCCAGCTGGCGGACCCGCTCGCGGCTGATCCCGAGCTGCTCGCCGAGCTCGCGCAGCGTCAGCGTGGTGGGCTCCAGGTAGCGCCGCTGCAGGATGTAGCGCTCCTTCTCGGACAGCACGTCCATCGCCTCGTTGAGGCAGTCGGTGCGGAACTGGGCGATCTCCGCGTCGCCGGTCAGCGACTCGGTGTCCTCCCCGGTGTCGGACAGCAGGTCGACGTACAGCGTGTCGCTGTCGTCGTCCACCCGGGCGTGGAGCGACAGGTCGTGGCCGGCCAGCCGGCCCTCCATCTGCTCCACCAGCTTGGGATCGGCCCCCAGGATCTCGCTGAGCCGCTCCAGCCGCTTGGCCGGGTCGCAGTCCGGGTACTTCTCCTCCAGCTCGCGCTTGGCGCGCCCCAGCCGGCTGTAGATCGCCCGCTGCTTCTGGGTCGTCCCGATCCGCACGAGGCTGCGGGTGCGCAGCAGGAACTCCTTGATGCAGGCCCGGATCCACCAGGCCGCGTAGGACAGGAAGCGGGTCCCGCGCTCGGGGTCGAAGTGGTCGATGGCCCGCATCAGGCCGACGTTCCCCTCCTGCACCAGGTCCTCGAACGACGCGTGGTGGTAGCGGAACTCGCTGGCGATCTTGACCACGGCGCGCAGGTTGCACAGCACCATCTGCTCGGCGGCGGCGCTGTCCTGGTGCTCCCGCCAGCGGGTGGCCAGTTCTCGCTCCTGATCCCAGGTCAGGATCGGATACCGGGATGCCAGGGCCATGTAGTGCTGCAGTTCGCGCATCGGCTCTCTTCCTCGATCGCCTCCGTCACTCGTTGCCGTCTCAGGGCTGACGATCGTCACTAAAATCTAGTGAAGAGGTGGATGATTGTCAAGAAAACAGGACGATGAATTCTTTGATATATAGAGTTTGTATAATGAAAAAATTGGATTATGGAGCACTTGTATAGTTAGCGGCGCGATGGTCCCCCAGGCCTGGGCGACCTAGATCTACGAAAAGACTAGAGATTTCGTGACACGGTTGACGGTCCGGCCGATCGAACTTAGCAGAAGGGTGTACAGGTAGGCTTGCCTATGTCGGCGGGACGGGGCGCGCGATCGGCTGCTACAGGTCGCCGTTCATCTTGAAGTGCTTCTCGTACAGGACGGCCTTGCCGTACCGCGGGGGCGGGAACCACAGGTTCTGGACCTGCCCCTCGAGGCACGCCGGGACCTCCTCGACCTCGAAGGTGTCGTCGACCTCCTCGAGCTTCCCGGGCGAGCCGTCCCGGCGGATCGTGACGTGCAACGTCAGCCGACCGCCGGGGAGGCGCTTGCCCTTGCCGTACATCTTCTGGCAGTGGCGGAACGCGTCGCGGCGGCTGGCGAACACCGCGTCGATCTCGCCGCGCGTGACCCCGCCGAGGTCGAGCAGGCGCTCGTCGGGCGGGAGCTGCTCGACGTCCAGGCGCAGCAGGTGCCGGGCCAGGACGTGCCCGACGACGCTCTTCTCCGTCAGCACGTCCGCCAGCGCGAGGCGCTCGCGCTCCATCGCGTCCGGGGTCAGCTGGACCATCGACTGCGCCAGCCCCAGCTCGCGCTCCAGCACGCCGCTGAGCCCGTCCATCGGGCCCAGGCGCTGGAAGCCCTGGACGAAGGCATCGTAGGCGGTCTGGGGCCGGCCCATCTCCTCCAGACACAGCCCCCGCACCATCAGGACGTAGGGATGGTCCTCGTGCACCGTGAGGAACTCGTCGGTGGCCGCGATGCAGTCCTCGACGTTGTCGGTGCCCAGCGCCAGGTCGAGGTAGGTCGCCATCGCGGGTTCGCTGTACTTGCCCTCGTAGGACCACGCGCCGAGGACCCGCAGCGCCCCGCTGGCGTTGCCCTGGCCCAGCAACCAGCTGACCATGATGCCGATCGCCTCGTCCCCGCCGCGGCGGGCGTGGACGGCCTTCTCCAGCGTCTGCAGCTCCTCGTCGGTCAGCGCCGCGATCTGCCGCGCGCGCTTGATCCGCTCGTCCAGGGCGGCGTCCCCGGTCACGATCGGGTCTCCCGCGGCGAACCCCGGCGGGGGGGTCAGCGGGGTACGCTTGGGACAGCCGGTGTTGCACAGGATGGCCGTCATCGCGGCGAGCAGCGCCGCGCGGGCGCGCCAGTTGGACATCGAAGTTCCCCCTCGTGCGCGGGTGAGCCGGAGCGGCTGCCCCGGGGCAGCCTAGTCCCAGTCGTCGTCGAGCTCCTCGACGTCGTCGTCGCGGTCGTGTCCATCCTCGTAGCCGAAGTCGTTCCAGTACAGCCCGGTGCAGGTCCAGCTGCCGGAGACGGCGACGTCCTCGAAGGTCGCCGCGCCGCTGGCGTCGCCGGCGACGTCCTCGCACTCGTAGGTGCCCTGGCGGCCGCCGTACTCGACCTCGAAGTCGCAGGTCCCTCCACCGGAGGTGTCCAGCGTCCAGCGATCGGTGTCGTCGTCGACGAGGGTCAGCCACAGCGCCGGGTTGGGCTGGTTGAAGGTCCGGTGGTAGCTGCCGTCGGACTCGAAGTCGTCGATGAACAGATCGATGTCGAAGCCGTCCTCGAAGGTGTTGTCGTAGGCCCGCACGTGCAGCGTCTGGCTCCGCAGCCCGCCCTCCAGCAGGCAGTCGACGCGCAGGTCCCAGTCCTGGCTCTCGGTGGTGAAGCGGACCGTGTGGATCAGCTCCAGCGAGCCGGAGGTCTCCACGTGGAGCTGCCCCTCGGGCCGCGCGTCACAGCCGCCGAGGGAGGCGGCGATCAGGGTCGTACAGAGGACCGCCAGCGTGTTGCGCATGGTCTCACCCATCCTGCTCGATCACGGCGCACTCCCAGGTCCCCTTGACCGTGAACGGGAGCTCGCCATGGACGTAGTTTACGTACTCCTCCAGCTCGCTGCAGGCGAAGTCGCCCACCAGCTCGTCGTTGGAGATCGTCACGTTGCACGACCCCGAGGCCGTGGTGGACAGATCGTAGGTCTGCTCCGCGGTGACCACCGAGAGCTGCAGCGCGCCGTCGCCGGCGTCGTCCTCGAGCAGGTACTGGCCGTTGCCGGCGAACGGCTCCAGCGTCAGCAGCAGCTCGAAGCCCTGCTCGAAGGTCTCGTCGCGCGCCACGAACTCCAGGACCCGCTGCCCGGCGTGCTCCGTCTCGCGGCAGCGGACCTCGAAGTCGGTGGCGTCCTCGCCCTCCCACAGGATGTCGTGGGTCAGCGAGACGCCCCAGCCGGTGCCGGGGTCGGAGGCCGCGAAGGTGATCAACCCGAACTCGCCGTAGTAGCCGTGGGACGTCTCGGTCGGACAGCCGGCGAGCAGCGGCAGCGAGGCGAGGATCGGGAGCAGGTGGCGCATGATCAGGGGCCAGGATACCAGACGGGACCGGGCTTGGATTCACAAGCTTGCGCCGTTGCCGAGGGTGACGCGGGCCACGACGGTCCCGCCGCCGGGCGACGCGCCGGGCGACCAGCCCGGATCGGGCGCCAGCAGCAGGACCACGCCCCCCCGCCCCGCCCCGCTGAGCTTGGCGGCGACGGCCCCGGCCCGCCCGGCTGCCCCGACGATCGCCTCGATGCCGGGGTGGCTGACGTCCAGCGCGCGCAGGCCGTCCATCGCAGCGGACATCGCCGCGCCGAGGGCATCGCGGGAGCCCGCGGCGAGGGCCGAGATGCCGTCGGTGGTCGCGCCCCGGATCGCGTCGAGGCCGTCGGCGAAGCGCCGGGGCGACCGGTCGCGCAGGGCGGCCACCGCGCCCACCACCTCGCTGGTCCGCGAGCGGACGCCGGTGTCCACGATCCACAGGTCGAAGCGGCCGCCGACGGGGAGCGCCGCGGCCTCGCCGGCGGCGAACCGGATCGGGCCGCCGGCCATCACGGTGGCGACGTCGACGCCGGACGGGTTGCCGTGGAACACGCGCTCCGCGGCGCCGGCGAGCGCCGCCTCGGCGCCGGGGTCCGGGCCGAGCCCGAGGGCGTCGCGGACCGCCCGCGCCAGGGCCACCGAGATCGCGGCGCTGCTGCCCAGCCCGCAGGCCGTGGGCAGCGTGCTGCGGATCCGCACGCGGGGCTCGTCGCCGGTCCACCCCACCGCGCCGAGCAGCGCGTCGCGGGCCCGGGCCAGATCGGCCTCGTGCCCCGCCGCGTCCGGCTGCAGGTCCCAGCCCCCTCCCGGGGACAGCTCGACGGTGACGCCCAGCCGGGTCACCGGGACGGCCACCGCCGGGACGCCGTAGACCACGGCGTGCTCGCCCAGCAGGATCGCCTTGCCGCCGGCCGCGCCGCGTCCGGGGCGCATCAGACCAGGTGCTCCTGCAGCAGCGCCACGCCGCCACCGGGGCGGCTGACCACGAGGGTGCAGCCGGGGGCCAGCTGCTCGGCGCGGCGGGTGACCTCCTCGGCGTGCGCGGCGGGACAGATCAGGTGCGGGTTGGGGCCGGCGTCGAGGGTCAGCGCGACGTCGACGCCGTCGTCGCGCCAGCGCGGAACGGCCTGCAGGAACGCCACGGTCAGCGGGGCGAGGTACAGGCACGCCGGGGTCGAGCTGATCATCACGCCGTGCATCTCCAGCGCCTCCTGCTCGATCAGCGCGCCGAAGGTCGCGAAGTCCCGCTGCAGCATCGCGGCCTTGACCGCGGGCAGCCGGCGGGCGACCAGCTCCCGGCGGGTCGGCATGAACGGGTGGGCCTCGGCGATGCGGTGGCCGCGGGCGCTGGAGATCGCCTTGGCGTCGGCCGAGACGATCGCGGTGACGTCGCGCAGGTCCCACCAGCCGGCCTCGAACGCCACCTCGGCGAACGAGTCCCCGTCGCGCTCGCCGGCGTGCCACTCGACGAAGCCCCCGTGGATCGAGCGGCACGCCGAGCCGCTGGCCCGGCGGGCCCAGATCGACAGGGTCCGCTCGTCGGGCAGCCCCTCGCCGAAGGCGGCCACCGCGGCCACGGTCAGGGCGGCGAAGCCGCTGGCCGAGCTGGCCATCCCGGTGCCCGCGGGGAAGCTGTTGACCGACACGACCCGGGCGTGGAGCGGGTAGTACTCGGCGCGGATCCGGTCCAGCTGGCGGGTGACCCGCCCGGCGCGGTGGTCCAGCAGCCGCTCGCCGTCCAGGTAGACCTCGTCGACCTGCAGGTCGGGGTCGTACTCCACGGTGGTCACCGAGACGGCGTCGGAGAGGGTCATCGACAGGGAGCTGTTCAGCGGCAGGTTGGCCTCGCCACCGCGGTTGCCCCAGTACTTGATGAACGCGATGTTCGCCCCCGCGCGGGCGGTGGCGCGCAGGGGGCGGTCGCCGAACGCGCCGCTCATCGGCGGGTCCCGTCGGCGGGCACGGCGCGCGAGGTCAGGTCCGCCTGGCGCATCGCGGCGGGCGTGGCCGCTCCGCAGCAGAACAGTGCCACGCGGAGCTCCTCGCGGTAGCGCTGCAGCAGGGCCACCGCGGCGTCCTCCGACTCGTCGAGGGCCCGCAGCACGGGCAGCGCGACCCCGCACAGGTCGGCGCCGAGGGCCAGCGCGATGGCCATCTGGGTCCCGGAGCGGACCCCACCGCTGGCGATCACCAGGTGGTCCGGGATCGCGGCGCGGGACTCGATCAGGGCGTCGACGGTGGGCATCCCCCAGTCCCGGTGGGCCTCGCCCACGGCGCGGAACAGCGGGTCCTCCTGGCGCAGCGCCTCGACCCGCGACCACGAGGTCCCGCCCACCCCCGAGACGTCGACCCCGGCGCAGCCCAGCGCGACGGCGCGGCGGGCGACCCGCGCGCCGATCCCGCACCCGGTCTCCTTGAGCAGCACCGGCACGGGGACCGCCTCGACCACCGCCCGGATGCGGTCGTCGAGGCCCCGGAAGTCTCGGTCGCCCTCGGGCTGGATCGCCTCCTGCAGGGCGTTGAGGTGCAGGCACAGCGCGGCGGCGTCCACCGCCTCGACGACCTCGGCGCACTGCGCCGGGGTCACGCCCCGGTTGAGCTGGACGGCCCCGAGGTTGGCCAGCACCGGCACGTCGGGGGCCTCGTCGCGGACCTGGTAGCTGGCGGTCAGCTCGGGGTGCTCGAGCATCGCCCGCTGGCTGCCCAGCCCCAGCGCGACCCCGGCCCGCTGGGCGACCCGCGCCAGCGCGCGGTTGACCTCGCCGGCCCGCGCCGAGCCGCCGGTCATCCCGGTGATCACCAGCGGCATCTCCAGCGGGGCGCCGAACAGCGAGGCGCCGAGATCGACCTCCGCGAGATCGAGGTCGGGGAGCGCCCGGTGGGGCAGCCGGTAGCGCTCCCAGCCGGCGGTCACGGCGAGGGCCTCGACGTCCTCGCGGAGGCACAGATCGAGGTGCTCGTCCTTGCGTTGCTGCAGTCGGCTGGGCGCGCTCATGACTTCCGCCTCTTCCCCTTCTTCTTCCGACCCCGGGCGCGACCCTTGCGCGGCGGCTCGGCCTTCCCGTCCGGCGCGACCTCGGGGTCCGCGGCCCGCTCCTGCCGCAGGCGCCGCCAGCCGAGGCCGGCCCCGACCACGGCGATCGCCACGCAGATCCAGGAGAACGCGTCCCCGATCCGGGTGTACGGCGTGGGGGCGTGGGCCAGGCTCACCTCGGCGACCACGATGTCCTTGGTGTACGGCTCGGTCTGCACGACGAGATCGCCGCGGGCGTCGACGTGGGCCGAGATCCCGGTGGTCGCGGAGCGGACCATCGGGATGCCGTACTCGGCGCAGCGATTGGCGGTCAGCATCAGGTGCTGGGACGGGCACGAGGTGTCGCCGAACCACGCGTCGTTGGTGATCGTGACGAACAGCCGCGAGCCGGCGCGCACGTTGCGGCGCACCAGCTTGCTGCGGATCGCCTCGTAGCAGATCAGGAAGTTGAACGGGCCCCACGGCGAGTCGAAGACCACCACGTCCTCGCCGGGGTAGAAGTTGCCGACGCCCTCGATCTTCTGGGTCAGCCCGGGCAGCACGTGGCGCAGCGGCATGAACTCGCCGAACGGCAGCAGGATGATCTTGTCGTACGGGCCGTGGCGCTGGCCCTGCCGGTCGAAGCGGAACGCGCTGTTGCGGTAGTGCCGCCCGTGCTGCTCGTCGGTGACGCGGGTCAGCGCGCCGGTCCAGATCTCGATGTCGGCGTCCTTGCACACCGAGCCGATCTCGCGGCCGCGGCGGCCCTCGACGCGGTACGGCGAGGCGCCCTCGGGCCACACCGCGACCTGCGCCCCCTCCTCGGCGGCGTTGCGGCTCTCCTCCATGTACTCGCGGAGGATCCCGTAGCGGTTCTGGCGGATCCGGCGGGACCGGTCCTCGATCCCCATCCCGATCTGGATCAGGCCCACGCGCACCGTCGGCGCGTCCTGCTCCAGCCGGTCGATGTGGCGCAGCCGCACCGCGCCGTACACCAGCACGGCCGCGAAGACCGCCGCCACGATCCCGGCGAGCACCGGCAGCTGGCGCGGTCGCACCGGGCCCCGCCGCAGCCACAGCGCCTCCAGCGCGGCCCACACCAGGCCGTTGACGACCAGCACGAGGAACGACATCCCGCGGACGCCGGTGAGGCTGACCACCTGGAACAGCGCCAGGTTCTCGTAGTGCGCGACCCCCTGGTAGAACGGGAACAGCTGCGGGTTGGCGAACTCGGTGGCGACCAGCAGCGCCGCCACCGCGAACGGCCACGCCGGACCGGCCCAGCGCTTGACCCACGGGTAGGCGACGGCGAACACGCCGAGGTACAGGCCCCAGGCCGCCGCGAACAGGATCAGCACCGCGATCCCCAGCGAGAGCGGCAGGTTGCTGAACTTCTGGACCGTCCCCACGATCCAGTAGAAGATCGCCAGCAGCGCCGAGAAGCCCCCCAGCCAGCCCAGCCAGAACCGGCGCTTGCCGCCGACGCCGTCGAGCGCCCAGAGCAGCGGGACCCAGGAGATCCAGTGCAGCGGGGTCCAGCTGAGCGGCGGGGCGATCAGCGCCTGCGTGGTGCCGGTGAACACGACCGCCAGGATGCGGAGCCACAGCATGGCCGGTGTGTAGCACGTCCCTCCCGAGGCGTCGACCCGGGGCGAGCGAGAGCGGACGGCGAGGGGCGCGCGCGGGGCCCGAACGAGAAAGACCCACCGGCCTGGCCCATTCCAGATCCGGTGGGTCCCGGCGACGGGGGAGCGGGGCAGTCCCCCCATCGCGTATGGCGTCTCGACGGGTTCAAACCGGTGGGGCGCGAGAAGGGAAAATCGTGGGTCCGGGGATCGATCGGCGGCGGGATCCGTCCACAGACGGCCCTGGAGTTATCCACAGGTTCTCGGCGTTTTTTCGGAGATCGCCGCGAGTTTTCCGCAATGGGTCCACACACAATATCTAGTGTCTGTGGATAACGTGGGCCCCAACATCTTGTGTTTTCTCCTTGACGAACCGTCCAGGGGGTGCGACATTGGATCCTCGACGACGGCGCAGCAGTGGCCGAAGTCCGGAGCACGCTGGAGCAGCATCGGGAGAGCGCCGGTCATGGGGAGCAGGACGGTACAGGTACCGTGCCGCGCGTCTCGTGCGGTACGAACGTCAGGGGGGGAGCCTCGAGAGCTCGTGGCGGCACGTGGTGACGATGCGTGCCGCCCGTCGCGCGAGGCCCCGACGCGTCCGCCAGACCCACGATCGGCCCGACCCCTCCGCGACATCCAGGCGGGCGGCCCCGCAGGCGGGGGTGGACCGGGATCATCTCCGGTTCGTCTCGGCGGAATCCGGCTTCCCCACTTCCACGTCGTCCAGTGTGGACTGCGACGGAGCCCTGGAGCCCGTCGCGGTCTTTGCTTGTGGCTCGAGGCGGAGAGGGAGAGCGGCACGGTGGCGGCGGCTCGACGGACACGAGGGAATCCGTAGGGGCGCGGCGGCGCGGCGGGCCTGGTCCGCCGCAGGCGGGAACCCAAGACAGCATCGCGGCCGGGTCGGCCGGCCGGAGACAGGGGCGGGTGTATCCGCATGGAGAAGTGTGTCCCCAGACCTGAACCGAGAGAGGCCACGGGAGCGAACGAAGCACGGAGAGCAGCAGACGCGAGCTGAGTGCCAGCGCAGGCAGGAGAGGTAGCCCGAT
The DNA here is from genome assembly GCA_964584075.1 of uncultured Rickettsiales bacterium. Taxonomy (GTDB): domain Bacteria; phylum Myxococcota_A; class UBA796; order UBA9615; family CAYRNR01; genus CAZOYV01. Next base: position 23,870 of record CAZOYV010000026.1, on the reverse strand, counting down.
GGAGACGATCGCGACCCAGACCGAACAGCGGCCCCAGAAGAGGAAGCAGCGCAGCAAGCGGAGCGGCGGACTGACGACGCCGTCCGGGCTGCGATTCGAACGCGTCCACAGCGAACCCGGAGTCGACCCGTTCGACACCGTCGAGTGGGAGGTCCGCGAGGCCCTGATCACCGCCGGCGATGGCGAGGTCGTGTTCCACCAGAAGGACTGCGAGGTCCCGGCGGGCTGGAGCCAGCTGGCGACCAACGTGGTGGCGAGCAAGTACTTCCGCGGGCACCTCGGGACCCCGGAGCGCGAGAGCTCGGTGCGGCAGCTGATCGGCCGCGTGGTCGACACGCTGCGCAGCTGGGGGCTGGACGGCGGCTACTTCGACCGCGAGGAGGACGCCGACATCTTCCGCGACGAGCTGTGCCACTACCTGCTGCAGCAGAAGCTCGCGTTCAACAGCCCGGTGTGGTTCAACATGGGCGTCGACGAGCACCCCCAGTGCTCGGCGTGCTTCATCAACGGCGTGACCGACGACATGGAGTCGATCATGGCCCTGGCCGCCACCGAGGCGCGGCTGTTCAAGGGCGGCTCCGGCACCGGCTCGAACCTCTCCTCCCTGCGCTCCTCCCGCGAGCGGCTCAGCGGCGGCGGCATCGCCAGCGGGCCGGTGTCGTTCATGAAGGGCTTCGACGCCTTCGCCGGCGTGATCCGCAGCGGCGGCAAGACGCGGCGCGCGGCCAAGATGGTGATCCTCAACATCGATCACCCCGACATCGAGGAGTACATCAACTGCAAGGCCGACGAGGAGAAGAAGGCCTGGGCGCTGATCGACGCCGGCTACGACGGCTCGTTCAACGGCGAGGCGTACTCCTCGGTGTTCTTCCAGAACAGCAACAACAGCGTGCGGGTCACCGACGAGTTCATGCGCGCGGTCGAGGCCGACGGAGAGTGGCACACCCACGCGATCCTCGACGGCCAGGTGATGGACACCTACCAGGCCCGCGACCTGTTCCGCCAGATCGCCGAGGCGACCTGGGTCTGCGGCGATCCGGGGATGCAGTTCGACACCACGATCAACCGCTGGCACACCTGCCCCGCGGACGGCCGGATCGACGCGTCGAACCCGTGCTCCGAGTACATGTTCCTGTCCAACTCGGCGTGCAACCTGGCCTCGATGAACCTGCTGCGCTTCCGTCGCCAGGACGGCACGTTCGACACCGACCAGTTCGAGCACTGCGTGTCGCTGTCGATCACCGCGCAGGAGATCATCGTCGACGCCTCGCGCTACCCCACCGAGGCGATCACGCGCAACAGCCACCGCTATCGCCCGCTGGGGCTGGGCTACGCCAACCTGGGCGCGCTGCTGATGGCCCAGGGGCTGGCCTACGACAGCGACGAGGGCCGGGCCTACGCCGCGACGGTCACCTCGCTGATGCACGGCGCCGCGTTCCGTACCTCGGCGCGGATCGCCCAGCAGATGGGGCCGTTCGAGGCCTACCAGGACAACCGCGAGTCGATGCTGCACGTGATCGGCAACCACCGCGACGCGCTGGACGAGGTGGACACCGCGGTGGTCGAGGACGAGCTGGTCGCGGCGGCCGAGCGCGCCTGGGAGCAGGCCCTGGAGTACGGCGAGCTGTGGGGCTACCGCAACGCCCAGGCGACCGTGCTGGCGCCCACCGGCACGATCGGGTTCCTGATGGACTGCGACACCACCGGGATCGAGCCGGACCTGGCGCTGGTCAAGTACAAGAAGCTGGTCGGCGGCGGGATGATGAAGATCGTCAACAACACCGTCCCGCTGGCGCTGCGTACGCTGGGCTACGACGACGACGAGGTCGCCGCGATCGTCCAGCACATCGACGAGACCGACACGATCGAGGGCGCGCCGCACCTCCGCGACGAGCACCTGCCGGTGTTCGACTGCGCGTTCAAGCCGCTGCACGGCAGCCGCTCGATCGCCCCGCTGGGGCACGTCAAGATGATGGGCGCGGTCCAGCCGTTCCTCAGCGGCGCGATCAGCAAGACCGTCAACGTGCCCCACGACGCGTCCCCCGAGGACATCGAGGAGATCTACCTCGAGTCGTGGCGCAACGGCCTCAAGGCGGTGGCGGTCTACCGCGACGGCTGCAAGCGGACCCAGCCGCTGGACCTCGGCGACAGCGAGGAGACGGCCGGCGCGGCGGAGCCGGAGCCGGCGCCCACCCCGGTGCCGGAGCTCTCGGCGCCGCCGGAGCCGATGCGCCGCCGGCTGGAGGACGAGCGCGCCGCGATCACCCACAAGTTCAGCATCGCGGGCCACGAGGGGTACCTGACGGTCGGCCAGTACGAGGACGGCAGCCCCGGCGAGATCTTCATCGTGATGGCCAAGCAGGGCTCGACGCTGGGCGGCGTGATGGACGCCTTCGCCACGTCGATCTCCATCGCGCTGCAGTACGGGGTCCCGCTCGAGACGCTGTGCAACAAGTTCGCGCACACCCGCTTCGAGCCGCAGGGCTTCACCACCAACCGGGACATCCCGATCGCCAAGTCGATCATGGACTACATCTTCCGCTGGCTGGCCCTGAAGTACCTGCCGCGGGACCGCCGGACCCCGACGCCGGACGAGCTGATCGCCGAGGCCGAGGGCGAGGGGGAGACGGCGCCGGCCGGCTCGCTCGACACGATCGAGACCGAGGCGGTGCTGCTGCGCAAGAGCAGCCAGCAGGCCGCGGCGACCACGCCCAGCAACGGCGACGGCCACGGCAAGAGCAACGGCTCCAACGGCAACGGCCGGGGCGCCGGACCGAACGGCTCCAACGGTCAGGGCGTGGCCGGCCTGCAGCACGCCGCCGACGCGCTGTACGTCAAGCCGGCCAGCGAGCCCAACCGGACCTGGGTCGACCAGGCCGACGCCCCGCCGTGCCCGGTGTGCGGCACGCTCACCACGCGCAGCGGTAGCTGCTACAAGTGCCTCAACTGCGGCGCGACGACCGGTTGCTCTTGATCCCGACCTGGAGGCGGGCGCGCGCCGACCGGGCGTGCCCCGCCAGCCCCTCCAGCTCCGCCAGCGCCATCGCGTCCCGGACCAGCTCGCGCGCGGCCGCGAGGTCGGCGATCGTCAGCGACGTGCGGGTGCGCAGGAAGTGCTGCACCGACAGGCCCCCGGTGTGGCGGGCCGCCCCGCCGGTGGGCAGGGTGTGGTTCGGGCCGGCGCCGTAGTCCCCGAGCACCTCGGCGGCGTCGCCCCCGACGAACAGGCCCCCGAAGTGGCGCAGGCGACCGGCGACCTCGCCGGCGGCGGCGAGGTGCAGCGCGACGTGCTCGGGGGCCAGCGCGTCGCAGGCCGCGACCGCGGCGTCGAGATCGGGGCAGACCACCGCGAACCCGCCCCGCAGCGCGCGCGAGGCCACCCCGCGGGTCGGCAGCGCGTCGAGCTGGCGGCGGAGCTCGTCGTCCACCGCGTCGGCGAGGCCGGCGTCGAGGGCGAGCAGCACCGGCACGGCGTCCGGGTCGTGCTCCGCCTGGGCCAGCAGGTCGGCGGCGACCCGGGCCGGATCGGCGCCGGCGTCGGCGATCACGGTCAGCTCGGAGGGCCCGGCCAGCAGGTCGATGCCGACGCGTCCGGCGACCAGCTGCTTGGCGGCGGTGACGTAGCGGTTGCCGGGGCCGACCACGACGTCGCAGGCCGGCACCGGGCCGGCGCCGAACGCCAGCGCGGCGATCGCCTGGGCGCCGCCGACGGCGAGCAGCCCGTCCGCGCCGGCGATCGCGGCGGCGGCGAGGGTCACGGGCGCCGGGCGCGGGGAGGCGACCCAGACCTCGTCCACCCCCGCAGCGCGCGCGGTGACGGCGGTCATCAGCACCGACGAGGGCAGCGGGAAGCGCCCCCCGGGGGCATAGCAGCCGGCGCGCTCGACGGGCACCACCCGGTGGGCCGCGGTGCCCCCCGGGACGGGCAGCGACACGTCGCGCAGGGCGCCGCGCTGGGCGTGGGCGAAGGCCTCGATCCGGCCGGCGACCCGCTCCAGCAGGGCGCGCACCCCGGCGGGGACGCGGGCGCCGGCGGCCTGCAGGTCCCGGCGCGTCAGCACCGCCGGCGGGCCGGACGGGAGGTCGCCGAGGCGGCGCGCGTGCTCCTCCACGGCGGTCCAGCCGCGGGCGCGCACGTCGTCGACGATCGGACGCACGGCGTCGAGCGTCGCGCGGTCGACCGGGTCGCGGCGCTGGGCCTCGACCTCGTCGGGGAGCACACGGCGCAGCAGCGGCTCAGGCATCGGGGGCCTCCGGGACCGGCTTGGCGTCGCCGCGCCGGCGGGTCAGGCGCAGGGCGCGGCGATCCAGCTCGGCGTCCACCTCCGCCAGCGAGGTGCCGCCGCGGATCATCGCCACCAGCGCGAAATACAGCAGGTCCGCGGCCTCGTGGGTGACCTCGCCGCGGCCGCGGGCGTCGGCCAGCTCCGCGGCCTCCTCGAGCAGCTTGCCGCGCAGCAGCGCGGGGTCGTCCAGCAGGCGGCGGGTGTACGACCCCACCGGCGCGTCACCGAGGCGCCGTCGCAGGCGCCGCTGGAGCCGGTCGAGGCCGGCGTCGTCGCCGAAGCAGCTGGCCCGCCCCAGGTGACAGAACCCGCGCCCCGCCTGGCGCACGACGAACCGCAGCGCGTCGCGGTCGCAGTCCAGGTCGACGCGCAGCAGCTCCTGGGTGTCGCCGGAGCTCTCCCCCTTGACCCACAGCCCGCGACGTCGGGAGTGGTACACGCCGCGGCGCCGGCGCACCGCCTCGGCGACGCTGGCGCGGTCGGAGTAGACCAGCCCCAGCGCCGCGCCGCGCTCGTCGGTCACCACCGTGGGGAACAGGCCGTCGGGGCGGTCGCTACGCAGCGGGGCGGCCACGGCGGCGCCCAGGTCGAGGGCGCCGGTGTAGATCGCCATCCCGACCTGGGCGTCGGCCCCGAGCGCGTCGATCTCGCGGATCTCGTCGGCGGTGGTGATCCCGCCGGCCACGGTGACGCGCACCCCGCCGGCGGCCTCGACCACGGCGCGCACCGCGTCCAGGTCGGTCCCCTCCATCCGGCCCTCGCGCTCCACGAAGGTCACCAGGAACCCGCCGACGTACGGGCGCAGCTCGGATATCCGCTCCAGCAGCGCCCGCCCCGTGCCGCGCTGCCAGCCCTCGACGACGACCTCGCCGTGGCGCGCGTCCAGGGCTGCGATCACCCGCTCGCGGGGCAGGCTGCCGAGCAGCTCGGGGGTCGCGGCGGTGCCGAGGATCACCTGCCGCGCGCCGGCGTCGAGCCAGCGCACGGCGGCGGCGCGATCGCGGATCCCCCCGCCGACCCGGCACCGGTGGCGCCGGACCAGGTCCTCGATCGAGGCCCCGTTCTCGCCGCGGCCGCGCGCGGCGTCCAGGTCGATCACGGCGATCTCGCCGGCCACCGCGAAGCGCTCGGCGATGGGCCGCGGGTCGCCGGCGTCGACGGCCGGATCGCCCTCGCCGCCCACCAGCTGGACGGTGCGCCCCCCCTGCAGGTCGATGGACGGGACGATCATCGGCGCACCTCCAGCCCCAGCGCGGCCAGCTCCCGCTTGAGCGAGCCGATCGTGGTCTGCCCGTCGTGGAAGATCGACGCGGCCAGCACGGCGTCGGCGCCGGCGGCCACCGCATCCGCCATGTGCCGCGCGCTGGCCGCCCCGCCCGAGGCGATCACCGGCACCCGGGCGGCGTCGGCCACGGCGCCGAGCAGCTCCAGGTCGTAGCCGCGGTGGGTCCCGTCGCGGTCCCACGAGGTCAGCAGCAGCTCGCCGGCGCCGCGCTGCTGGGCCTCGCGGGCCCACGCCACGGCGTCGATCCCGGTGCGGTTCGCGCCGGAGTGGGTCACGACCTCCCAGCGCGGGCCGTCCGCGGCCCCGGTCGCCGCGGCGTCCAGGGCCAGCACCGTGCACTGGCAGCCGAAGCGGGCGGCGAGCTCGTCGAGCAGCCCGGGGCGGGCCACCGCGGCGGTGTTGACCACCACCTTGTCGGCGCCGGCCTCGAGCAGCGCGGCGGCGTCGCCGGCGGTCCGCACGCCGCCTCCGACGCTCAGCGGCAGCGCCACCTGGTCGCGCACGGCGCGGACGGTGTCGTGCGCGGTGCGGCGCCCCTCTGGGGTCGCCGAGACGTCGAGCATCGAGATCTCGTCGGCGCCCTGGGCCTCGTAGGCCGCCGCGCGCTCGGCCGGGTCGCCGGCGTCGCGCAGCCCCTGGAACCGGACCCCCTTGACCACCCGCCCGTCGCGCACGTCGAGGCACGGGATCACGCGGATCGTCAGCACGTCGCCACCTCCTCCCCGCGCACCAGCCAGCGGCGCAGCAGCTCTAGGCCGGCCAGGCCGGACAGCTCGGGGTGGAACTGGCAGGCCAGCACCGCCCCGCGCTCCAGCGCCGCGACGAACGGCCCTCCGTAGTCGGCGACCGCCGCCGACCAGCCCGCGGGCGCCTCCGCCAGGCGGTACGAGTTGGCGAAGTAGACGTGCGCCGGCCGCAGCAGCCGGCAGCCGTCCCGCGGCGCGATGCGGTTCCAGCCCAGCTGGGGTACCTTGAGCCCGTCGGGGAAGCGTCCCACGCGCCCCGGGACGACGCCCAGCCCCGGCCGGCCGGGGCTCTCGTCGCTGCCCTCGCACAGCAGCTGCAGGCCCAGGCAGATCGCCAGCGTCGGCCGCCCGTCCCGGACCCGCTCGGCGAGCACCCCGGCGAGGCCGCCGCCGTCCAGGCGCTCCATCGCCGCGGCCAGCGTCCCGACACCGGGCAGCACCACCCGCGCGGCGCGCCGCACCGCCTCGACCCCGTCCGCCAGCACCGGCTCGGCGCCCACCCGCCGCAGCCCGGCGCGCACCGACGCCAGGTTGGCCGTCCCGGTGGGGACCACCACCACCTCGGGGGCGCCCATCACAGCACCCCCTTGGTGCTGGGCACGGCGTCGCCGCCATCGGGCGCCACGGCCTGGCGCAGCGCCAGCGCCAGGGCCTTGAACGCGGCCTCGGCGCGGTGGTGGTCGTTGTCCCCGCGCAGCACGTCGACGTGGATCGCGGCGCGGCTGGCGACGGCCAGCGAGCGGATCACGTGGGCGACGTTCTCGGTGGCCAGCGCGCCGAGCTGCTCGCGGCGCAGGCCCAGCTCGACCTCGGCCCACGGGCGCCCCGAGAGATCGATCACGGCGCGCGCCAGCGCCTCGTCCAGCGGGGCGTAGGCCCACCCGAAGCGGGCGATCCCGCGGCGCTCGCCGAGGGCCTCGTCGATGGCCGCGCCCAGCACCAGCGCGCAGTCCTCGGCGCTGTGGTGGTCGTCCACCGCCAGATCGCCCCGGCAGGTCAGCTCCAGATCGAGGCGGCCGTGGCGGGCCAGCGTCGTCAGCAGGTGGTCGAGGAACCCGATCCCGCTGTCCACCGCGGCCTCGCCGCGGCCGTCGAGGTCGAGGGTCAGAATCACGTCGGTCTCGGCGGTGGTCCGCCGCCGTTGCACGCGTCGCGCGTCCATCACAGCACCTCCTCGAGTGCGGCCAGCAGAGCCGCGAAGGCCGCCCGGTCGCCGGGCATCGTGATCCGCAGGCAGCCGTCCAGCACCGGGTGGTCGGGGAACCAGCGCACGGCGATCCCGCGCTCCCCGAGCGCCCGCCAGACCCGCTCGGCGCCGGTGACGCGGACCAGCACGAAGTTGGCCTGCGAGGGCCACGGCCGCGCCCCGCGCGCCGAGAGCCACGCCCCCAGCTCGTCCCGCTCCTGCCGGACCCGCGCGACGAACCGAGCCATCGCCGGCTCGCCCTGCGCCAGCCACGTGCGGGCCATCGCCAGCGAGGGCGAGGACACCGCGTAGGGGTGGCCCACGGCCCGCATCCAGCCCAGGATCGGCTCGGCCCCCACCGCGTAGCCGACCCGCAGCCCGGCCAGGCCCCAGGCCTTGGAGAGCGTGCGCACGACCACGGTGTCGGGCAGCGCCAGCGCCGCCTCCGTGAGGTCGACGTCGGCGAACTCGGCGTAGGCCCCGTCCACCAGCAGCAGTACCCCCGGGGCGGCGGCGGACAGCGCCCGCAGCTCGTCGGCGGTGGCGGCCAGGCCGGTGGGGCTGTTGGGGCTGACCACGGCGATCACCGCGGTGCGATCGGTGACGGCGGCGGCCAGCGCCTCCACCGGGAGCCCGCCGTCGAGCCACGGGACGCGCACCACCTCGCCGCCGGCGAGGGTCACGTAGCGCGCCAGCATCTCGAACGTCGGGTCGAGCAGGATCGCCTCGCGCCCCGGCGCCACCACGGCGCGCAGGGCTCGCTCGAGGGCGTCGTCCCCGCCGGCGGTGACCAGCACCTCGGCCTCGCGGACGCCGTGTCGCCGGGCCAGCGCCCACTGCAGCGGGCCCTCGTCGGGGTAGCGGCGCAGGGCCTCGGGGCCCGCCTCGACCGCGGCCCCGAGCAGCACCGCCGGAGGCGCGGCGCCCTCGTTGCCGTCGAGCTTGAGCAGCAGCCGTGCGTCGGGGCGCGGCGGCCGGTAGGGGCGGACCTGCCGCGCGGCAGGAGCAGGGTGCAGGGTGGTCGGCTCCATCGGGGTCCTCCTCACGGTGTGATCTGCACCGGCCGGGTCACGACCACGTCGGTCCCCCCGCGGCGCTTGATCGCGGGGATCACCTCGGGCAGCAGCTCGCGCGGCACCGCGGCCTTGACCGCGTAGCCCTGCCCCCCGTGCAGCGGCGCCAGGGTCGGCTCGCGCATGCAGGGCAGCACCTCGATCACGGCGGCGAGGTGCACCTCGGGCACGTTGACCTCGACCATCACCCGCCGGCGCGCCTCGATCACCGAGCGGAGCAGCAGCAGCACGCAGTCGATGCGCTGCTTGCGGGACGGGTCCTGCAGCGCCCGGGCGCTGGCGTACAGCCGCGTCGACGACCGCGCCAGCTCGTCGAACACCACCAGCCGGTTGGCCCGCAGCGTCTCGCCGCTGGCGGTCAGGTCGACGATGAAGTCGGCGTCCTCGGGGGGGAACACCTCGGTGGCCCCGTAGGAGCGCACCAGCGTCGCCTCGATCCCGCGCGCCGCGATCCAGCGCCGCGTCAGCTCGTCGTACTCCGAGGCCACCACCAGCGGCCGCGCGGGCAGGCGGCCGTCCTGCAGCAGCGCCTCGGGGGCGGCGGCGACCAGCCGCACCGGGTCGAGCCCGGTGTCCAGCAGCTCGACGACGTCGGCGCCGAGCTCCTCGACCCAGTCGGCGCCGGCGAAGCCGATGTCGCGGGACCCGGCGGCCAGCATCTCGACGATGTTCTGGGGCTTGAGCACCTTGGCCTCGACGTCCGGCAGCGACACGCTCGGCCGGTAGCCGCGGCGCGGTACGCGCACGTCGATGCCCGCGTCGGCGAGCAGCTGCAGGACGCCGCCCTGCATGCGGCCCTTGGGCAGGGCCAGTCTCAAGGTCGATCGGGTCGTGGTCATCGCCTCCGTGCCTCCATGGCCCCGGCCGGCGACGGGTCCCAGAACCCGAAGACGCCGGCTCGGGGCCGGCGTCCTCGGGTGTCTGCTTCGTACTGGAGCTACACCTCAGCCGGCCCCTCCCGGGTGACCGTGGTGATGATGGTGGCGGCTCCAGTCGCGCATCGTGTTCTCCACGTTGTCCCCGATGGACGGGGAAGTCAACCCCGGCCGTCAGCGGCGGTCGCGCTCGGCGGCCTCGATCTCCGAGGTGAGGTACTCGAACGCGGCGTCGACGCTGTTGCAGCGGAACAGCAGATCGTAGTCCTTGGGGCTGATCGTGGCGTGCTCGACCATCGCGCGGACGTCGAGGACCTCGTTCCAGAACTCGGTGCCGTACAGCACGGTGGGCATGTACTTCTTCATCTTGCGCGTCTGGCGCAGGGTGGTCAGCTCGGCGAGCTCGTCCAGCGTGCCGAACCCGCCGGGGAACACCACCAGCGCCTTGGCCAGGTACGAGAACCAGTACTTGCGCATGAAGAAGTAGTGGAACTCGAAGCCGAGGCCGTCGCTGACGTAGGGGTTGAGCCCCTCCTCCTTGGGCAGGCTGATGCCCAGACCGATCGACTTGCCGCCCTTGACGTCGGCCGCCCCGCGGTTGGCGGCCTCCATGATCCCGGGCCCGCCCCCGGTGCACACCAGCAGCCGGCGCTTGCCCCGCGGCCGGTGCATCGACCACTCGGTCATCCGCCGCGCGAGCTCGCGGGCGTCCTCGTAGTAGCGGGCCATGTCGGACAGCCGCGTGATGCGGCGCAGGTCCTCGGCGAGCTCCTCGTCCTCCGGGCGCACCTCGGCGGCCTTGCGGGCGCGCTCGAGGTTCTCCTTGGACTCGACGGTGTCGCGGATCCGTGCCGAGCCGAAGAACACCACCGTGTTGAAGACCTTGTGGGCCAGGAACCGTCGCCGGGGTTCGAAGTACTCGGCGAGGATCCGGATCACGCGGGCATCCGGGCTGTTGATGAACGCCGCATTGCGGTAGGCCTTGACCGCCTTGTCTGCCATGCTGCCTCCTCGAGAGCGGATCGGAGCGCTCCAGATTGCGGCGCCGGCGCGCGAGCGTCAAGCGCGCCGGCACGCTCGCGCCGAACACCGGCCCGTGGCAGGATGGGGGCGCAAGCACGGAAGGGGGTGCTCGATGTCCGAGGAGAACCAGGCGCAGGAGGCGGCACCGGCGGCGGCGACGGAGGGTCCCGCGGCGGCGATGTCCCCGGCCGAGATGGCCCAGCAGTTCAAGGTGTTGCGGACCCGGATCGCCCTGCTCACGGGGCTGGTGGTCGCCGACACGGCGATGCTGATCGTGCTGATGATCCTGTTCCGCTAGCGGCGCGAGCGGACGATGGCGACCGAGACCGACGGCCCGATCGAGGTCCGCACCGGCCGCGCCGCGCGTGCCGACGCGCGCGGGGCGGCGGCCGAGCTCGCCCGCACGCTCCGCGGGGGCGACGGGCCCGCGCTGACGATCCTGTTCGCCTCCCCCAAGGCCCCGGTCGACGAGCTCGTCGCCACCCTCGCCGACGCGCTGCCGGGGCACGAGCTCGTGGGCTGCACCACCGCGGGCGAGATCTCTCCGGACGGCTTCCACCAGGGGGCCGCGGTGGCGCTGAGCCTGCGCGGCGGGCTGACCTGGACCACCGCCCGCGTCGACGGGCTGTCCTCGTTCACCCACCTGGACGGCAAGCAGGCCGTGGCCGAGCTGCGCGCGGGGCTGCGCGGGGGCGATCTCGGCGACGACACCTGCACGATGCTGCTGGTGGACGGGCTCCGCGGGCGTGAGGAGATGCTGACCGCCTCGCTGGGCGCAGCGGCGCCGGCGATGCGCCTGTTCGGGGCCTCGGCGAGCGACGACTTCCGCTTCGAGCGCACCGAGGTGTTCCACCAGGGGGCGGCCCACACCGACGCCGCCCTGCTGGTCACGCTGCGCCCCGAGGTCCCGTTCGAGCTGCTCCGCCTCCAGCACTTCCGCGCCACCGACCACAAGGTCGTGGTCACCGGGGCCGCGCCGGAGCAGCGCCTGATCCTCGAGCTCGACGGCAAGCCGGCGGTGGAGGTCCTCGCCGAGCTGATGGGCGAGCCCCCCGAGGCGCTGCGGCGCTCCGGCCGGCACCTCCGCCCGTTCGCGACGATCATCCGCGGCGAGCCCTACATCCGCTCGATCATGCGTGCCGAGGGCGACGCGCTGCGCTTCGCGTGCGCGGTCGAGGAGGGCACGGTGCTGACCCAGATGGAGGCCGGCGACCTGGTCGCCTCCACCGCCGCCGGGCTCGAGCGCGCCCGCGAGCGCGTCGGCGGCGACGTCCGGGCGATGCTGGCGTTCAACTGCCTCGGCCGCCTGTTCGAGGCCCGGGACACCGGCCGCGAGGAGTCGCTGGCCGACGTGTTCCGCGGCTGGCCGGTGATCGGCTTCCACACCTACGGCGAGCAGTACGGGCCGCTGCACATCAACAACACCCTGACGGGCCTCGTGCTGGGTTCGGCGCCGTGAGCGAGCGGGACCCGCGCGACGACGGCTCGGGGGCGGTGTCCGCCGAACGCATCGCCGCCCTTCAGCGGGACCTGGCGGCGGCCCGCAAGACGATCGACGTGCTGGTCCGCCGCCTCGAGCGCACCGAGCCCCAGACGCTGTCGGGTCACGCGCTGTTCCAGACGATGGCCGAGCTCGAGCGGGCGGTGGAGGAGCGCACCCGCTCGCTGGAGCGCAGCCAGGAGGAGATCCGCCGCTACTCCGACCACCTCGAGGAGCTGGTGGCGGAGCGCACCGCGGCGCTGAGCGCCAGCATCGAGCGCTACCAGTCGCTGTTCGACAACGCCGCCGAGGCGATCCTGACGCTGGACCGCCGCGGCGTCGTCGACTCGGTCAACCCAGAGGCGATCCGGGCCAGCGGCTACTCCGCCGAGGAGCTGATCGGGATGCAGGCGGCCGACTTCGTCGTGCCGGACGACCGCGAGCCGATGCTCGAGACCACACGGCGCATCCGGCGCCAGGGCGGCGCGGTGCGCTCGCTACCGATCCGCGTGCTGCGCCGGGACGGCGACGAGCTCCACGTCGAGCTCAACGTCTCGCCGATCAAGGACGCGGAGGGGGCGTTCGTCGGCTACCAGGTCACCGGGCGCGACATCTCGGAGCGGGTCGCGCTGCAGGAGGCGCTGCTCCACGCCCAGAAGCTGGAGACGCTGGGCAGCCTGTCGGCCGGCATCGCCCACGACTTCAACAACGTGCTGGCCGCGATCCTGCCGGCCGCCGAGCGGATCCAGCAGGAGATCGGCGACGGCCACCCGCTGCAGCTGTACGTCGACTCGATCGCCCGCGCGGGGCGCCACGCGGCGGGGCTGACCGCCCAGCTGCTGGCCTTCACCCGCCACGGCCCGACCAACGTGCGGATCGTCGATCCGGTCGAGGCGGTGACCAAGGCGGTGGACCTGGCCAGCGCGCTGTTCTCGCGCACGATCCAGGTCGAGGACCACGTCGACGGCGAGCCCACCGTGCGCGTCGACCCGACGCGCTTCGAGCAGGTCGTGCTCAACCTGCTGGTCAACGCCCGCGAGGCCGCCGGGGAGGACGGGCGGGTCCAGGTCTCGGTCCGCACCGCGGAGCTGAGGGGGGTCGAGGCGATCATCCCGCCGCTGCCCCCGGGGCGCTACGTCCAGCTCGTGGTCGAGGACGACGGCCCGGGCATGGACCCCGAGGTCGCGGCCCGGGTGTTCGAGCCGTTCTTCACCACCCGGCCGGCGGGCAAGGGGACCGGGCTGGGGCTGGCGGTGGTCTACACCGTGGTCGAGCAGTCCGGGGGTGGCGTGAACCTGTCCACCGCGCCGGGCGAGGGCGCGCGGTTCGAGATCTACCTGCCCGAGGCCGACGAGGAGCTGGCGCAGTCCACCGGCGAGCTGCCGCTGCCGACCCTGGGGGGGCGGATCCTGGTGGTCGAGGACGACGAGGTCCTGCGCGGCCTGGTCACCGACCTGCTCGGCGAGATGGAGTACGAGGTCACCTCGACCCCGGACGGGGTCGCCGCGCTCGAGGCGGTGCGGGACCGGGGCGGGGACTTCGACGTGGTGCTGCTCGACCTGCGGATGCCGATCCTGTCGGGAGCGGAGGTCCTCGAGGCGATCCGCGAGCGGTACCCCGAGATGCCGGTGATCCTGTGCAGCGGGTTCATCGACGCCGAGGAGCGCGAGGCGATGATGCGCAAGCCGCGCACCGCGTTCCTGCAGAAGCCCTACCGCCTGCCGGCGCTGGCCGCGGCGATCCACAAGGTCCGCTCGGAGCGCAGCTGAGCCTCCCGGGCGGGCTCAGTCGTCCAGCTCGGGCAGATCCTCGCCGCACCCGGTCATCGCGGCGATCTCCTCGGGGTCCGGGAGCCGCTGGGCGTGCTGCCTGAGCTCCGCGAGGTAGGCGGGCAGGCCCTCGTCGCAGTAGCGGTTGAACAGCGCATAGCACAGCTGGCGCCGCAGCTCGTGCTCGTCGGGGTGGCGGGTCACCAGCCGGCGCAGCGTGGCCAGGGCCAGCTCCGCCTCGGGACCGAAGCTCTCCTCGGTGACCGCGACCTCGGCGCGGGCCACGACCTCGGCCAGCGGGACGTGGTCGGGGAACTGGCGCAGCAGCTCCTCGACCTGCTGCAGCACGGCAGCCTTGTCGTCCTCGGAGCCGAACCCCTCGACGTCGTCGAGCAGCTCCCGAGCCAGGGTGACGGCCTGGTCGGGGGTCATGCGCCGGGCAGGCCCTTGGCGGTCTCGATCCCGGTCTGGACGTCGAGGGTCGCGGACATCTCGACGTTGCCGTCGGCGTCGATCCGCTCCCACTGGAGCTTGTCCGGGGGCTGGGGGCGGACCCGGATCGTCATCCCGTCCCCGCACGGCCCCTGGGTCAGCGACTCCACGTACTCGTAGACCCCGTCGCCCTTGGAGACCGCCTCGAGCGTCGACTTGCAGGTCTCGATCCGACCTGCCTCGCGGAACACCTTGTACTCCGCGGCGCCGCCGGGCTCGCCCGTCATGAACTTGGACAGCGTCAGGTGCAGCTCGTACCCGGTCGGATCGCTGCCCTGGGGATGGGTGACCTTGGTCTCCCACGCGCCCTCGATCGGCTTCGCACACCCGGTGAGCATCCAGGGGATCGTACAGAGCACCAGCAGGCCGAGACCACGCAGCATCGGACCACCTCCGCGGGTAGGTTGTCACAGGTGGTGCGCCGGTTTCCAGTGCCCCGTCCGTGCGGTCCCGCGCGGTGCCGGTCTAGAATGGCCCCACAGTGGGGAGCCCAGCCATGCACCGACCCTGGAGACGCCTCGCGCCGATCGCGGCCGTGACCCTCGCCCTCGCCGCGCCCGCGGCGGCCCTCGAGATCGATCTGGAGTACGACGCGCCGCCCTCCACGGCGGACGGTGGCCCGGCGGTGGCGGTGACCTTCGAGAACGCCCGCCCGGCCGACGCGGGCGGCGACGAGATCAGCCGCATCTGCACGGTGCGCTCGCTGGTCGGGATCCCGTGGGAGCTGCACACCGACTCCGAGCACGTCGACACCGTGATCCCGCGCTACGTCGCCGACGCCCTGCGCGCCGCGGGCTACGACGCCCGGGTCGGCGCGGACGGCTCGCTGCCCACCGTGCACGTCGTGCTCACGGAGATGTGGTGCGCCGGGCACGTGCACTACGAGACCTACGCCAAGATGACGCTGCAGCTGATCCCGGCGGGGGCCGCCCAGCCGTCCTGGGAGGACCGCTTCGAGGTCCAGGAGGGCGTGACCCTCGAGTGGGGCTTCAAGGAGATGGCCGAGGGCTTCGAGAAGGTGTTCCAGACCGGGTTCGGCGTCCTCGCGGGGATGTTCGGCAGCGCCGCCTTCCGCGCGGCGGTCGAGGGAGCGCCGGCGGCGGTCGCCGTGGCCCCGGCCCCGGCTCCCGCGGCCGCGGTCCCGACGGGGCCGAGCCCGGGCGACGACGTCGCCGCCGAGATCGTCGGCCTGTACTACGTCTACCAGGGCACGACGCCCGACGAGGCGAAGCTCGCCGCGGGCGTGGCGGCGGCCCGCGAGCTGTTCCGCGAGGGCATCGGGGAGGAGGCGCTGCGCAAGGCCGTGGTCCGCGTCCACCAGGAGATCCCCGGCGCCCGGAGCGCCGGCTTCGAGCTGATCGTCCCCCCGTATGCGCGGGCCCACGCCGCGGACCTCGGCGGGGGGGGCGCGGCGGCGGTCGTCGCTGCACCCCCGGCCGCCTCGCCCCCCGCGGAGCCGGTCGTCGAGGCGCCGCCGGCGGTGGAGACCGACCCCCCGCCTGCCGCGGTCGCCGACCCGGAGATGCCCGACGTGCTCCCCGATCCGGAGATGCCCGACGTGCTCCTCGACCCGGACGAGCCCGAGGTCCTCGCGGTGATCGAGGCCGACGAGGAGCTGCCGAGCTACATCCAGCCGGAGACGCCCACGGTCCGCGCGCCGCCCCGCGGCGTGCCTCGCGCGGCCCGGATCGCGATGGGGGTCGGCGGCGCCGCGATGATCGGCGGCGGGATGCTCGGCGGGACGCTGATCGCGGTGGCGATGAGCAACGCCTCGGGGTACGACCAGCACGGCGGGATCCCCGTCATCGGGCTGATCCCGCTGGTCGGTCCGGTCGTGGTCTACGGGTACTGGACCCAGTACGGCACCTACCGCTACGTGCAGCCCTACGGTGGCCCGGCCGGGTTGCTCACCGCGGTGGAGGTGATCGGCGCCGCGCTGATCGTCGTGCAGGCCGTGGTGCCCCGCCGCGAGGAGCCCACCGCGCTGCGCTGGGCGCCGCGCGACGTGGTGATCGCGCCCGCGGTCCAGCCCGGTCGCGCCGGGCTCCAGCTGACCGGCCGGTTCTGACCTGGAGGGACGATGCGGAGCCAGATCCCCACGCTGGGCATCCTGTTCATGGTCTTCGGGGTGCTGAGCTTCCTGTTCTACGTGGTGCTGACGCTGCTGAACGTGCTCGGCGTGGCGATGGGCAGCGTGGACCAGTTCGACCCGTTCCGGACGATCCCGGCGTCGGAGGCCGAGATGCTCGGCCAGACGGTCGGCACCGTGCTGGGGGTGCTGTGGTACTTCGCGTGGGCCGCGGCCGGGCTGGCCTACGTGCTCGCCGGGTTCCAGATGCGCCGGTTCCAGTGGCGGGTGTTCGCGATCGTGACCTGCATCGCCGGGATGGTGCCGTGCCTGTGCCACCACCTGTGCTGCACCTGGATCTTCGGGGTCGGCCTCGGGATCTACGGGCTGGTGGTGCTGTTCAACGCGGACGTCCGGCTGGCCTTCGAGGAGGTGTCCGAGGGGGCGTCGGTGGACGAGGTGCTGGCCGGCGCCGGGACCGCCGACTGGGACTCCTACCCGTGATCGCTACGGCGCCGCCCCGGCGGGTGGCGCCTCGTCCGCGGGCCCCTCGTCCTCCTCGCCCTCGCCCTCGTCGTCGAGCCGGAAGCCGAACGCGCGGGTCCGCTCCAGCGCGGCGGCGGCCTGCTCCGTGGTCCGGGCGCGGAACGCGGCGGCGTCGCTGGCGAGGCGGGGCAGCCGAGGGTCCGCGGCCAGCGCCGCAGGGTCCGCCACCACCTCGTGGATCAGGACCCGGGTGCCGCCCGCCTGGAGGCAGGCCACGAGGCCGTCGACGCCGTACACCGCGGCGCCCTGACCGGGGTCGACGTGGTCGGGGCCGACGAGGGTCAGCGGCGGGGGCAGCGGCCGCCCGCCGGCGTCGAGGCAGGCCGCCGCGAGGCGCTCGCGGGGGACCGGGACCGTGGGGTACGCGCCGATCTGCCCGCGCAGCCCGGTGTCGTCCCGGTACTCGGCCTCGTGGACCGGCGTGATCGGATCGAACCACCCGGCCGGAGCGCCGACGACCAGCACCGGGATCTGCAGGTCCGCCAGGCCGGAGCGGCGCAGGTAGGCCCGCGCGACCGTGGGGTTGGGGGCCCGGGCGATCAGGCCGTCGATCGCGACGCCGACGGCGACGAGGCCCTCCTGCTCCGCGATGTCCACCAGCGGACGGAACTCCCGCGCCGCGGCGGGAGCGGCCAGGGTCAGCAGCAGCGCGACGACGAGGCAACGCATCCCGACACCTCCGACCGCTATCTTCGATCCGCGGCCGCGCGGTGCCAAGCCTGGACGGGGCGGCGGGGGGCGAGGCGTCACGGGCAACGGGGTGACCCGGCCGGTTGGGTGCGGTCTCTTCGCGCTCGGTCAGGACGATGGCGAGGAGTGGCCGGGTCACCCCGAAGCTCCCGTACGTTTGCCTCCTCTCGCTAGTCCCCTGTATCAGGAGTCCGTTGCGTTTGTCGGCGAGCAATCGCGGCGGCTGGCAAGTCGCGAGGAGGGAGCATACTCTGACGTATGTGACCGACGAGCGGCGCAGCCAGACGTCGTGAGGGCCGTCGAAAAACGTGACGGACTCCTGATACAGGGGACTAGAACGGCGGTTGGTACGGATCGCCGGGCAGCAGGCAGTTGCTGTCCTGCACGGCGTGTCCGGTGAGGTTCTCGATCTCCCACACGTGGGTCGGATCGTGGACCAGCTGCTCGATCTCGTGGTCGTGGATCCCCAGCTCCGGGAATGCGTAGCTGACGTCCAGGAAGAAGTGCAGCCGCAGCCACTGGATCAGCACCAGGTCGGTCACGTGCGGGTCGCCCTGGATCTGGCTGTAGAACGACGGGTAGACGGTCCTCGCCCGCTCCAGGTACAGCTGCAGGAAGTACATCAGCGCCAGCGGCCCGTCCCGCGCCGAGACGCCGGCCCACGGCTCGTACTCGCCCACCAGCGCCAGCGCGGCGAGGCCGTTGATGTAGGCGTTGAGCTCGTCGAGCAGCTCCATGAAGTTGTAGGTGCCCTGCATCCCGGTCAGGTAGGTGTCGGTGTACAGGTCGCAGGCGTTGCCCTGCACCATCGCGTAGATCTCGCCGCGCTCGAAGCCCTCGTGGAACGGGACCGAGGGCTGCCAGTCGGTGTTGACGAAGTAGCCGAAGTGCTGGCTCCACAGGGCGTGCTCGTAGTCGTAGCCGTGCGTCTCCTCGTGGACCACGGTGCCCAGCGAGTCCATCAGGTACGGGAAGCTCGAGGTGTCGACGAACCACGACAGGTACGGGTCGTTCTGCATGATCGTCAGCAGCAGGTGGCCGCTGGGGTAGCGGCGGTCGGTGACCTCGAGGATCGTGGCCAGCCAGTTGCCGCCGTTGAAGCCGTTCTCCAGGTCCTGGAGGCTCGCGCTGGGGTCGATCGGCTCCGTGTAGCAGTAGGCGCCACCGGTGTCGTCGTCCCCGGCGTCGTCGTCTCCGGGGCCGCCGTCGTCGTCGCCGGGGTCGCCGTCGTCGTCCCCCGGGTCGCCGTCGTCGTCGCCGGGATCGCCGTCGTCGTCGCCGGGGTCGCCGTCGTCGTCGCCGGCGTCGTCGTCACCGGGATCGGTGTCGTCGTCTTCCCCGTGGTCGCCGGGCTTCTCGTGGACCTCGAACTCGTAGACGCAGCCGCCGAGCAGCAGCCCCATGGCGAAGAGCAGGACCACCACCCCGGTGGGTGGTACGCGCGAACCCATGATCACGTCTCCCGGTGTGGTGTCCAGCCGACCCAATGGTAGGCAGACACCAACCCAACGGTCAACGACCAACTTCGTCAAAAAACAAACAAAAACATGGGGTTTCGTTCCGAACGATCGTTCGAACCCGAACGTCCGTTCGGATCGATCGGGCCCCGACCGCGACGGGCTGCTAGGGTCGCCGCCAGATCTCGCCGACGCCCTCGTCCAGCGTGCGCTCGTCGCCCTCGTCGCAGGTGGCGCCGGTGAGCAGCTCGGTGCCCCCGGGGCACGCGACGTCCACCGGTCCGGCGTCGAGGTTGAGCAGCACCTCGTGGTCGTCGCCGAGCCGCCAGCGGACCGGGACGCGGTCGTCCTCGACCACCGCCTCGGCCGGCGGGCCGGGATCGAAGCCGGAGGGGTGGGCCAGCGGGTCGAGGGGGACCGGCACCGCGCCGCGGGTGGCGACTGCCCCGGGGGCCAGCGCCCACGCCAGGCGCTGCTCGGGGAGTCCCGGCAGGTCGTCGCCGAGCAGCCAGGGGCCCCCGGACGCGGCCTGGGCGGCGACGGCGCCGCGGGCCCAGGCGTCGTCGAGCGGATCGCGCAGGATCAGGTTGTCCGGATCGATCCACCACCACACGCCGCTGGACCACGCCCGCGCGGCCGTGGCGCGGGCCTGCCAGCGCAGGAACCCGGGGTTGGGATCGGGCAAGACATGAAACGCGATGTCGGCCCCGCTGCGGTACGACTCGGCGTAGCCGACCGAGGGCAGCAGCGGGGCGCCGCAGGCCAGCACCCAGGCGTCGCCGGCGGCCTCGCGGAGCAGCGCCATCCCGACGTGGAACGCCTCGACCCCGGTGACGTCGGCGTGGCGCTGCCCCTCCTGCGCGCCGGCGTACAGGAAGTCGAGCTTGAGGTAGGTGTAGCCGTCGGCGACCCGGTCGGCGACCTGCTGGGCCATCCACGGCCCGGCCTGGGGGTGGGTCGCGTCGACGATCACGTGCTCGTACAGCTCGGAGTTGACGAACACGATCTCCTCGCCGGCCTCGTCGCGGACCCACCAGTCGGGGTGCTGGGCGTAGGTCTCGGTCTCGCGATCGACGTAG